>CAZNFT010000039.1:0-16802 GCA_964572745.1 uncultured bacterium
ATATTAGTATGAAAAATTCAAGAGAAAACTGTGATCGGGGAAAAGTGGCGTATCCGGTGATCAGTTAACCGTTAAAAACGAAAAAACTAAAATCTCATCAAATGTGAAAAGCTTTGCTTTTCGCGCTATGTTCCCGCCTAATGAGCAATAACGACGCAAGATTTGTCCGTCCGAATCCGCCAACTTCACAGGAATCTCTTTGAGACTGACGGAGAAGGAGGATTCTGCGTCGGAAGTTTAATTGTAAATTTTGCGAGAACGCCGCTCACACGCCTCGGGCAGTCGAATAAAAGAATATCCAAACAATCGATTTAGCATTTTCAATTTTTGCCGCAGCTTTGGTTTGCTTTAGATTTATTCATAAATGTTTGCTGCGGCGCCCAAAAAAATGATCTTTTTATAGAGAGAAGCCATGGCCTCTCTGCTGTGCATCTGAATATATTTTTCTCCTTATTTCGGCACATATTTGCCAAGGCCAGGGTGGATTTTTGACTTCTAACTCACCTTCGCCCCGACAATTCTGGGCTAGGGCGCGTCATCGAAATATTCTTGAAAATTAATTTCATTAAGTCTTTCATTGCATTATATTCCAGTGCTGAAACAAATCACTCGATTTGTCAGGGTAAAGGGTAATAAAGTAAAGGATAAGAAATGTTAAAAACAATTTCTCCTCTCGATGGTCGTTATTTTAAGCGTGTCGAGACTCTCACTGATTACTTCTCGGAATTTGCTTTGATGGGCTCTCGTATTCACGTGGAAATCAAATACTTACTGGCTTTAGATAAAACCGGACTTTTCCCGCCTTTAAGCAGTCGCGAGATCAAAAAGATCGAAAAACAACTCGAATCTTTTACGGAAAAAGATTATCTCGATATTAAAAATATAGAAAAAGACTTAAATCACGATGTAAAAGCCTGTGAAGTTTTTCTGATAAATTCTCTTAACCTCAAACATTCCAATATGATACATTTTGCTCTGACTTCAGAGGATGTGAATAATCTTGCCCATACTTTATTAATTAAAAAATATCGCGACGAAGTCCAGCTCCCTGCAATAAAAGATTTTTTAGATTTTCTTGCAGAAAAGATACAGGAGTGGAAAGCTATTCCCATGCCGGCAAGAACTCATGGTCAGATGGCATCACCCACAACGGCAGGAAAAGAAATTACAGTTTTTGCTTCACGACTTCTTCGCCAGTATCAGGCACTAAAAACTCTAAAATTCTGTGGCAAATTCAATGGCGCTACGGGAAATTATTCGGCCTTTAGGGTGGCTTCCACTGGTGTGGACTGGATTAAATTTTCCCAAGATTTTATCAAATCGCTGGAACTGGAAGTTAATGCTGTCAGCACTCAGATAGAAGATCACGATAACTGGGCTGAGTATTTTTTTCTGACGAAGATGATCAATAGCATTCTTATCGATATGGATCAGGATATGTGGCTTTATCTTATGCTCGGATATTTTAAGCAAGAAGCAAAAAAGGGTGAAGTAGGTTCATCAACTATGCCTCATAAGGTTAATCCCATTAATTTTGAAAATTCCGAAGGTAATCTTGGTATTGCAAATTCTCTGCTTGAACATTTTACAAGCAAATTGTCCCGTTCCAGACTGCAGCGCGATCTTTCGGATTCAACGGTTGAAAGAAATTTTGGTGTGGCGTTGGGACATGCACATTTAGGGCTTTTGGAAACGATGCGCGGATTAAAAAAACTGACCGTAAATACGGAATATTGTGAGAACGAATTACATAAATATCCTGAGTTGTTGGCAGAGCCAATCCAAACAATTTTACGACGCGAAAATATTGCCAATCCTTATGATATGATGAAACATTTAACTCGCGGCCAAGAATTCACTATTGGCAATTTAAATAAATTTATCAATTCGCTGAAAGTATCTGATGAAGTACGTGCAGAATTATCGCAGTTGCGGACATTTTCTTATATAGGGTTTGCAGAGAAGATTTGTGATGAATTTTTGAAAGAGTTGAAGAAGAAGCTCAGAGGTTGAGAGGTTAAGAGGTTAAGAAGCTTAGAAGAAGTTTAAGAATTTAAGTGTTTAATTGATTAGGGTAGGGGTAATCATGAATATTGCTGTAATTGGTTTCGGCGGCCGCGAGCATGCTTTGCAATGGAAGCTAAGGCAGTCAGACTTAGCTGATAAGGTTTTTGTCCTTCCCGGAAACGGGGGAACAGAGCTTAATATTGACATTGATCCTTCCGATACTGATGGACTTAAAGCATTTTGCGCTAAAGAAAATATCAGCTTGTTTGTTGTTGGTCCCGAATTTTATCTAAAGAATGGCATTGTTGATGCTTTTGAAGACTCCGATGTACTCGTTTTTGGTCCCGATAAAAGGGCTGCTCAATTGGAATGTTCTAAGATCTTTTCTAAAGAATTCATGAATAAGTATGGTATAGCGACTGCTGATTTTAAAAAGTTTAGAGCACAAGATGATCCTATTTCTATTATTAAGGATCACAAGGGGGATGTGGTCATTAAATATGATGGACTTGCTGCCGGTAAGGGCGTATATGTCTGTTCCAATGAAGATGAAGCTTTTAAAGCAGTAAAGGATATTAAATTAAAATATGGCCAGGATGCAGATTATATCATCGAAGAAAAACTTCATGGCCAGGAATTATCCATTATTGGCATTAGCGATGGCAAGGTTATTAATTGTTTTTTGCCTTCTCAGGATCATAAAGCAGCTTTCGATGGTGATAAAGGTCCCAATACCGGTGGAATGGGCGCATACTGTCCGGTACCCTTCGTTACGGATGAAATATTAGATAAAATTGATGAAGATATAATTCTTCCGACTCTTATTGGTTTAGAAGAAGAAGCTTTTAATTGTAAGGGTGTGATTTATTTTGGTATTATGCTCGATGAATCCGGTCCCAAATTACTCGAGTACAATATGCGTTTTGGCGATCCCGAAACTGAAGTGATATTGCCATCCTTAAAAAGCGATCTGCTAAAAATAATTTTGGCCTGCTTTGATGGAAGTTTGGACGATGTAGAAATGGAATTTTACGATGACTATTTTGTGGATGTGGTGTTGACGTCAGGTGCTTATCCCGGAGCTTATGAAAAAGGTAAAGAGATTACAGGCTTGGATAAACTCAATAAAGATACACTTTGCTTTCATGCAGGGACCAAGTTAGAGGGAGATAAACTAGTAACATCCGGCGGTCGTGTGCTGAATATAGTCTGCAAAGACAAAAAACTCGAAAACGCAATAAAAGCTTGTTACCGTGAGATAGAGAAGATCTCGTTTGATAAGATGAGATATCGTAAGGATATTGCTCATAAGGGACTGGAGAAGTAATTTGCTGAAGAGTGGAGACGCAATACATTGCGTATGGAAATTTTTTAGATCAATAATCGCTTAGCCTTGGATTTAAATCCAGAAAAAACGAAATGAACCGTAAAACACAAAATCAAAACACAAGCTTAGCCTCATGGATATTCTTTGTTTTGATGATTATTTCTCTCCTGCTTCTCACTTCTTGCCTGGAATACCGCGAGGAGCTTTGGCTAGAGAACGATCTTTCGGGTCGGGTGAATTTTGATATTGGTTTGCCCATGTCAACGGATATGGAGGATGAAGAAATTCTTGACTTAAGCATTGTATCTCTCTGTGATAGCGTAGAAGGTATTGATGTAAATGTATACAACACATATATACTTGATAATAACACCTGGATACATGTTGAATTGTCTTTTGAAAATATCCTATTATTAAATGAAATAGAAAATAAATGGTTCGGCAAGTTTTATATTCTTGATGAAAAGGATAGCCGGACATTAAAACGCCTTATCACAATGAGCGATACTATAAGTGTCCGCAGTGGCCAGATCGCTAATGTGTTAAAATACGCAATGCTGGGTCAGTATTCCTGGATATATACCATGCATTTTCCCGACGAGTTGTATGAGGTCAACGCTCATATCGCAAGGACGGATACCCTCAGTAATACCGCCGTCTGGGAATATAACCTCGCTTCACTGATCAACGAGCAAAAAACCATGATGGGGCGCTACAGACAGCGAAGCGGATTAAACAGATTCTTTCAAAACATTTTTAAGTGAAATAACAATGAAACAAAGAATTGCAATCTTCATCTCGGGACGCGGAAGCAACATGATAGCCATACTGCATCAGGTTCGAGAGGGGATTTTAAAGCAAGCTTGTGACGTGGTGCTGGTTTTTTCCAATAAAGAAAATGCCCAAGGATTACAAAAGGCAAAAGAAAAGGGCATTGAGACAGCTTTTATTCTATCAAAAGGCAAAAAGAGGGAAGATTTCGATAAAGAAGTCATTGCCTTAATGGATAAATTTTCGCCCGATTACATCATTCTTGCCGGCTATATGAGATTATTAAGTCCTGCTTTTATACAAGCTTTTAAAGGACGTATCATCAATATTCATCCTGCCGATACTAAAAAATTTCAGGGAGTTGGTGCTTATGAATGGGCTTATGAGCAAGGACTTAAAAAAACGCAGGTAACAGTGCATTTTGTAGATGAAGGAATGGATACCGGCGATATTATTGAGCAACGTGAATTGGATATTAGCGAGTGCCGGAGTCTGGAAGAAGTGGAGAAAAAAGGCTTGTCTTTAGAGCATAAAATGTATTCAGAAGTGCTAAAAAAAGTATTTAACAATAAACAAACAATGGTGAAAAAAAATGAGCAGAAATAAAATTGATAAAATTCAAAGGAGTAAATGCTAATGTGTGGCATACTGGGAATTTGCGGATTTGAAGATGTCTCCAGCGAACTGGTGAACGGATTGATATCCATTCAGCATCGTGGTCAGGATGCAGCCGGTGTATTAACGCTTAAAGATGGCCGTTTTAGAATGCATAAGGGCACGGGTCATGTGTCGCAAGTATTCAAAAACTATGATATAAAAAGATTAAAAGGAAATGTAGGGCTAGGTCATGTGCGTTATGCAACTTCCGGTTCTACCGAAGCTATTGATGCCCAGCCCTTTGCCGTGAATTATCCCTTTGGGATCGCCATGGTCCACAACGGAAATGTGATCAATTTTGTAAAACTTCGCAAGGTACTTAACGAGCAATTTCATCGTATGGTCGAAACCTCTAACGATGTGGAACTTTTGTTATATACTTTTGCGGCTTATCTGCAGGAAAAGAATTTATCGCATATTGGAGTCGAAGATCTTTTTGAAACAGTGGCTTTTGTCCAGGAAGTGGTCAAGGGTGCATATTCTTGTATTACTTATATTAAGGGAAAGGGTTTTCTTGCTTTTACGGATCCTTATGGTATTCGCCCTCTGATCTTAGGCAAGAAAGTTACAGCGCAGGGAACAAAGTATATTTTTACATCCGAAACTGCCGTGTTTGATTATTTGGGTTATGATTATGTCCGCGATCTGGAGGCAGGTGAAGCTATTTTTATTGATCTTGATAATAAGATCCATTCAAGAATATTAAAGCGTAAGAAAGAAGCTTTTTGTGTTTTTGAATTTATTTATTTTGCCCGCGAAGATTCTGTATTTCGTAATCGCCTGGTCGCCAGTGAAAGGGTCCGCATGGGTAAAGCGCTTAAGGCGCGTGTTGAGGAGGCGAATATTAAGCCGGATATTATTATTGATGTACCGAATTCCGCCTACTTTTTTGCTTCGGGTTTAGCCGAAATGATAGAAGCGCCTTATCGTCGTGGTTTAGCCAAGAATCGCTTTGTCGGACGATCATTTATTACTCCGGGATCAGAATTGCGTAAACGAGCTGTGCGTCAGAAGTTAAATCCCATGAAAGATATTGTAGAAGGGAAAAAGATCGCCGTAGTTGATGATTCCATTGTAAGAGGAACTACCTCACGCCATATTATTCACATGCTTAAAGAGTATGGCGCTAAGGAAGTCTATTTTGTTTCCGCATCGCCAGCAGTTAAATTTCCTTGCATTTATGGCATTGATATGTCAGTCAAGAAAGAATTGATAGCAGCGAATAATACAAATGACGACATAGCAGAAAGTCTTGGATGCGAAAAGGTTATATATCAGACACTTGAAGGATTGCGTGGATTGTATAAAGACCTGCCTATATGTGATGCTTGTTTTTCAGGAGAATATCCTACAGGGATCACTCAGGAAATTCTTGATCAGATAGAGAATGAAAAATTAAATTCAGATAGAGTGTAAAAACAGCTTGGAGGGCTATAATTATGAAAGATGAAAAAATAATGATGAAGGCTTTAACATTTGATGATGTCTTAATAGTTCCTGCAGCTTCAGATGTTTTACCGGCGGAAGTCAATACAGAAACATATATTACCAATGATATTAAACTAAATATTCCTTATGTCTCTGCAGCTATGGATACCGTAACAGAAGCTCAACTGGCCATTGCAATTGCCCAAGAAGGCGGTTTAGGTTTTATTCACAAGAATATGAGCATAAAGGCGCAGGCAGCTGAAGTGGATAAGGTTAAACGCTCGGAAAGCGGTATGATCATTGATCCCATCACCATTGAAGAAGATAAACCCATAGGTGAAGCTCTTGCCCTGATGTCACGCTTTCATATATCCGGCGTGCCAGTGGTTAAAAAACGTAAACTGGTCGGTATTATTACAAATCGTGACCTGAGATTTATCAAAGCAGAAGAATATTCCAAAAAAGTCTCAGAGTATATGACATCTAAAAATTTGATAACAGCGCCAATAGGGACAACACTCGAAGAAGCCATTAAACCCCTTCAAAAACATCGTATTGAAAAATTACCCGTAGTGGATGATGAGGGTAATTTAGTAGGTTTAATAACGATTAAAGACATTCGCAAAAAAATGAAATATCCTAAAGCTGTAAAAGACAATGTCGGTCGTTTACGTGTGGGAGCCGCAGTCGGGGTTTCAGATGATTTTATGGAAAGAGTGGCTGCATTGGTAGAAGCGCATGTAGATATTATTACCATTGATACGGCTCATGGACATTCATCGAAAGTGTTAGAGGCTGTTAAAAAGATCAAAGCCGCTTTTCCCGAACTTCCCATTGTAGCCGGGAATGTGGCAACATATCAGGCAACACTGGCTCTTGCACAGGCCGGTGCGGATTGTGTAAAGGTTGGGATCGGTCCGGGATCCATTTGTACAACCCGCGTGGTTGCAGGTGTAGGAGTTCCACAGTTGACAGCTGTTATAGAATGCGCTAAAGCGGCCAGAGAAGCCGGCATACACATTATTGCCGATGGTGGCATTAAATACTCCGGTGACGCAGTAAAAGCCCTTGCAGCCGGTGCCTCGGTTGTGATGATAGGTTCGCTTTTTGGCGGGACAAAGGAATCGCCGGGCGAAGTGGAATTGTATCAGGGTCGTCGCTATAAGGTCTATCGTGGAATGGGCTCACTGGCAGCCATGAAACAAGGCTCATCGGATAGATATTTTCAGGATGAAAAAACTAACTCGGGTAAATATGTTCCCGAAGGTGTTGAAGGCCGGGTTCATTATAAAGGCGAATTATCAGATGTGATCTTTCAATTAGTCGGGGGTTTACAAAGCGGTATGGGATATGCGGGTGCACATAGCATTAAAGAATTAAACGAAAAAACGCAATTCGTCCAGATTACCAATGCCGGCCTGCGCGAATCACATGTTCACGATGTCATGATCACCAAAGAAGCTCCCAATTACTGGGTTGAAGAGAAGTAATTGAGAATTGACAATGGAAAATTGACAATTAAATATAAATATGCAGAATGTCATCCTGAGTGTAGTTGCCTGTTCGCCGTAGCCCGGGGTAGAGACACGATGCATGCGATGACCTTTCGGGTTGACCGAACGAAGAGAGGATCCCGGACGGTCGGGAGCTTTTCAAGTAAAAAGTCGAAGAATCGCTCTAGCCCAAGGTAGAGACACGATGCATGCGATGACCTTTCGGGTTGACCGAACGAAGAGAGGATCCCGGATGGTCGGGAGCTTTCAAAAGACTGAGTTTAAACTTTGAGATAATAATGATAATCTGTGAGAGATGTAGGGGACTGACACGTCTGACCCGAGGCAACAAGCAAAAAAAGGAGAAAATATGAAAAAAATAATGATATCAATATTGACCTCATTAAACTCTATCTTGAGGGGACAGGTATGAACTGTGAGTATGGTTTTGTGCGTGATTTTATTTATGTGACATTAAAGGGAGAAAATGAAAGCTATTATTTGAATATTTATTCTGGTGGTAGAAGCAGTAAAGCAAAAATTCTTGATTTGGATAGTCTAATTGTGTTGAAGCCTATCAGACAAAATAATGCAACATTTGTTAATGACACCTTATTCCTTTTAAACCCCTAAGCTCCTAAAATTTAAACTCTAAACGCACAAACAGTTTAAAATAAAAAAGAACAATTATCTAAATACTGAGTTTATAAAATGAAACAAAAAATATTACTCCATACTTGCTGTGCTGTCTGCGCCAGCGCCTGCCTTGAACGCTTAGCTTCAGAAGATCTTGAACCGGTTTTATTTTTTTCAAATCATAATATTTCGCCTAAAGAGGAATACCAAAGACGACTTGAAGCTGCCAGGAAATTATCAAAGCTTTTAAAAGTCGAGCTCATTGAAGATATTTACGATCATGCGTCTTGGCTGGAAGTTGTAAAAGGCTATGAAGATGAACCGGAAAAAGGCTCGCGTTGTGGACTATGTTTCAACTACAGTTTTGCCAGAACTGCTGCTTATGCAGAAGAACATGGATTTGAACATTTTACAAGTACGCTTACGGTGTCTCCACATAAAATTTCAAAAATGATCTTTAAAATAGGAGAAAAATATCCCGCGTATCGCCCTTGGGATTTCAAGAAAAAAGATGGCTTCAAACGAAGTAATGAATTGAGCCGCGAATTGGAGCTTTATCGTCAGAACTATTGTGGCTGTGAATTTTCGCTACGCGATATGCGCCCAGAATGATTTTTAGACAGGATGACCCTCCTCCGCCCCGAAAATTCGGGGTTATGGCGCGCAGGTAGGATAATGGGATTGTTTTATACCACGCCACGCGCTGTGCCGTCCCTAGTCCCGACCATGAAAAATCGGGCGGGTAACTCTGGAGTCGGTATTGGTAAATTTAAAAAGGTACAGAATTAATATATCATTAAGGAAAATAAAAAATGAACAGTAACAAAATTCTCATTCTCGATTTTGGTTCTCAGTACACACAATTGATTGCGCGGCGTATTCGCGAGGCCAATGTTTATTGTGAAATTCACCCTTTTAATCTTGAGTTTCAAAAGATCCTGGACTTTGATCCTCAGGGACTTATTTTGTCGGGGGGACCTTCAAGTGTGTATGGCGAGCAAGCAGTGCATCCCGATGAAGGTGTTTTTGATCTTGATATTCCTATCTTGGGGATTTGCTATGGTTTACAGTTGATAAGTCAAAAATATCAGGGAAAAGTCACTCGATCTGAACATAGAGAATATGGTCGTGCTCACTTGAAAATTGATGATAATTCCGATCTTTTTAAGAATATCTCCGATAAAGAGGATCTTCTTGTATGGATGAGTCATAGTGACCATGTGGAAATGATACCGCAGGGATTTAAGATCATAGCTCATACAGACAATGCTCCAATTGCAGCCATCAGGCATAAAACCCGGCCTATTTTTGCTATTCAGTTTCATCCTGAGGTTGCTCATACAAATCGTGGATTTGATATACTAAAGAATTTTGCTGTAGATATTTGTGGATGTGAACAAAACTGGACACCTGCGAATTTTGTCAGCAGTGAGATTGAAAAAGTCCGCAGGATAGTAGGTGATAAACATGTGATCTGCGGTTTATCGGGTGGCGTGGATTCTTCAGTTGTAGCTGTGCTTTTACAGAAAGCCATTGGCGATCAATTGACCTGTGTGTTTGTAAATAATGGTTTACTTCGATTAGGCGAAGCTGAGCAGGTACAAAAGACTTTTCGTGATCGCTATAGCATGAAACTGGAATATGTCGATGCTGAAGAACAATTTCTTGCAGGCCTGGATGGCGTAACAGATCCTGAAAAAAAACGCAAGATTATTGGGAATATTTTTATTGATGTTTTTGAAAAAACGGCGAATCGTTTAGGCGATTTTCATTTTCTTGCCCAAGGAACACTTTATCCCGATGTGATAGAATCTGTTTCCTTAAAAGGACCCTCAGCAAGTATTAAATCTCACCACAATGTGGGAGGTTTGCCCGAAAAAATGAAGTTTAAGCTTATAGAACCTCTGCGTGAATTATTTAAAGATGAAGTCCGCCGGGTTGGTAAAGAAATGGGAATGGACGATGAATTAATTTGGCGTCATCCCTTTCCCGGTCCTGGTCTTGGCGTAAGGATCCCGGGTCCTATTACAAAAGAAAAATGTGATATTTTACGTCAAGCTGATCATATCGCCATTGAAGAGCTTCATAAATCTGATCACTATAACAAGGTTTGGCAGGCTTTCTGCGTTTTATTGCCTGTTCGATCAGTCGGTGTAATGGGCGATGAACGCTCATATGAATATGCGCTTGCTTTTCGCGCTGTTACATCTCAGGATGGGATGACAGCAGATTGGGCGCATTTGCCTTATGAACTCTTAGCCAAGATATCTAATCGTATTATCAACGAAGTAAAAGGGATTAATCGCGTTGTTTATGATATTTCCTCTAAACCACCCGCAACGATAGAGTGGGAATAACGAATAACTCAGAAGCAGGAAGCCGGAAGCCAGAATAATTTAGAAGCCGGAAGTTAGAAGTCGAAGAGCCGTTCAATAGGGCAAATTTAGCTTTACATAGTTTTGCATATTTTTTCCAATTTTAATCTTTTTTAGCTTTCTATTTCTTTGCGTTTTTCTAAAAGTTGTTTATAAAAACTTATTTGCGAATTTAACATTCATTCCATATATTTTTTTGTTTTAAAATATGTGGGAAGCAAGGAAGGAAGTTAATCTAATATTTTAAACACTTGTTATCTGGTCTGCCCATATTTTTCTCTGTAATTATTTTATAGCAATTAAATAGGAAATGAAAAATGCAAAAATCTCTGAACCTGAGTTCCCGTAGATTGATTACAATTGATGTCATGAAAGGATATGCGATTATTGGCTTGTTGGTTTTACATGCTTTGATTTATGGTATATGGCACACAGCTGAAACGGCATTATCAATTTTACCTGTTTGGCTACTGGTGTTTTTAGCTCCTTTGATCATAGTAGCAACTTGGGGCGGTGGTTTTGCTTTATTAAGTGGTTTTGTAAATACTTTCAATGCTGTCAATAAAATGTCAAAAGGAGTTAGCAGAAAAATGGCACTCCAGCCGATAATAATTAATTCGATTATTATTATACTGCTTGATCCTATTCGTTGTTATTTCTTTGTTGTTCCCTGGAATAGATTGTTTACAGGGGAAATGGGATATTCTTTGTTTTTGGATCTCATAGTTAATGGCAATTTTCAATGGCCGCCTTTTGAACAGATCATGTCACCGGGCGCTTTGCCTGTCATTGGTATTGCCGGTTTATTGTGTGCTTTGGTTTTGTCTTTTGTCTATGATAAAAATGGTAAAACCAAAGAAAACAAGATGCTTGTACCATTGATTTTACTTATTGCATTTATAATTGTATTATTTGGTGAACCCTTAAGCCACGCAATGTATGCCCTCGAAAAAGAGATGTTTTTTAGAGGTGGCTTCCTTAAGATCCTGGCATATCCCTTAGTATTATTGGGAGGTGATATTCTCTCATTTTTACCAAATGGCGCCTACGCTTTTCTTGGTATGGCTTTTGCTCTGATCTATAAAAAAGAGAGTTCTAAGGATCTGGTCAAGCGCTATGGACGCTATATTTCTCTGCTGTCGTTTGTCCTTTTTCTGATCTTTTTGTTTGTTATGATAAAACAGTTGGGTGATACACAGGCTATTATCAATGAATTATTTGGGTACAGGATACAACCAAGAGCGCTCACATTTTTTAATATTTCCATTATCAGCTTGATATTGTCGGCCCTGTTAAGATATTATGAATACGATGAACAAGATCTTTATATCAAAAAAGCTAATAAAACAGTCTGGGTCCGTCGTTGGGGTATGTTGACTTTATCCCTTTACATGTTGGATGGGCTTGTAAATACCTTTTTTTCAAAATTATTCCATACCTGGTTTGGTGACTATTTTTTAGAAGTAGATGCTTTTATGACGAATGTACCCGCCATTTTGCTTTATTCATTTATTGTAATCTTATTTTGGTTTACTTTAGTATGGGCCTGGGAGAAAATTTCTTTTAAAGGAAGTATGGAGTCATTGGTCGTTTGGGTCGGTGGATTATTCCGCAAGAATAAATCTCAACGCTTAAATGTGCAGAAGAACCTATATATGGAAGATCATTGATTCTTGACTAAGCGATAAGATTTTAAGAATTAAAATCTTAGAATCCTTTGCATAAGCTAACACTATCTGATTTGTGAGAGAAAAGTTCTCTTTTCAATACGAATATCGCCGCTTATAATAGATTATTAGCAAGATAAGTTCTCTTTGTTTATTATTGAACAAAATAATATTTGCATAAAAGCCTAATTAAGTTCTAAATTTGCTGACAAGTAAAATACGCAAGAAGGGAAAAATATGTTAAATAAACGCTTATTATCAGTTGATTTTATTCGTGGAATATCGATTTTAGGTGTGCTGTTCTTGCACCATATTATTTATGGCACCTGGTATACTGAAAGTATAGCATTAGCTGTGATCTCTACACCTGCATTGATTTTATTGTCTCCTCTTATGATTTTAGCAACTTGGGCCGGTGGCTTTGCGATAATTTCAGGTTTAACGAATACTTTCACTTCAGCCCGTCGTTTATCAAAGGCTTATTCTATGAAAGAAACGATCAAACCCATTATTATGAACTCAATTTTTTTATTATTGGTTGATCCTATCAGAACAATAATTTTTAACCGTCCCGGTCATTCACCATTTAGCGGTAAAGAAACTGCGTCAGTCTTTTCCTCTTTAATTCAGAGTGGGGAATGGGCCTGGCCATCTATTGATAGGGTATTTGCTATTGGAGCCTTGCCCATGATAGGTATTTCGGGTTTGGTAACGGCATTATTTATTTATCTTTTGTTTCGAAAAGACGGAGTAAATAAGGTAAAACGAAATGTTAGTATTTTGATCATAGTCGGATTGATCATTGTGTTTTTCTCTGACCCCTTATCTCATTGGGCGGCTAAAGGTGTTCCTATTCTGTATGCAAAAGGCGGAATTTCAATTTTCTTCTCCTATGTACTTCAATTATTTTTTGGAGCGCAACTATCATTTTTCCCGCTGGGATCTTTTGTATTTTTTGGTATGATGTATTCCATACTGCTTATAAATCATATCAATATTAAAATTATTAAAAAGATTGGACGCTACTTAGGCTTTGGATTACTGGTCTTTTTTGTCATTTCTCTGATTTTCCTGATCAGAGAGTGTGGTATTAGCGGGGAAGACCCAATTGATGCACTTTTTGATTATAAAATTTTCCCTAGAACCTTGATGTTTTTAAACTTGGGACTTATGAATCTAATCACTATAGGCTTAATCAATAAAATTGAATATGCCAGTGATGAAAAACGCAATAGATTTGCAGAGAAATCCATTTGGGTTCGTCGCTTCAGTATGGCAAGTTTAACATTTTATGTCATCGAGGCAACACCTTCTATGTTTTTATCTGAATTATTCCATAAATGGTTTGGAGGTAAAGCATTGTGGACTCTTGATGCTTCTGTGAATCCCTTTATGTCTAATTTTTTTGCTATCATATTATTTTCAGTATCTATGATGGGTTTTTGGTTCCTGATCTCATATTTTTGGTCTAAAGTTAACTATGCAGGTGGATTCGAATGGTTGAATGTCAAGATCTCCAATAAATTTCGAAAAAATAAATCAACCAGATTAAAAGCTGAAAAAAATTTATATGAGGTAAATAGTCAGATCAAATTTGAGTAAAGATAATAAATGGTGATTTAAGATAATTCTATTTTTGTTTCAACTTTAATTCTTTTCCATTGATATAATCATCATATTTACATATTATATCAAAATAAACAATGGAGAATAAACATGTCAATAGAAGCATATAACGCCATACTACAACAGAAAATTGAAGTTGCACCCGGTCTGTGTATTTTTAGAATTGCACCTCTTGGCTGGAAATTACCAAAATTTTCACCCGGGCAATATTGTCCCCTCGGCTTACGAAAAGATGCTAAGCGTGTTCCTTATTCTGTCCCGGAGGTCAAAGAATCTCCAGATGACAGACTGATAAAACGACCTTATTCCATAGCATCGAGTTCTGAACAAGATAATTACCTTGAGTTTTATATTAAAATGGTAGAAAATGGAGCCATGACCCCGCGTTTATTCGCTTTAGAAAATGGCGATAAATTATGGATGCGCGAAAAAGTTTTTGGAATGTTCACACTTGATGATATTCCTAAAGATAAGAATGTGATATTTTTTGCCACCGGAACAGGCTTATCGCCTTATATGAGTATGCTTCGCTCCGATTTAACCGTTGAGACTGATAGAAAATGGGCCGTAGTGCACGGAGCTGTAAATTCTTGGGACCTGGGATACAGAGATGAATTAGCGATTATGCAGCGTTTTTGTCCTAAATTGAAATATGTGCCAATTATTTCAGAACCTGATAAAGAACCAACTCCTTGGCATGGGAAAGTGGGTTTTCTCGATCAGGTCTGGAAAGATAAATATATTGATGAGATATGGGGAGAGAAAGTTTCTCCCGAGAATACGGTTATTTTTCTTTGTGGTCATCCTATGATGGTGGCGGGAATGGAAAAATTGCTCCAGGCTGAGGGTTTTACTTTGCATTCTCGTAAAGAACCCGGTTCTTACATTAAAGAAAAATTTGCTTAAAAAAAGGAGTTCACCATGGCTGTGGACCAAAAAATATGGGATAGGATTCATGGCTTCCCAAAGATAGATCTGCATTGTCATCTAGATGGCTCTTTGCGTCCTGAGACCATTATGGAATTGGCTGATCAACAAGGTGTTAAATTGCCTTACGATTCTTTGGAGAAAATGAAGAAATATCTTTACTGCGAAAACGCTACTTCTTTGGAAGATTATTTAGAGCGCTTTGACGTAACCCTTTCGGTAATGCAGGATGAAGCTTCTTTAGAACGTGTGACTTACGAGCTTTGTGAAGATGCTGCCAAGGAAAATATTCGCTGGCTGGAAATTCGTTATTCGCCCATTTTACACACTCAAAAACGTATGCTTACCGTCGATAATATCGAAGCGGTTTTTCGTGGTATGAGAAAAGCAGAACGCGATTTTAATATTTCAGGTGGTGTGATCGTTTGCGGTATGAGGTCCTTTGATCCAAAAATTTCTTTAGAATTGGCTGAATTGGCCGTTGCTTATAAAAACAGAGGCGTTATTGGTTTTGATCTAGCCGGGCCCGAAGAAAATTATCCTGCAAAACACCATGAAGAGGCTTTTAGACTTGTCCTAAAGAATAATATTAATATTACTATTCATGCCGGTGAGGCCTACGGAGCTGAGAGCATACACCAAGCTGTCCATTATTGTGGAGCACATCGTATCGGACATGGCACGCGTTTATCCGAAGATGGCGATCTGATGAACTATATCAACGATCATCGTATTTGCCTTGAGATCTGCCTGACCTCTAATTTACAGACAAAATCGGTGGCAAGCTTAGATAGACATCCCTTTAAATTTTACAGGGATTATGGTTTGCGTTTAAGCTTGAATACCGATAATCGCTTAATGTCGAATACAACAGTTACAAATGAGCTTTATATAGCCTATAAAACTTTTGATCTCTCAATAGATGATATTAAAGATATAATTATTGATGGCTTTAAATCTGCCTTTATTCATCATCGCGAACGCACAAAACTCGTCCAGGAAGTCGCCAAAGAACTTGATAGATTCGTAAGAATTTAGTTTTATTTTAGCAAGAATGCTACAGCGCAAGATCTCAAATGGGAAGCATTGAACAAATAATAAAGACCCTTTATGTTGCGATAATCTTTCTAAAATCATTATCACCATACAAAACGCCGCAGAGAACAAAAAGGCATATAGCTTACCGCTCACGACTTAGCCCCTAACATAAAATGCAAGAAATCGAAAGAAAATTTTTAGTAAAAGACTCTAAGGAGATCTTATATCTGCCCTCGGAATATATTATTCAGGCGTATTTTTTCTATGCCAGCGATGGAACTGCTCGGGTCCGTATAGTAAATAATAAAACTGCAGTTCTGACCATCAAAAAAGATATTTCCGATATAAGAAGATGGGAATTTGAATATAATATTCCTCTGGAAGATGCACGCATTATGGTCGAAAAGCTATCCAATGGCAAGATCATCGAAAAACGTCGCGCCGACTTTCTTTATGCAGGCAAGAAATGGGAAATCGATATCTATTCCGGCAAGAATGAGGGACTTATCATGGCGGAAATTGAGCTCAAGTCCGAGGATGAAAGTTTTGAAAAGCCACCCTGGCTCGGAAAAGAAGTCACTGCTGATAAGCGCTATTTAAATGCCTGTCTTGCCGAAAAGCCTTTTCTAGAGTGGTAATTCGTAAAAGCAAAGTTGTGCGACAGATATATTTATACTAAGAAATAAAATACCCCCATTGGGATGTCTTTGAATATCGAACAAAGAATGTCGATTTTCGATTTGCGAAATCCGCGATAGAAAAAAGGTAAGAGGGTAAGAAGGTAAGAAGGTAAGAAGGTAAGAAGGTAAGAAGCCTGCTCTACATAGCTCCGCAGGAGCGAAGTAGAGGT
>CAZNFT010000040.1:0-16033 GCA_964572745.1 uncultured bacterium
ATTGCGTCTCTGCCTCTGCCAGGAAAAAATCATCTGAGCTTCAACATTTCAACACTTCAAGGCGCTTCTCCAGATCTCGCTTCGCGACCCTGCGGGCTGAAAAATTTACTTCGTAAATTTTTCAGGATGACGGAGAATTATCGACCATATCGACCTCATCGACTTCTTATCTTCTTCTATTCTTATATCAAATACTTCACAAATCAAATATCAACATTCCTTGTTCGATATTCAAGGTGCTCCCTCCATGCATCGGGGTTATTAATTATTAACAATGAATACTGATTGACTTAATTACTCTCAACTCTCTAAACATTAACTATTGGTTTTAATTCTCCATCATCAATATGATATTTCTCACCACTTCTGGGACAAATCAATGTTTCGTCGAGTATTTCTCCCTCCCTGCTTACCCAGCCTTTTCGTTTGGCAGGTACACCAACCATAAGGGCATACGCGGGGACATCTTTGGTGACGACGGCTCCGGCGGCTATAAAGCAATATTCGCCTAAGGTTACGCCACAGACAATGGTGGCATTGGCTCCGATGGAGGCGCCTTTTTTGATGCGGGTTTCTTTATATTCTGTTTTTCTTTCTACAAAAGCTCTAGGATTGACCACATTGGTAAAAACACAGCTGGGACCACAAAAGACATCGTCTTCGATGATGACGGAATCATAAATTGAAATATTATTCTGGACTTTTACACCATTACCTACAACAGCTTTTGATCCAATGTTCACATTCTGTCCGATGGAGCAATTCTTGCCAACTGTAGCGCCTGGCATAAGATGGGAAAAATGCCATATTTTTGTTCCGCTGCCGACTTTGGCTCCTTCATCTACATAGGCAGATTCATGTACAAAATAATCAGCCATGAATAAATTCCTTTATCTTATCTGTCACAAAAGTTATTTCTTCTTGGGTCAAAAAAGGATGCATCGGCAAAGAAAGCACTCTTTCTGATAATCTATTCGATACGGGAAAATTATTGCCTTGTTTTAAGTAAGCAAAAGCTTCTTGCTGGGGTAAAGGCATGGGATAATGAACGGCTGTCGGGATATCGTATTTAGCTAAATGTTCACGCAGTGCATCACGCTTATCGAGTCGTATGGTATATTGTGCCCAAACGCTTTCATTTCCTTCAAGAACCTGCGGTGTATCCACTATACCTTTGAGTGCTTTGCTATAAGCATCTGCAACCCGCTTCCTTTCAAGAATTTCAGCAGGAAAATGTTTGAGTTTTACGCGAATAATGGCTGCCTGAAGCGTATCCATACGGCCATTCACGCCCACCATTTTATGATAATAGCGTTTTTCTTGACCATGATTACGGAGCATAGCAAGTTTTTCAGCTACATTATCATCGTTGGTAAAAATGGCACCCGCATCTCCATAACAACCCAGAGGTTTAGCCGGGAAAAAGCTGGTCGTGGATATATCTGTGAGCGCAGAGGATTTCTTGCCTTTATAAACTGCGCCAAAAGACTGAGCAGCATCTTCCAGCACCCATAATCCGTGTTTTTTGGCAATGGCATTAATCTTATCGAAATCAGCGCATTGACCATAAAGTGATACGGCAATAATGCCTTTGGTTTTATCCGTGATCTTTGCTTCGATCTTTTCAGGATCCAGATTGAAGGTCACAGGATCGACATCGACAAATACGGGTTTAGCTCCCAAAACAGCTATCATGGTCCCCGTTGCAATAAATGTAAAAGCGGGACAGATTACTTCATCGCCTGCTTCAATATTCTTGGCAGATAAAGCCAAGGAAATAGCATCTGACCCTGAACTGCATGCTACTGCATGTTTTATGCCGCCAAAGTCTGCCAATTCTTTTTCAATTTCGTTAATATCGGGACCGTTAATAAAGGCAGTCCTATCAATAACCGAAGCTATGGCTGCATCAATTTCCGTTTTATACTCATTGTACTGCTTTTTAAGATCACAAAATTGCATATTTTCACCTTAATAACTTAATTTTTCCATTAGACGAATACCTGAAAGAATATCTTGTCTGGATGGGAATTCATCCCATTTTTCCTTGGAGACATATTCATATAATTTATTATGACCCTTGCCATAGATATGATCCAGCTTAAAATCCATATCCGGTTTTTCAATACCTTCAACATTCCAGTGAGTGATGGTATTCAAATTAGTGCCAGCCAAACGAATAATACCTTTTTCGGCAATGATAGTAAATTCTGTTTCATAATTTTTTTCATAAGCACAGATGGTCGCATTTAAAGAACCAACAGCCCCTGATTTAAAACGCATAACAGCTGAAAGTGAATCGTAAACTTCAAGACCTCTTAACAAGCCACCTTGGCCTTTTCCTGAAACCAATTCACCAAAAAGGAAATGTACCATATCAACATAGTGACTTGCCTGAGTATAAAGAACGCCGCCATCCAAAGACCGGGTACCGTGCCAGTCAATATCAAAATAAGCATCATTTCTGTTCCAAAAAACATTGCATACGAATTGATGTAGTTTACCCAATTTTTCTTCAGTGATGATTTTTTTTAGCATCTGAACCAGAGGATTGTATCTGTTTTGATAGACAGGAAGAAGAGTTTTACCGGCTTTATCTACACGATCAAAAACTTCATGCACTTCACGGACGGTTAAGCTTAGGGGTTTTTCACATATTATATAAGGCGCATCAGTATTTTCAGCTATTTCAGCCACATGCAAAGGATGATTACCTGAGGGCGTTAGGACCGAAATAATATCAACACCTTTAATTTTTTTATAATCTGTTACATAAGGCACGTTTAACTCTTCAGCAAGTTTTTTGGCCTTTTCTTCAACAATATCACATACCAGAGTGATCTCAAGATTTTTATTGTCGTTTATAGCTTCAATATGTCGTTTGGAAATGCGTCCACATCCCACTAAAGCAATTTTCTTCATGAATTTTATCCTTTCGTTAGCAAAACATATAAATGTAAACACTTTTTATGTTTATAACAAATAAATGTTTTAAGGAAATGAGGCGATGGGTCGATGGGTCGATAAGTCGATGAGTTTATAAACTATGTTTTCAGAGAGTTACTAAGTGAATTAAGCATACGAGTTATTTTATTAATTTTTATTTTGATTTCAGTTAATGCAGTAGCATCAATATATTTTCGATCAAAGGCTAAATAAGAGTGGCTTAATAATTCTACAGCACTACCATATGATATTCGTAGATATCGTTTAAAACCCTTATTTGAAAATTTTGCAGAACCTTCAGCAATATTTGCAGCAATAGACACTGAGGATCTTCTAATTTGACTAGTCAAATTCTTCGTTTCCGAGTATGGAAAATTATCAGTTAAATCGTATATAAATCGATTAAATTCTTTTGATTTTTTCCATACATCTAATTTCTCAAAACCATAAACAAAAGTTTTTTCAGTCATAATTGTCCCCCTCGGACTTTAGAATGAAATTAATGCAACTTGCATTAACCAATTTATCAATCAATCGACCATTCTCGACCTATCGACTTTCTTCATCGACCTAATCGACTTTCTTTATCAACACCAACAATCTATTCATTAATACTGATGATGTTACACCAATGAGAGTGTACCAGGTCCAGTTGATATGAAAGAGATCTTGCCAGCCAGCGACAATAATAAATGTCATGACAGAAATTGAGAAGAAGAAAGGCACAACATACTGCCATAAACTACATTTTTTAAAGAAGCGGACAGCGACAAAAACGCCTAATGTTCCACCATAAGTAAATGAAGCAATAGATAAGCCAACTTCGACAAGCGGACTATCTTGGTTCGTAAATATCATGGCACCAAAGACCATAACAATTCCCCAGCCTAAAGTAGCAAATCGACTGATTTTTAACCATTTTCCTTCATCGGTGATATTCTTGAAAATAGGTTTAAAAATATCAACCGTGATGGATGAAGACATGGCACTTAGAGAGCCACTTAAGGTCGTCATAGATGCAGCAAAAATTCCTGCAACCGTAATTCCTTTTACAACGGGCGGTAAATTTTCTATGATAAATTTAGTGAATAATTCATCCGGCTTTGTAATTCCAAGAGCCTGAAGGCTTGCACCATTCCAAACCATATAAAGCATGGCACCAATGCAAAGAAAAATTGCAAACTGGACGAAAACAACAAGTCCACTACCGATCATAGCTTTCTTGGAATCTTTTGTGCTTTTACAGGAAAGAATACGTTGTACAATCAATTGGTCCGTACCATGGCTGGCCATTGAAAGCATGGCACCGCCTATCACGCCACCCCAAAGAGTATAACCTTTAGCTCCCTGAAAATTAAGTAATAATGTTTTACCCTGAGCAACAAAATCATTTACTGAAGCTCCCGCATCCGGTAGCATTTTCATGCCAATAATCAAAGCGGCAACTGCTGCGCCCATATAAATGATCCACTGAGCAAAATCCATCCATACGACTCCCTTTATACCGCCCATCAGCGTATAAGTAACGGTTACGATACCCAAGATAAGCAATGAATAAAAATATGGTAAACCTGTGATCATGCTTAAAGGAATAGCAACGGCAAATAAACGCACGCCATCAGCTAAAAGTCGTGTGATCATAAAAGTCACAGACATAATACGCTGCATGGTAATACCACCTTTTTCGGTGATGGCTTGATAAACAGAAATAAACTGGCCCTTGCTGTACATTGGAATAAAGATCAGGGCGACTAAAATACGACCAATGATATACCCAATACACACCTGCAAGAAAGTAAAGTTACCCAGATATGCAACACCGGGAATTGATAAAAAAGTCAATACTGATGTTTCTGCTGCAACAATGGACACCATTACAGCCCACCAGGGAAGCTTATTTCCCCCGGAAAAATAATCTTTCATGTTCTTGACATTTCGTCCCAGTAATGATCCGGCCGCAAATACACCAACCATGAACGCAACAATAATTGCTATGTCTACCCAATGCATAACACTCCCTTTACTTAGTAGTTAAAAAAATACCCGTCCGCCAATTGACGAACGGGCAAATATACACAAAAATTCTGCTTTTAAAAATTAAAAGTTAAATCCTGTTTCAACATTCATCACAGTTACTTTTTCTGTCTTAGGATCGATCACGGCATCACCGTTCATGTCACGGTATGATAACATATAATTATAGACGATACTGACGCCTCCACCGAGGTCCATACCAATCTTTGCGCCCATGACAGTACGTTCGGAAGGTTTTTTAAATGCCCAGGGATTTGGATCATTATTTCTATGATAATATGCTCTGACCTCAGAAACCAGGGGAATTGAACCTTTGGGAACAGAGGCTTCAGCCTGGAAAGTCTGTAATATATCACCCGTGCCAACAGATATCATGTTCATATAGGCAAAATCGAGGGTAAAAAAGTTCGCAACATTAATACCAACAGAGCTAAAGAATCCCTGAGATTGAGGAAGATTTGTTCTTAGCAACTGATCGTACTTTGTTTTCGCAACATAATGCTGATTTTCATCCTGGATAAAATAAACTCTGTTAAGATCATAATTTCTATCAAAGAAACCGTACTGGAAATTTTCCTGTGCCCAGCGATATTCTAATTTTGCTGTCAGAAAATCACTGACAGTAAAACCAATACCAAGCGGTGATGTACCAAGAAATACATCATCTTTTGTCAACTCATGGACTGCAGTCTTTCCATCCAGATATCCCAAAATGGCCGCCACTGAATAAATTTCTACAGAAAAACCGCTCTTTCTGACAATTGGGATAGTAATATCCACTGAAGCAGAAAAAACACTGGGATGCTCTTTCATCAGCGTATCTATAGTTGGTATATACATGGTTTGAACAGTATCTATGGATTCATAACCATCATATTCAGGGAACATGGGAGCAATGAATTCATCAATAATTTCATGAGTTAAACCAGGGACAGGCGTATATTCCCATAAATTATTCCCATCTATATCAGGATCGACAGCATCGGGAATACCATCGCCATCTGTATCTGCATAGTAATTGGGATCCATAGGAAACATATCCATCAAATCAGGATAACCATCACCATCCATATCATCTTTAAATGCATTGAAAGGATTCAAATCCGCAACTGCACTTAAACCGAATTCAAGAAATCCACCAAGCGCAAATCGAGCACCCAAAAGTCCCGGTTGCTTACTTTTACCACGCATTTCAGTCCAATCGGCAATAAATCCATAAAAACTTAGTGCCATACCGCGATCTTTTTTATATCTGTTAGTAAAGGCAAATTCCGTACCAAATCGTTTCTTGACCGGATATTCAAGCATATTTGTATAGCGATCAATTGATATACCATTTGTAAAGGTCACGTTATCCAAACCGCCTATACGAAGGTAAAATGGATCATATTTTGTCGCCCAGCTCAAATAATAAAGCATATTCAAATAATCTTTAAATTCATCCCAATTGTGTTTGGAGATACGCCCTTCACTATCAATATAAACAGCGATATCCAGGCCCATACCCAACTTACCAATTGAAAATGTGGGACGGAAAGCTATCTGATTGTAAAGTTGTCCGTCGATGGTAACTGCGCCGATACCTATACCTGTCTCAAACATAGAATTAAGACCGGTGTCTTCTTCTGCATGCCCAAGAAATGGTATGGATACAAGCAAAAGTGTGATTAAAACTATAACTATTCTTTTCATCTTTTGCTCCTTGTCTAATTATCTTTTGTTATGTTAATATACTGTGTTTATTAAGAAGATGTTAATATTTTTTTATACATTTTTAATTAAAATACTTCCTTTTATAGCGAATTCTCGGTTTGCAAATACCGAAAGATGAAGTATATCGGGAAACTTTTCGCTATGGTCCATCGCGTGCTGAATATCACTTGGTTTTTTTATCATATTGGCAAAAAAAGTAGCAAGTTGATCCGCCCAAACCGCATCTTTTGATGCCACGGCTACAAGGTCTGCCTTTCCTTTGCTAAAAGAATGACCAAATTGTCCGGACGACGCACAGAGTCCCAAAGGCGAAAAAGAAGGCTCGATCAAAAGATTCACTTTATTGGAAAGTGGATGCGATCCGGCATAAAGCGAGACGGTGACTTTTTCTTTTATATCAAGAAAAATATCCCCACCGTTTTCGACGATAATTTCATTAAAATGGAATTCTTTTTTTAGAGATAAGGCAATTTCTTCGGCAAAAGCACCCGCTATGCCGGCCATGGGACCCACACCCGATCTCAAGGAATTATCAGCCAGGCCTTTTATGATCTTTGGTGCCTCAACTAAAGCTTGTAATGGCTTTAAACTTGTTTTATAGTCGGGATGAAGTATAAAATAATCCTCAAATAATTGTCTGAGTTCTATTATTTTTTTGAGTGTATAGTCAAGAATGCTCTTATCAGGAATGGAATTATTTACATCAAAAGCTATCCACAGATCTGTTTCAAGATAGGAACATGTAAGACTTCTGAATCTCTTCCCCATGATGTTTCTATAGCAACGGGGTTCGTACATTTTAATCTATGGCTTTGAGGTTTTTAAGCGACTTATTTTCAGGGAATCCCTGGACTGGCTCGGTCAGAAAAAATTCCCCTTTTTGAACTTGTTCTTTTAAGAGGTCTGCAATTTTTCGAGCTTTTTTGAGCGAAGACATGGCGGTAGTGGGAACCATTTTTCCATTGAATTCTATCTTGCCACTTCTCAGATCTTTATAATTTGCTTTGGCAAGAATAGGATGGTCGGGATTGCCGTAATCTCTGATATAGGTCTCTATCTGTTCATTTCGTATAGACACCCGTCTTGCTATATCGGCATCTAAAACAGGGATAGGGACACCTATGCCAATGAACATGGAAACACCATATTTTTTATAATAGGCTGCACGAATGAATTCAGTGCTCATCTCTTTCATATCACCTGTAACAGTCAAGGTCCCGGCATTCAGCAAAGGAATACCGAATTCATTTCTCTCGGAATCACTTTTAAATTGTGTGCCGTTCCAAGTGACATATCCTTGCGCTCCGGCAAGAAAAATGCGCGTTCCAATACCTATGGTTCTAAAAAAAGGATCATTAAGCAAAGGACTCAATTCGCCTGATGTTGAGTAAGTTATGTTTCCGTGTTCAGGCTTTAAAATGCCCATATAGGTATATTTTTTATCTTGAGTGGAGTTCGTAGCGGCGGGATAATTCTGATAAGCATTTCTTGGATTATGAAGGATCATTTCATTGACCGTCTCGCGAGAGATCATAGCTCTGATTTTCTTGCGGGGATAGCAGTCCGTCCCTTTTGCCGTCGCCACAAGCTCGACTTTGTCGCCGCGAATAAGAGCTTCTATCACATGAGCCCCGCCATAAGTGAGGTCCTTTTCAGATTCTTGAGTGACGCCCAAATAGGCATCCACAGCAGCAATTCCGGCATAAGCTTCAACATTATTCAAGAAGATCTTTTCCATGCGCATAGCAGGATCAGGATGACCAAAATTTATAAAAGCTCCCGAAGAACACATAGGTCCAAAAGTTGCTGTCGTAACAACATCAACCTTTTCAGCAATTTCCTCAACAGATAAAGTCTCTGCTAAACGCGAAACCTCCTCCGCAGTCATAACAAGCGCTTCACCTTTTGCTATCTTTTCATTGATCTCTTGATATGTTTTTGTCATTGATCCCATCCTTTTGCGAAATATAGTAAAAATATTAGCTAATATGTAAACGAATTATTAGTAAAATGCATCTAACAATATTAAAGGGACACCTCACACAAAGTCACAAAGTTAAGAACGGTCTAGACCGTTCCCTATAAACAATTGCATCGTAAAACATAATTTGTGTTCTTGACTGCTTAGCGGTTAAATATTATAGTGAGCTTAATTTACTTTGTGGGTTTTAAAAATATTCTTAGAGGCTTTATGTGAGGTATTAGGATTTTTCATTGTGTGAGCTATCTGAACTGCTTAAATTCACGCGTTAATGAATAAACTCTTACCTAAGGATTTAAAATGAAACTAAAAGTCCATGAATTCGATCTACCGCTGAAGTATAAATTCGGTATTTCCCGCGAAACACGTACAGTGCAAAAGACAGCTATTGTAGAAGTTATTGATGGTAATCTCTCCGGTTATGGCGAATGTGTTGCTAACCATAAGTATTATAAATACACAATAGATATGATCCGCGAAGATATGGCCTCAATTGCCCCTGAGCTGGAAAAAATGGATATTATTAATACACCTCCGGCTAAAATATGGGAAAAATTCAATGATAAGCTTAAACATAATCCTTTTGCTCAATGTGCTTTAGATATGGCTTTATACGACCTTTGGGGAAAGAAATCAGGTAAGAAAACCTATGAACTCTGGGGTCTTGACCCTAAAAGCAATCCTGTAACGGATTATACTATTGGTATTGATGAAACTGATGTCATGTTGGAAAAAATGCAGGAATATGCCGACTGGCCAGTCTTTAAGATCAAACTGGGTACAGACCGTGATATGGAGATCATGGCTGAACTTCGTAAAAATACCGATGCTATTCTTAGAATTGACGCTAATTGTGCTTGGACAGCAGATCAAACTATCGAATACTCTCACAGACTCAAAGAACTGGATGTTGAATTTATAGAACAAGCCATGCCGGCAGAAGCATCCAAAGAAGACATGAAAAAAGTTTATGAAAATTCCGTGCTGCCATTGATCGCAGACGAAAGTTGTATTTCAGAGGAAGATGTCGATAAATGCTACGGGTATTTTCATGGGGTGAATATTAAAGTTGTGAAATGCGGTGGTTTAACTCCGGCTAAACGCATGATAGATCGCGCTCGTGAATTAGGTATGAAAGTCATGGTCGGTTGTATGACAGAATCAACGGTTGGTGTTTCGGGTATTGCCCAACTACTGCCACTTCTTGACTATGTAGATATGGACGGTCCTCTGCTTCTTGCAAAAGATATTGCCGAGGGAATTACTATTAATAAAGGTAAGGTCAGCTATTCTGACATCCCCGGCAATGGTGTGGTTTTAACCGGCTTTAAATCTTAGGGGTCTTATGGCAAAAATCGAAGAAAGTCCGGTTTTATTAAGCTGGAAAGTTCACCTGGCAAAGAAAAACCCATCAAGAGCTATTGCTGCAGCGGTTTTGATCATTATTTGTGTCTATTTTATCTTTCTGACACTTCAAGATCCTTTTTTAACACTAATTTCATTTTTCATTCTAGTTATGATGGTCCTCCCCTATTATCTGCCCAACACCTATATTCTGACCGAAGAAGGCATCATAAAAAAAATGATTCTCTCTAAAAAGTCAAGAAATTGGAAAGAGTTCGCCAGATATAAAGTTGGTAAAAGTGCTATACAGCTTTACACCTTAAACAAAGAATCTAGATTGGATAATTATCGCTCATTTTTGATCATTTGCGAAAAAAATAAAGATGAGGTCTTGAAAATTGTAGAGCAGAAGTTAAAAAACAGCGAAAAGGTTTAAAAGTAGAAAGTTCCTACCTAGCTTGGCAAAACTCTTAAATGTCTAAATTCGCCCATACTCATCAGCGCAGGCAAGATGACGAGCTATTTCACACAAGGGTAACTTTTATAAGATATTTCCTACACGTCCTAGCTTCTCAGCATCTTAGCATCTTAGCTTCTTAGCTTCTTAACTTCTCAGCTTCTTTTTTGTGGCTTTGCGTAAATACTTCAATCTCACAACTTGGATCTTAGGATTTATTTGCACTCAGCATTCTACCCTTTGCGCCAGTTCACTTCTTAGCATTTACTGCTACAAGATTTACGACTTTATTATTTTGCACTTCGAGGCTTTTATGCTTATATTTTTTGGCTGTACACTAAAATGTGCTCATTAATATCTTTATGGCATTTAATACCGTACATGGGGTTCATAGGATTTGGAAGACAAAGTATTCGAAAAAGAAATAGTGGATAAAATAGCGCTAGCTGTTGTTAAACGCAGGCTTTCTGTGCCTGCCGTTTTATTTATTGAGGTTATGAAACCTCTTAATTTTTTAGGTGCACAAGCTCTAAACTTTTTTGGTCCTATCATTGAATCTCTGTTGAAAAAAGAGAACAGATATTATGACTTTACAGCATTTCTTGAAGATAGAGAAAATATAGAAAAGATACTTCTGCGCATTGAAGAGCTCGAAAACGAACTCCCCCATGAGCCGAAGAAAAAAAAGAAGAAAAGACATAGAAAAAGTAAACATCATACATTGCAATTGGAGGAAAAATGAT
Organism: uncultured bacterium; assembly: GCA_964572745.1. GTDB lineage: Bacteria > Fidelibacterota > Fidelibacteria > Fidelibacterales > Fidelibacteraceae > M50B103. The sequence goes on from CAZNFT010000040.1 coordinate 11,219, forward strand.
GTTAAAACGTACTGTATGTTTACTACTTCTTTTATTGGGAACGATTAGTTTTGCTTATGCTGATCTGGAAATTCATGCTGAAGCAAAAGCAAAAGAGCCCGATGGTAGTATTGTAAATATTACTATTACCCCGATAAAAGGAGCCAGTAAGTACAAAGTCGAAAAAAGTATAGCCGAAGGTGAATGGCTAACGGTATTGACGACAAGCGGACTCTCTCTCGATACAAATATTGGGAATGATGTCCAAACCAGATTTAGAGTCCAGGCATTAGATGAAAATGATTTAGTTATTGCTGAGGCTTTTTCTGAAAGTATTCAGACTGAAGCCATGTGGTTTAATACCCGCAGATTAAATCGTTTTATTGCATTGATGTTGATCAGTGGGGTCATTCTTTACTACATCTCTCGTGCAAGAAAGAACAAAAAGATCTACTTACGTCCAGTTGCCGGTTTACAGGCTTTTGAAGAAGCTGTTGGTCGTGCTACAGAAATGGGTCGCTCTGTTCTTTTCGTTCCGGGAATTATGGATCTTGATCAGGTTGAGACCATTTCCGGATTGATCATTCTTGGGCATGTAGCTAAAATGACAGCCAGATACGAAGCTGACCTCAATGTTCCTGTTTCCCGTTCACTGGTTATGGAATCTGGCCGTGAAACTGTTCAGGCTTCTTACATCAGTGAAGGCCGTCCCGACCTTTATTCTTCAGATATGGTCAATTATTATACTGATGACCAATTTGCTTTCTCAGCTGCTGTAGATGGTATTATGCTTCGCGAAAAGCCCGCAGCGGTTTTCTTGCAAGGTAAATTCTATGCCGAATCATTGATCATGGCTGAAACAGGAAACTCCATTGGCGCTATTCAGATCGCCGGTACCGGCTCTCCTTCTCAGATACCATTTTTTGTGACTGCCTGTGATTACACCTTAATTGGAGAAGAATTTTTTGCTGCATCTGCTTATTTAGGCGATGACCCCAAACTTCTTGGCTCAATTAAAGGACAAGATATTGCCAAAGCTCTTTTAATGCTTCTTTTAGTATTCGGTTTAATTACGGAGACAATCCACACAGGTATTTATAATTCAGATGGATTTTTCCTGAACTTAAAATCCTCCGGTAATGATCCTTCTGCTGTATATGAGATCATCTCTGAGGCTTCAGACAAAAATATTAACGACGTCGTGGCAGAATATTCTAATTTGGGCAAAGAAGGCAAAGCCGTCTATATTGCCAAGAATAAGGTGACTAAAGGCAATGCCTTAAAAATCCTTAAAAAATTAGAAAAAGAAGGCGCGGAAGTTGTTCTTGATGAAAATCTTGATCTGAAGATTAAAAAGAACAAATGGAATTTATATAAAAACCTGTTCGCAGGATCATAATTAAGAGGAAAACAATATGTTTTGGAAAAGAACAGTTCCAGCTATCATTGTTGCCGCAGTGGGCGTTATTATGCTCCTATCCTGGTTTATACCGCATGCTCCTTTCGGTGAACTAGAAATCCATGCGACACAGTGGTACGATATTATCGCGAGTTTTGCGATGCTTCTGGGTGCTTTAAACTTATTAAAGCTTCAGGGGACTAAAGTAGTTAAAAGACAAAAAGGCTGGCCATTTTCTTTGGCAGCTATTTTGGCCTTTTTTATGACATTGTTATTCGGTTTTATGATCAAGGGTGGATACTATCCTAATCTTGTTGACCTGGGTCATAACGAAGAAGCCGTTTTTGTTAAAATCGCTGAATTGACAGATACCGATGGTAAAGTTACCGAAGTTGATATTGATGAAGTAAGAATATTATATACATCCCCCAGCGCCGAAGGTGAACCCATCCTATTACATAAAGCTGTCGTCTCTAAAAAAGCAGCTAATAAAGTTATTGATGAATTAAACGCATTAGGCGCAAAGGTTGAATTAGGTGAATTAAAGTGGGGCGCACATGTACAAGGGAATCAAACTTATTACCGTTGGGTATTCTATACCTTCTTTACTCCTTTATCAGCAACCATGTTCGCGCTTTTAGCCTTCTTTGTAGCTTCAGCTTCTTACCGTGCATTTAAGATCCGTAACGCAGAAGCTACCGTGCTTCTTGTATCGGGTATTTTAATCATGCTCGGGCGAGTTCCTCTGGGAGCTTTTTTAACAGCGTGGACTCAGGATATTCCATGGTTATCGTGGTTTCATCTTCCGACGATACAGGAATGGTTATATCAATATCCAAATGCTGCGGGTGCCCGTGCTATTATGATCGGTATTGGTCTGGGTATCGTTGGTACATCCTTACGAGTTATCCTCGGTATTGAAAAATCATTTATGGGAGGTGATTGATATGGCTAAAATAACAAAATTTCTAGAAAAATTAGATAGCCTCGACCGTCGTATCATTTTCCTGATCATTGGTCTGGTCGTTCTCTTCCCTCTTCTGGTTCCTCTGGATCTTCCTATTGAGACAACCCAGTTGACAGAAGATGCATTTAATGCAATTGATCAGCTGCCTCAGGAGGCTAAAGTTTTGGTATCTTTTGAATACGGTCCCTCAACTAAACCGGAACTCCATCCCATGGCAATTGGAATGCTTCGTCATCTCTTTTCCAAGGGAAACAAAGTTATTGTGATGTGTTTATGGCCTGATGGACTTTTTATGGCAAATGAAGCTCTGGAACAGGTTGCACACAGAGAATTTGGTCTTCAATATGGTGTAGATTATGTTAACCTTGGCTACAGACCGGGTAACGAAGCTATTATTAAAGGAATTACCAAAAGTTTTGAAGCAAACTTTTCCATTGACTCTAAGGGTATCAGTATTACCAAGATCCCAATCATGCACGATATTCAGACAGCAAAAGATGTTGATTTCATCTTTTCACTATCTGCAGGTTATCCCGGAGCCATTGAATGGGTTCTTTATGCAGGCGATCCTTTAAAAGTGCCGGTTTCGAGTGGAAACACTTCTATTCAGGTTAACCAGCTTCTACCTTATGTAAAGTCTGGTCAAATGAAAGGTATTATTGCCGGTATGCCGGGTGCAACCGAATACGAAACCATGGTAGTTGAAAAGATCAAGAATAATACCGGACTTATCACTGAACATGCAAAAACATTATTACCTGTTTTTGAAACAGAACGAAACGCAAAAAAATTCATTGGAGCTCAATCCATTGCTCACCTTGCCATCGTTATTTTCATTATTTTAGGTAATATTTCCTTTTTTGTTAAACGCAAAAATCAAAGAAAGTACTAGGAGGTAGCCCATGTATATAGGAATATTAGGTGCATGGATAGCCGTCTTTCTGACATTATCCATCTTGAGTTATCTCTACGAAGACAACGTTTTTTATAAACTTGCTGAACATATCTTTGTTGGTGTGTCCGCAGCTCACTGGGCAACCATTGCATTTTGGAACCAGTTGCAACCTAACTTATTCGGTCGCTTATGGCCGCAGGCTGAAATTGCAACTCTTGAAGGTTTCCAGAAGTTCTGGTATGGTATTTACCATGTATTACATGTGATATTCGGTAAGATCTTTCCGGAAGCAACAGTGGATGGTGTTATATACCGCGGTATTGGCGACCAGCCTCAAAATCTGAGCTATTTAATTGCTCTGCTCTTAGGTGTTTTCATGCTTTTCCGCCTCATCCCTAAGATCGGTTGGCTGAGTCGTTGGTCATTAGCTTATGTTGTTGGTATGGCAGCCGGTTTGAGATTATACGGTTACATGAGTTCTGATGTAGTCGGACAGATCCACGCAACCATGTTGCCCTTGTGGACCGGCGATCTGGCCTCAAGTATCAATAATATCATTTTGATAGTCGGTGTATTAAGCGGATTGTTCTACTTCTTTTTCTCTGTAGAACACAAGGGCGCGCTGAAAGTTGTTTCTAAGATCGGTATTTACTATCTGATGATCTACTTTGGCGCTTCATTCGGTTTTGCTGTTATGGGTCGTATTTCATTGCTTATCGGTCGTTTCAATGACCTTATTCTCTACTCAGGTAAACAATATGGTTTTGCAACGCCCATCCTTCTCGTTATTATGATCGTGGTCCTTGTACTCACGACTAGAAAGAAAAAACCCGAAGAGGAAATCTAAGCAATTATATAGATAATTAATTTATAGCCCTGGATTTGATCCGGGGCTTTTTTGTTTCAAATAATATTGGACAGTATTCTCTACTATAATTTCATTTTATAGGCGCTGTAAGCGATGGCTTTAGGGTAAATATTTTTATTTAGTTAGCTTGGAGTGAAAAAAGGAAGACGCTTAATTTCCCTTCCTATTCTCCCCCCATTTTCCTAATTTCCTTAAAACAAGGGAGTCAATATGCAAACAGCAAAAAAAAATGTCCAGACCTCTAAAAGAACAGAGTTTATTGATATTACGAGAGAATTGAATGCTTATCTCAGGAAAAATAATTGCAAGAGCGGTATTATGACGGTCTTTACGCCTCATACCACAGCAGCTATCACAATCAATGAGAACGCTGATCCTGATGTCCCTCGCGACCTTTCACGCAAGATAAATGAGATGATCCCAAAGGATGAACATTATTACAGACACTATGAAGGCAACAGCGATAGTCATATGAAATCATCTCTCTTCTCCCCTTCTTTGAATCTTATTGTTGAGGATGGAAAGCTTATTTTAGGTATCTGGCAGGCGGTTTTCTTTTGTGAATTTGATGGGCCGAGGAATAGGAATTACTTTATAAAAGTGATGGAAGATGCCTGACGGGATGACTGGATATTTTTTCGACAGGATCACTGGATAGACTGGATTGTGTTTCTCGACAGGATAACAGGATAAACTGGATTACTAGG
>CAZNFT010000041.1:0-16004 GCA_964572745.1 uncultured bacterium
GCAATCATGTATATCCTGTTATCCAGTCAAAAGTCTTAGCAATCATGTATATCCTGTTATCCAGTCAAAGTCTTAGCAATCATATTAATCCTGTTATCTTGTCGAAGTCAATCCCATCATCCTGTCTAAAAACAAAAAAGGACCCGATTACTCAGGCCCTTTGATAATTCTGTATTCTTGCTATATAAATTACTTAATAGCGTATTGTTCTATAATACCTATTTGTCTGATAGCAATACTGACATGTTCTGAGTTAGGATAGTAGGTCAGCAGGTTCTGAAATTCTACAATAGCTGAGCGCATTTTGCCCATTTTGAAATAACAAAAACCAAGTTTTAACTGAGTATCGTCGTATTTGTCAAAAGCATTTGTATCAAAAACTTGGTTAAAAGCATTGAGAGCTTTTTTGTACTGACGAAGAGCATAATAACTTTCGCCTACCCAATATTGGATATTTCCAATAAGGTAATGCTTGGGTTGTTCAGAGACCAGTGACTCGAATATTTCTATTGCATCACCATAGCGCTGATAATAAAACTTGTTTAAAGCTTCTTTGTATTTATCCATGAATGGATCGGTGCGCACGATCTTTTGGACTTGGATCTCCGGAACAACAACTTCAGGTTTGATCACCCTGACTTCTTCCAGACGATCTTTTGGAATATCTTCCATGCTAGCAACAGTTTCGTCGGCAATGACTTCGGCAGCTCCAAAAAAGATGGGCATATTGTTTAGTTCTCTCAGATAAGCATTCGTGTTGTCAATAACACCCACTAAATTCTCTGAACGCTTTATCAACATATCGTTGTCAGCTTCTATTCTGTCCAGCTGGGCACGAAGTTTTGTTGTGCGGGCAATATAGTATTCGTCCATGGAGGCAAATGCCAATGTCATGGTGTCTTTAAGATTTTCGATCTTTTGGTCTAGGATAGCTATATTTCTATCACTGCTTTTGACCGAATTATTATTGCTAACCTGTGCTGAACTGGAGCACGAAGACAGTGCTAGGGCAACAATTAGAAAGACCATTAAAGGCAAAAATGCTTTTTTCATGATAGACCTCATTAAGTTTATGTCCGAAAGTATTAATAATTTCCTGAGTTCCCAAAAATTATTTTATCTTTTATCTAATAATTTAGCATATTTTTCCTTATTTTATGACAAAAGAGGTGATTATGAAAGAAAAAGAAGTAAAACTCGTAGAATTTCAGAATGATGTGTTAGCCGAAATGGTTAAAACCGTTCTTGAAAAGAATGAAATTCCCTTTCGCACAAAATCGGATATCATGCAGTCCGCACTCATTGTTGAAGGAAATGCTGCTGCAGGAGCCTACACAATTATTTATGTGAAAGAAAAAGATCTAAAACAAGCTCAAGATGCTATTGAGGGTATGGTCTAGGAAGGATTTATGGCAAAACTCAGAACGATTAAAGGAACCCATGACATTTTACCTTGGGATATTTACAAATGGCAAAGAGTTGAAAAGGTACTAAAAGAAGTTTTTGATGCTTACACTTGCAAAGAGGTCAGAACTCCTGTCTTTGAACAGACCTCGCTTTTTGCACGTGGGGTAGGCGAGTTCTCGGATATTGTTTCCAAGGAAATGTATACTTTTCAGGATAAGGGTGGCGATAATTTAACACTTCGTCCGGAATTGACAGCCTCGGTTGCTCGTTCCTTTATTCAACACAACTACCAGCAGGCATCCCCTCTGCATAAACTTTGGTATTTTGGTCCTCTATTCAGACAAGAAAGGCCTCAAGCCGGACGTCAGCGTCAATTTCACCAATATGGTATTGAATTTCTTGGTTCTACTTTTCCCGAGGCCGATGCTGAAGTTATTGAGATCGCTGCAGAAATTTATACTAAATTAGGCCTCAAGAATTGGGAGCTCCATATCAATTCGATCGGAAGTGTTGAAGCTCGCAAGATCTACATGGAAGTTCTCAAGAAAGAGCTGAAAGACCATAAGGCTGAGCTCTGCGAAACCTGTCAAGCTCGTTATGATGGCAATATTCTGCGTCTTTTTGATTGCAAGAATTCTGCTTGTGGCGATATTATGCGTGATCATGCTCCTTCTATTCTGGATCATTTATCCGACGAAGATACTTTACACTTTGAAGAGCTAAAAGCTTTATTGACAGCTTCAGGTATTGACTTTTTCGTCGATCATACCTTGGTGAGAGGACTGGATTATTATACCCGGACCACTTTTGAGATAAAAGGAACTGCCTTGGGAGCTCAAGATGCTCTGTGTGGTGGTGGCCGCTATGATGACCTCATCTCGGATTTAGATGGCCCTCAAACTCCTGCTGTCGGTTTTGCTGCCGGTGTTGAGCGCTTGATCATGGCCATGGATGCCGAGTCTTTATTCGATGAAGATCAAAGTTTTGTAGATCTTTATATTGCTCCCATGGATATCCATTGTCTGAAAGGTATCTCACCGATCGTGCATAATCTGCGCAAGAAAGCTTTTAGAGTCCACATGGAACTGATGCGTCGCTCTGTAAAAGCTATGATGCGAGATGCGAACAGACAAAAAGCTCGTTGGGTCGCCGTGATAGGTGAACAGGAACTTGAAAGTGGGAATATCAAACTTAAAAATATGAAAAAAAACGAACAAATAGAATGCAAAATTCTTGATATTGAAACAATAATAAATGGATGAATTATGACAAGTAATGATTTTATTAAAAATGAATTTAAAGGCTTAAAACCTAAAATAGGTATTGTATTGGGCTCTGGATTGAACAGCCTTCTGGATTCCGTTGATATTAAAAAAACTCTTAGCTATGGAGATATTCCCGGCTTTCCACAATCAACGGTCGATGGTCACGAAGGCGCCTTTGTCTTTGGCCAAATAAATGGTGTATCACTTCTTGCTGCTAAAGGTCGTTTCCACTATTACGAAGGCTATGACCTGGATGAAGTATTGTCCATTATGCGGACTTTTAAAGCTATGGGTATTGAACATGTGATCATTACCAACGCAGCCGGACTTATGAATAAAGCTTATAAACCGGGCGATATTTTATTGATCAAAAATTTTATTGATATGACAAAACTGACTCCTGCTTTGAAAAAAGGAACAGAGATCATATTGGATGCAGAAGAAAAAATAGCTAAAAGCGCATCGGAAATTTCCGGAGTAAAGCTGGGAGAGGGTATCTATGTGTGGACAACTGGACCTTCTTTCGAAACATCTGCCGAAATTGATTATTTCATATCATTGAAAGGCGATCTTGTAGGTATGTCAACTATGCCCGAAGTTATGTGGGCAAGAGAAAACGGCATGCAAGTATATCCTTTTTCTTGTGCCACTAATTGGGCAGCCGGTATTTCTACGCAAGCTTTATCACATGAAGAAGTCAACGAAACGGCAAATCATGTGCGCGAAGATCTTAGTCATTATATTTTAACACTTTGTAAACTTATCGGAGATCAATAATAGATGATACAACATCCCCTCGGATGTCATAAACTTTCAGGTCGTACTTATTTTACCTTGTATGCCCCGTATGCAAGGTCCTTGCGCCTGCTGCTTTTTGATAATTGTTCCGATACTGTTCCTTTTAAGACTTTACCCATGCGCGCCATGCAGGGGGGGTATTGGGAATATACCGATATCGGAGATTTTGATGGCTTATATTATGCCTTTCAGATGAACGATGATTCGCAATTTATTGCAGATCCTTATGCCAGATCCCTGGCTACTTTTAATGATCATCATCAGGAAGCTAAGGCTTATATCCATAAGTCTAATTTTGATTGGCAGGGTGATACTTTTCAAAAAGTATCCGATCCTCGCGATCTGGTGATCTATGAAGCACATGTTAAAGACATGACGGCTCACAGTAGCTCGAATGTAAGTCATCCCGGCACGTATATGGCTCTGATTGAAAAGATACCGTATTTAAAATCTTTGGGCATTAATGCTTTAGAACTTTTACCCGTCCAGCTTTTTGCGAATTACGAACCACCTTATGCAACCGGCTCGGATCATAGCAGGAATACCTGGAATCCCTATGCTTATAATCATTGGGGCTACATGACATCCTATTTTTTCGCTCCGGCCGGGATATATTCGACTCAAGGCACCCGTGAAGCCGGGACTTGGTGTGATCCTAAAGGCCAAGAAATTGAAGAGTTTAAAGCTCTGGTCAAAGCCCTTCATCAAGCAGGCATTTCGGTGATCCTGGATGTGGTGTATAATCATATTTCTCAATATAATTTAAATCCATTACGTATCCTGGCCGAAGATCATTATATAGATCCCTATGCTAATACCAGCGGGTGTGGAAATGATATAAAAAGTCATTCTTCTGTTGCAAGAAAACTGATCACGGATTCTATCCGCTACTGGACGAAAGAATTTCATGTGGATGGTTTTCGTTTTGATCTTGCGGGTTTACTCGATGATAAAACATTAATAGCAATTCGCCAGGCAGCTATGTCGGTAAACCCGAATGTCATTTTGTTGGGAGAACCCTGGGGTAAGCGATATTTTCCTCAAAGAATGAGCGATCTGCAATATGCTGTTTGGAATGATGTCTATAGAAATGGTGTAAAGGGCGAAAACCCCCACGATCGCAAAGGATATATTTTTGCTGAATGGGATCATTCTTTATATAAAAATAATTTTACCAAGCTACTTACCGGTACTCTGAAAACGGATGGAGGGCTGGTAAATAATAGTCGTTTTTCGGTGAATTATATTGCCTCTCACGATGGTTATACTTTGGGCGATTTTATTCGTATGGCTCTGGAGAAAAAAACGACACATATTGAACTATCTCAAGAAGAAGTAAAAATTCACAAATTAGCTGCTTTTGTTCTGACTATGTCTCAGGGTGTAATGATGATGCACGCCGGACAGGAATACGCCAGATCTAAAGTGATTGTTAAACAAGATGATGTTGTTGATGACATGAAAGGCCGCTGGGATCACGATTCATACAATAAAGATAACGAAACAAATTATATAAATTATGAGCAGATAGAGACCAATACCGAGCTAAAAGAATTCTATAGAAAGCTTATTGCTATCAGGAAAATGTTTCCTGAATTACGCTCTGCAGATAGAAAAAAAATACGAGCCATTTTTGGAGAAGGCAGTGATTTTGCCCTGGGATATTTATCTCACTCTTCTAAACGGACTTGCGCTGTTTTGATTAATAGCTCTCCTGATAAAGAAGCGAGTTTTGATTTAGTTAAAGGTGACTGGGATGTTATTGTTACACCTATTGATATATCCGAGAATGGAATTGAGAAGCATCAGGGTGGAAGAGTAGCAATATCAGCTCAGGGATTTATCTTATTGGTGAAACGCTGAGTCGTAAGTCGCAAATCGTGCATGAGTATCCCTAAATAGCGTTGACAAAATTTGCTTACTATTCACAGGTTTTGAAGATAAGACAGACATGACCATCAGGGGTATCATAAGGTTGTAGAAAAGTATCCGCTTTAGGTCTTTTACTGCAAGGTTTATCTTTACTGTAAACGACTTCCAAATTGAAGTCCTCCCATAATTAGGAGTAATTAAAAATAGAGATTAAGCAGCTCCCCTTGCCATAGAAGGTGGAGAGCCGTTATTTCCTTTATGTGGTCTTTCATTATTATATGTTCGTAACCATTGAGTTACAAGTTCTTGAGCATGTCCAATTGATTCAAATAAGTAAAAATCTAACCATTCATAGCGCGCTGTCCTATTAAGTCTTTCAACATAAGCATTCTGTGTTGGTTTTCCAGGTTGGATATAATGAGCATGGATTTTTCTCTTTTAGGTCCAGCTCATGAAGGTTTTGCTTGTAAATTCAGTTCCATTATCCATGCTAATACTTCGTGGTTTTATTTCCTTAGCTTCCATTATTTGATTAAGTTCTCGAGCCACTCTTTGCCCAGAAAAGCTATGTTCCGGGATACACGCAATCAGTTCGCGGTTATAGTCCTCAAGTACATTTGAGCGATCATTTATGTGGAACGGACAAATAATGTTTCTTGGTAGGATGAGTATTTTGATGATTACATTGCGAAAAAGGGACAAAACAGATTTATTGGTTTTTGTCAGGTCAAAATGAAAACAGCCTATTGGATAGAGCATCAGTTAAATGATAGTCTGTCGGAGTTTTACCCAAATAAGGATTATCAAGCCATACTCCAAATCAGTCAAACACCTCAAGAGATCATCGACAAACTCAATGATGATCGAATAAATTTATTATATGCTGCAGCTTACATGAAAATTATTCAGTCCTATTGGGAGAAGGCGGGTTTTTCGATAAATGAGCGAATTGATATTATCGCCACGATCTTTTCTTATGGAATATTTTCAAGAGAGACCGGAGAACCGCTAAAGCCACATTCTAATCCCAGACCGAATTGGTTTAGATCTGAAGCGGAGCGCTTCGCAAGAGACACCCCTTCGTTAAAGCTACGGCGTGTAGGCAAATCCCAAATTCCAAGAGATAAATAAATTCAAATGCAGAAAATCTTCCCGAATATTGTTTGTTATTTCTAGGAAAATTGTGTTAAAATTCATGTCGATAGAGTCGAAAAGGTCAGAACAAAAGGCAGAAGCGAAAATCAGAAATCAAGAATCATGAATCTGGAATCATAAATCTTATCACAACATAAGGATTTAATATGAAACACTATCTAATCATTTCTTCCTGCCTCCTTGGTGCCAACTGCCGTTACGACGGTGGGACGAATGCTCTCGCAGAAGAAATTCTGGCGCAATTGGACAAAGCATTTGTTTTGATTCCCATTTGTCCTGAGCAAATGGGTGGCTTATCTACACCCAGACTCCCGGCGGAGATAAGAGGTGAAAAGGTGATCCGCAAGGATGAGGTGGATGTAACGAAAGAATTTCAGCTCGGTTCTCGCGAAGCCCTCAATTTTGCGAAGCGCTATAAGGCTAAGTATGCTTTATTAAAAGCAAATTCACCTTCCTGCGGAAATGATAAGATCTATGATGGAACATTTTCGGATAAATTAGTAAAAGGCAAGGGAACAACTGCGAAAGAATTTTTTAAAGTCGGAATTAAAGTGTATAATGAAAAGCAAATAAATAATCTGTTAAACACGGAGGTATAAATGTTTGACCCAAGAGAAAAAAAATTAGCTGAGCTACTCGTTAACTATTCATGCGATGTGCAAAAAGGTGAAAATGTACTCATTGAAGCCATAGATATTCCTGAAACTTTTGTAAAACAGCTAATCAGAGCGGTCCGTAAAGCTGAAGGAAATCCTTTTGTTACAATTAAATCCAATACTATTCAAAGAGAATTATATTTAAATGGGACTGATGAACAAATTAAGTTCAGCGGTGAGTACGAAGCTTTTCGTATGAAAAAAATGCAGGCTTATATTGGTGTTCGTGGCTCTAAAAATATTACGGAATTATCTGATGTTCCCGCTGATGATATGAAACGCTACCAGACACTTTGGAGTCAACCTGTTCATTCAAAAATTCGTGTACCCGAAACCAAATGGGTTGTATTGCGTTGGCCAACACCTTCTATGGCACAGCAGGCGGGCTTAAGTACTGAAGAATTCGAAGATTTCTATTTTGATGTTTGTACTTTGGATTATCCCAAGATGGCTAAAGCACAAAAAACATTAATGGCATTGATGGAAAAAACTGACAAGGTCCATATAAAAGGTCCCGGAAAAACAGACCTGAAATTTTCTATCAAAGATATTCCCGTTATTCAGTCCTGTGGATTGAGAAATATTCCCGATGGCGAAGTTTTTACAGCTCCCGTTCGGGATTCTGCCAATGGTGTAATAGAGTATAATACTCCCACATTGTATCAGGGGACGGTATTTGATACTATTATATTGACTTTCAAGGATGGCAAGATCATCGATGTGGAAGGATCCGATAAAGCTCGTTTAGAAGAAATATTTGATACCGACGAAGGTTCACGCTATGTAGGCGAATTTGCCATAGGCATGAACCCTTATATCAATCGTCCTATGAAAGATATTCTTTTTGATGAAAAGATCGCCGGTTCCATCCATTTTACTCCCGGTAATTCTTATGATGATGCATTTAATGGTAACCGTTCAGCCATTCACTGGGATCTTGTCTTGAGACAAACACCCGAATGTGGTGGCGGAGAGATCTGGTTTGATGATGTCCTTATTCGTAAAGATGGTATGTTTGTTTTGGATGAGTTAAAAGGATTAAATCCCGAAAATTTGAAATAGAGAAAATTAACAGTCAAATGAGTGAGCACTTTAAGAATTAGGTTTTAATATTCATATTTGATTTTAGTATTAAATTCTAACTTTGGATATTCTAAGCTTCTAAGCCCTAAGCTCTCAACCCTAAGCTTGTTATAGATAAGGAACTTAATGAATAACACCAAGCACATCGTTTCTGTCCGTAAAGTCGAGCGTTACAATCAGGATGATATTTATAAAGCTGTAGCAGAAATCTATGAAGCTGCCGGTGGAGAAGATCCAAAAGGCAAACGCGTACTGCTGAAACCAAATGTTTTGACGGATATTAAACCCGAAAGGGCCGTTACAACACATCCTGAAGTATTCAGAGCCTGTGCCCGCTATTTTTTAGATAAAGGTGCCATAGTTTTAGCTGGTGATTCGCCTGCTTTGCATACACACGGTTTTAAGCCTAAAGTTTGTGGACTCTGGGAAGTCTGCGAAGAATTGGGTATTGAATGGCTGGATTTTGCCGAAGAACCCATTCATCGCAATGGTTTTAAATTTGCGCGCATTCTTGATGAAGTCGATATGGTGGTGTCGCTTCCCAAACTTAAAACCCATGAATTTGCTTATTATACGGGTGCAGTCAAGAATTTATTTGGTATGATTCCCGGATTATCAAAAGCTTTAATGCATGCGAAATATCCGAATAGAAAATCATTTTCAGCTATGATCGTGGATGTAATGGATGCCATTAAACCAAGTTTTGCCATTATGGATGCCATTATTGGAATGGAAGGTCCCGGACCTCAGAACGGTCAACCAAAACATATTGGTTTGATACTGGGTTCTGCTAATCTGCCGGCGCTTGATATTGTAGCATCCGGCATTGTTGGTTATGATCCCATGGATATTCCAATGTTATCAAATGCGGTCGAAAGAGCCTTGGTATCCGATCCAAAAGATATTCAGATAGAAGGTGGAAAACTTAAAGATTTTAGGGTCAAAAATTTCAAGAAGATCCCCATCCAGCGTCATTATAATTTTGCGATTATGGGTGTACCCTACGAAAAGATCCGCAGACGTTTTGACCGTCGCCCTATTTTTGATCATGATACCTGCATTCTTTGTAAACGCTGTATTCAAATATGTAAATCAGAGGCATTGTCAGTCAAAGATGGTAAGATCGTGGCAGATGATAAAAAATGTATCCGTTGTTATTGCTGTCATGAAATTTGCCCTGTAAACGCTATAGATCTTAAAAAGAAGGTATTTAAATGAAAAAAACAATAACTATTTTTCTTCTTCTGTTCTCAGGATTATTTGCTTGTACGTCCGCTATTATCAGTGGAAAAGCTACGCCCGATGGTCGTCCCTTATTATGGAAACATCGCGATACAGGTTCTCTCGAAAACAAGCTGGTGTTTATCACTGAGAGTGGTTTTGATTTTTTGGGAGTCGCTAATGCCACGGATCTTAAGTCTGAGGAGATCTGGATGGGAATGAATGAAAAGGGATTTGCCATCATGAATACAGCATCCTACAATATAAATGAAGGCCTTTCCCTGGATATTGAACGAGACCAGGAAGGAATATTTATGCGTCAGGCTCTCGAAAGCTGCGCAAATTTACATGATTTTGAACTAATGCTTGATCGTACATCGGGAAAACGAGGTATCGATGCGAATTTTGGTGTTATTGATGCCCGGGGCAATGCTGCTTTCTATGAAACCGGTTTTTACGAACATACAAAATTCGATGTTAATGATCCTGAAATCGCTCCCGAAGGATATTTGATACGCACAAATTTTTCTTTTACAGGCAAAGGTGATAAGGGAGTAGGGTATATCCGTTATGATGCCACAAGTGCGCTTTTTGCGAAGCAAAATGAATTTACGCCCGAGTTTATAATGAAAGAAGCCACACGCAATATGGACCACGGTTTATTAATAAATGATATAGGGAATACGAAATTACCCAAAGATCTGGGTGATGTAAAGATGTTGGATTTTCAGGATTATATTATCCGTTATTACAGCGCATCTGTCTTAGTTGTCCAGGGCACGCAGCCCGGTGAAGATCCTGGAAATGCTGTTTTATGGACCATCCTAGGTTTCCCTATGACCACAATGGTAACACCTGTATTCTTTTCTAAAGAAATTGATCTGCCGCAGGTATTGACAACTCAAAGCACTGATGCACCTTTTCTTTCTGCTGCTTCGATAGCATTAAAAGATGAATTTTTCCCGGTGAAATTTGACGATAAAAAGAATTATATCGATGTTTCGAAAATTAAAAATCGCAAAAAAACCGGCTATATGCAAAGGGTAATGAAAGCCGAAGATCTCATCATTGAAAAAGCAAGACATGTCATGGAATCAAGGTCAAAAGACAGCATAGAAAATTATTATAAATGGCTAGATCAATATATCTACGATTTTTATGCACCAATTATACCCACGGAAAAGCTAAAATACGATCTCCCCAGATGTGCTGTTGAGTAAGTAGAAGCCAGAATGATACAGAAGCCTGAAGTTAGCAACTGGGAATAAGGAGTAAAAGAGAATGCCGCTCTCGTATTCTCGATCTCATCCTTAGCCTCAACCTTAATCTCAATCTCAATCATCAACACAGATATGTGAATTATGAGGTCCTTGAATATCGAACAAGGAACATCAATATGTGATTTGTGAAAATTTTTGAATATCAAATATCGTTAATTTTAATCGATGAAGCCGCCAGTCTCGAAGAGACTCCTGCGGATTTGGCGGACAGAATGACAGTAAGCACGAATTCGTCATCCTGTCCCGAATATCCGGGATCAGGGTCTCTGTGAGATTGGGATAATTAATTACAATTAATGCGTGGATTCCCACAGAGATTTTGCTTCGCAATCCGCCATGCGGCGGACTGAACAATTATAAAACAAACGCTGTTTGTTTTGTAATTTTTACCGAAGTATATCGGCACATGCAGAATGACAGAAAACACCAACACCGATATGCGATTTGCGACGTTTTTGAATATAGAACAAGGAAGACCGATATGCGATTTATAAAGATTTCAACTATCGAAAAAATATCAATTACCCCGCACTTTAGTGCGGGGTAAACAGCGAGCAATAAATCGGGCTTTAGCCCAAAAAGAATCATTCTAATTTGGGGTTAAAACCCCTTTTTTTTGGGCGTTCTTATCCACGGGCTTAAGCCCGTGGTAATTGATATAAAGATACAGTTCACGAGACTAAGGATATCTATGATTTATGAAGTCCTTGAATAATGAACAAACATTTATCAACAGATCTATAGCTCCTCGCTCATATTTCAAGCCGCATCTGCTTTCTTGTAAAGATATATAAAAGCCGAAACAATGATGAGAGAACCTAAAATACTAAAGATATCGGGTGCTTCCTGTAAGAATAATATACTGATAATGGCAGTAAATAATACATGCATGTATTGATAAGGCGCAACATCAGAAGCGCGGGCATAATGGTAAGACTCTGTAATGAGCAATTGACCCATTCCTGCAAAAACGCCAATACCTAATAAATAAAGCCATTGAATGGTTGTGGGCATTACAAAATTTGCTATTGCAAAAGGGAGGACTACAATGAAAGAAATAAATGAAAAGTAAAAGACGATCGTGGCGGATTTCTCTCCACGCGTATTTAATAATCTTATCATGGTATAGGCAAATCCTGAAAAGATCGCTGAGGCAAATCCTGTAATTGCTGGAGCCATTTCCATCTGGAAATGAGGTTTAATAATAAGTAAGGAAGCTAAAAAAGCAATGGACATAGCAAGGATCTTATGTTTCCCCAGCTTTTCTTTTAGAAATAAACCCGCAAACAAAATAACAAAAAATGGAGAGAGCTTATTGAGCATAGTCCCATCACTTATGTTGAGGTAAGTAATGCTATGAAAGTAAAGAAATACTCCCGCCAATCCGCTTAAAGCTCTTAAAATAAGAAAAATACGATTCTTTTTCTGTCCCCAAATAGAATCACGATTTTTAGCGATCAATACCAAGGTTATGATAAGTGCAATTAAATTTCTGAATAATACTTTTTCGTAAAGTGGAATGTCACCGGCGAGTCTGACCATAAAGGACATGATGGCAAAGGATAAGGAAGCAAGGGTCATATATAAAACGGATTTCTGATAGTCATTCAGCATAAAGAAACTTAAAATAAAATTATGAACTTTCATATCAAAATCTTGACTAAGCTTACTATTCTCTTTAGATTATTCGGCTATATTAAAATTATTGGGAGTCGTTAATATTATTTCGAACTATTTAACATTTTTCAAGCACGTTCAAAGAGCTCCAGATGAAGTATTTATATACAGTGAAGATAAAAAGCTGACATATAAAGAGGTATTTGAATCTTCTTTAAAACTTGCTAATCATTTCAATCAACAGGGTATTAAAAAAAATTCCCGTGTTGTTGTTATGTTACCCAATATACCGGAAATGCTTTATACCTGGTTGGCATTATCTCGACTAGAAGCGATGATAATCCCGGTGAATGTAAATTATAAGTCATTGGCTTTGCGATATATTATTGATGATAGTTCTGCAGTGGCAGTTGTTTATCATAAAGATTCCGAAGAAGATGTCTTAAATGCCAGTAGCATTTTAACAAGTCTTAATACAATGATAGTTTTGGGTGAAAGCGATCACGAACCTGCTGTCCAATTTATGGATTATTTAGATAAACCTCTTTTTGGGGGTCCCTATCATCCCGAGGATGATGATACAAATGTTATGTTTTACAGTGGCGCTGCTACAGGACCTGCAAAATATGCCAAGTATTCTAACCACATGATAGCCAGAAATACGAATGATTATTTATCTGCAATAATGTTTAAACCCGAGGATATAATTTTTTCCCAGTTTCCTTTAACTCATTATATCGGCTATGTAGCTGTAATGAATGCTGTTGTTAATGCCGGAGCTTCTTTAGCCATAAGCAACAGTTATGAAAAAAATCATATCAAGAATATGCTTGAAGAGGTAAAACCAAATTATTTTGTTGTTGAACCCACATTTATTTCTGTATTGCTTGATGAAAAAGACTTTTTTCCTTTCCCTGATAGTGTCGATTATGTTATCACCGGTGGAGGTCGCTTAAAAGACAACTTGCATGAAAAGTTCATGGAGATCTACAAACTTCCTGTTTTTAAAATATATGGTATGATAGAAGCCGGTCCCATTTTAACTGTTAATACTAATACGGAAAAACCTGCTTCCATAGGTACAAGTCTTAGCAATATATCTCTTTGTCTAAAAAAAGATGGCAAAATACTTTCTGAAGAGAAAACAGGTGAGATATGTATTGTATCAAATATTTTAACTAAGGATCTTCACAAATTATTATCAGATCAATTTAAAGATGGCTGGTATCATACCGGAGATCTTGGCAGGTTAGATCCTGATGGCTATTTGTACTTTGTAGATAGAAAAGCTTACCTTATCAATGTCAGAGGTTTTGAAGTTTATCCCGAAGAGATCGAATCTGTATTAATGAAGCATCCGGCTGTACAGGAAGTTGTCGTGACCGGAGTAGCAAAAGATGAATATTCCGAGAGTATTTATGCCTACATTATACCTTCAGATTCTCAGCGACCCAGAGATAATGAATTGATCGATTTTCTTGCAAAAGAATTACCACGCTATCAAATACCTGAAAAGTTTATATATGTGAATCACTTCCCGAAATCTCCTACGGGCAAAGTGGTCAGGCAGGCTTTAAATTAAAAAAATAATATAAAACCCATTATGGAGGAAATATAATGGCAACGTTGACCAAAGATATTAGAAATATCGCATTGGTGGGACACTCAGCGACGGGTAAGACCATCTTAGCAGATGCTTTGTTACTGAATGCAGGGAAGATCAATCGTCTTGGATCTATTCAAGAAGGAACAACTACTTCCGATTATTCGCAAGAAGAAATTGATCGTGAGATTTCCTTGCGTGCATCACTAATACATGTTGATGAACAAGGTGTTAAATTAAACTTCCTGGATACCCCAGGTTATATGGATTTTTCCGGTGAGCTTGCAGCTGTTTCGCATATAGCAGATTCTGCGCTGATCACTGTTGATGGAAGTTGCAACGCTATTGAAGTTGGTACTGAATTAGCGTGGGATGCAATGGAAAAAAGAAATACAGCTGTCTTTTTTGCTATAACAATGTTAGATAAAGAACATACTCATTTTGATGTAGTTCTAAAGACTTTAAAAGATCGTTATGGCGATCATGTACTAAAACTTCAATATCCTGTAAATGAAGGACCTGCACTAAATGCTATTGTTGATGTTCTAAAAAAGAAAGTGTTGGTTTTTAATGAAAAAGGCAAATATACAGAAGAAGACCTGAACGAAACTCAAAAAGTAGAAGTCGATGAGCTATATGAAAAACTCGTTGAGTTAGTTGCGGAATCTGATGATGAATTGCTCGAAAAATATTTTGAAGCAGGTGAGTTAAGTGAAGATGAGCTTAATTCCGGAATTAAATCAGCTATTAAAAATAGAAGCCTTTTTCCTGTATTCAGCCTTTCTTCCATGAAAAATATTGGCGTAAGTCGCCTAGCAGAAGTTCTTGCAGAACTTGCACCCGCCCCCGCTGCTGAAGTAAAAGCAATTAAAAATGGCGAAGAAATTATTAGAAAAGTTGATGCCGCTGAACCAACAAGTATTTTTATTTATAAAAATGTTTACGAACAGCATGTAGGAGAAATGTCCTACTTTAAAGTAATGACCGGTACACTAAAACCCGGAATGGACCTTAAAAATGTTCAATCAAACACGTCTGAACGTTTTGGTGGTATTTTTACAATGAATGGTAAAAACCGCATTGAATTAGATGAACTGCAAGCTGGTGATATTGGTACAGCAGTAAAATTGAAAGATACTCATACCTGTAATTCACTTTGCGATTCTAAAGACATGGTTGAATATCCTGTTATTGCTTTCCCCGAACCCATTATTCGTGTTGCTGTTGAAGCGACTGCTAAAGGTGATGATGAAAAGATCGGTATGGGCTTGACACAGATCCGTGCAGAAGATCCATCATTTTATTATGCCGTGGATTCTGAATTAAAGCAGACTATCGTTTCAGGCCAAGGTGAAACTCATCTGGAAGTTTGTCTAAAGAAAATTGAAGATCGTTATAAAATTGAAATTAATCAAATTGAACCTAAGATCCCGTATCGCGAAACAATTCGTAAAACAGCCGAAGGTCATTACAGACATAAAAAACAATCAGGTGGTGCCGGTCAGTTTGGCGAAGTATATCTTCGCCTTGAACCAAAACCTCGCGGTGAAGGTATTGAATTCGTATCCGAATTAGTCGGTATGAATGTCGATCGTTCTTTCGTTCCTTCTGTAGAAAAAGGTGTAAATCAGGCAACAATTGAAGGCCCATTGACAAGTTCAAAGGTTATTGATATTAAAGTTGCTTTTTACGATGGAAAACAACATCCGGTTGATTCTAAAGATATCGCTTTCCAGATCGCCGGTCGTGGTGCTTTCCGTCAAGCTTTTGAAAAAGCAGATCCTATTTTGCTTGAACCAATCTATGAGATCGAAGTCAAGATCCCCGAAGAATATATGGGCGATGTAATGGGCGATGTTTCATCTCGTCGTGGAAAAGTATTGGGCATGGATTCTGACGGACATAATCAGGTCATTAAAGCCTCAGTTCCTCTTTCTAATCTCTACAAATATGCTAATACTCTGCGCTCTATTTCTCAGGGTAGAGGTCAGTATAAACGCAAGTTCTCACATTACGAATATGTTCCTAAAGAAATTCAGGATAAGAT
>CAZNFT010000042.1:0-15473 GCA_964572745.1 uncultured bacterium
ATTTCTAATTTTAATTTCTTAATTATAAAAAATTAAAGGTATTTGTAATACAAGATCTTTTTCCAAAAGAAACTTACATTCTTCAAAAGTAGGTTTTGAAAATTTAGGTTTCAAATTATTTGAGAATCCAAAAGGTTCTTTAGGAATCCCAAGAAAATTTCGGTTCATTTTAGTATCAGCATTTTTATCATGATACAATATAAATGCATATTCGCCTGGCGGTAGATCATTAATAATAATTGTTTCTGTAGAATCCTGAACCTTAACTATATAGTTTTTATAAGTAAAACCCTGTTTTAAAAAATTCTCACTTCTATTAAAGACACCAATTCTAATATCGCCTTCCAGATCTTCGATGTTTAGGATTTCAATAGTCAATTGAGCTTGTTTGTAATGAGCTTGCTCTGATTGTTCTACAGTTAATTCTTCCACGGCATTCAAATTGATGCATAGTAACATTAATAATGATACGCCAATAATTGCTTTCATATTATTTTCTCTGGATTGAAGTTGTTAGTGTAAATTATATATTTCAAAAATTCGTCATTCGGTGTTAAATAGGCCAGAGTTATGCTTTTTTCAAATCTTATATTTGAAAGTGCAAGTAAAGTCCTTGTCCCATTGTATTTATACTTTTTACACCTTCTATATAATCACTCAATAAATTGAGAGTTATTTCATCATTTTCTTTAATGTGAGGCCTAATGTCTCCTGTGTTACAATAATGTATTTTTATTCATAACTAATTTTCTAATTCTTTACGAATTTCCTTCATAATACTGTCATGACGCTCTCTTAGATCTGCAGAAATAGTCTTAGACATTTTGTTTAATTGGCGTAATTGTAAGGAAAAATAAATGCTGAAAAGTCCTGCAAAGAGAAAACTTAATGCAATTAGAATAACAATGCTCAACCCGGCAAAAGCGGGATTCCAAATTAGGATGAAAGAGAAAATGGCAGCAATAATTCCTAGAGCCATTAATCCTCCCCAGTTCTTGTTACCGTATCTTTTTATGTCTAATGCAAAGCTTATAGCTGCAGCCGAACGGAAAAGAATTACGAAACCAATATAAAATGCTAATACGCTCATTGAGAGTGCTGGTTGAATAGTAAGGGAAAGACCTACTATAAAAGTTATGATACCAAAAGCTAGCGACCAGCCCCAATTTTCCATGTGCTCTTTGTTCACAATAGAAAAAACGATCTCTGATACTCCGCTAAATAAAAATGATAAAGCAAATAATATTGATAATGCAAGAAATGAGCTTGCCGGTGAAGCAAAAGCTACAATGCCTACAATTACAAAAAACAATCCTACCAATAATGGTATGTACCAGTTTTTAATAGCTTCTTTAATTGATTTTAAGACAAATGTCTCCATGGTATAACTCCTTTAAAGTTTATTTATTAAATAGAACTTCATTTTTTTTACATTAAATGCTTTAAGCCCCATTTCTTTGTGTTTTTATGCCTTAATGATTCTAGTCCTTTTTATATTAAATTGGACATGATATTTAAATCCTTGTTTATATAATGACACAGAAGATCAAAAGTTTCTGCAGATTGAAGAATAGCGAGGTTTAATTGTTTCCTTTACTCATTATTATTGCCCTCTAACAGTGATTCGTTCCAAAATGGGACATAGCACTGTTATTTATCATTCTTATTTGAAATACTTTTGTATCAAGGCCATTAATTCATCTTTATTAATTGGTTTTGAAATATATGCATTACATCCTGCTTCCAATGACTTTTTATGATCGCCGGTCAGGGCATAAGCGGTTTGGGCAATAATGATGACCTTTTTGTTAAATTCTCGAATTTTTCTGGTGGCTTCATAGCCATTCATTTCAGGCATGTTGATATCCATCAGTATGATATCAATATCTGAATTATTTCTACAAAGTTCAACTGCCTTAAGACCACTCTTTGTGTGTAATATTTCTTTACTGATATTTTTAATAAGTATGGAAAGAAGTTCATCCGCTGTATCATCATCTTCTGCAATCAGTATTTTTAGTCCTGATACGAGAGGATTAATTTGATATTTTGTTTCTGCACCGGTGGCTTCATTGTCAGAAAGCATGTTATTGGCTGTTTTAAAAGGGATGGTGAAATAAAATTGTGAACCGGTGCCCACTTCAGACTTAGCCCATATTTTACCACCAAGCATTTCTACATAGGCTTTTGTAATGGATAAGCCTAAACCGGATCCTTCGCTAAAAAATTCTTCGTCGTTTCCCACCCGAATAAATCTATCAAATATGATTTCTAATTTTTCTTTGGAAATTCCAACACCCGTATCTTTTACAAAGAATTGTAAGTCATTTTCTGTTTTCTTATAGCCAAATTCTATTTTTCCACTTTGAGTATATTTGATAGCATTTTTAATAAGATTGCTAAGTATGGAGTATATTTTTCCCTTATCGGAAAGTAAATTAATGTTTGTAGTCGAGCCTGTTGTATTTAAAAACAGTTTCAATCCTTTTTTCTGTGCTTCCAAAGTAAAAAAAGTGTAGAGTTTATTAATAAGCTCGTTAATATTTACCTTGGTAATTGATACTTTCATCTGATCCGCTTCAATTTTGGAAAAATCAATTAAATCGTTTACGGTTTCTAGCAAGCGGATACCACTGTTTTCAATAATACTAATGAATTGGTCCTTCTCACTGGTTGATAGCTTAGGTTCTTTCAATAGACCGGTAAAACCTAAAATCCCATTCATGGGAGTACGGATTTCATGACTCATGTTGGCTAAAAAAGCAGATTTGAGACGATCATTTTCTTCGGCTTTCTCTTTAGCTTTTTTTAAAGCTTTTTCATTTATTTTTTTCTGTAAGATAAGCCCTGCCTGTTTTACAAACACTTCAATAAAGTTATCATCAGTAATAACTTGTTTATTAAAAGTAAAGAAATGAATGGCGGCTAATAATTCATCATCTTTATTAATACCAATGGTATAAATTTTATGCAAGCCAATTAATTTTTCAAAGGCATTTGTAACGAATATCGGAAATTCTGAGGCCGAGAATTCGGTCAAACCACCATTAAACTCGACAAAATGACCAGATTTAAAATAGCTATTATGAATTTCATTGAGCTTGTAAGTTTTACCAATTGGGTTAATCCCTGAAATCCTAATTGCTTTCCTTAAAAGGCTGTTGTCTAGACCCGCAACCACTTCAAGCCTTGATTGTTTGATTGCTTCATCTATTGAAACGACAAGGACAATTGTATTTGGATAATTCTTTTGTAAATGTTCAGCGATAAATGTATAAATACTCTCAACACTCTGTAGTCTAAGCATTTCAGAGGTTAAGTTATTCAGTAATTTGACCTTTGCTTCACTTTCTTCGGCTTTTTCTTTGGCTTTAATTAATTCAGCTTCAGTTTTTTTAATAGTTGTTATATCATGAGCAAAACCAATTGCTTTTATTGCCTTTCCTTGCTTATCATATTCAAGTTCTGCTTTTTCTCTAAGCCATTTAACCTCTCCATTTATCAGGAGCCTATGCTCAATATCATAATTATTCTTTTTTAGTGCTTCAGCCCATCTCTCGTTAAGATAATTTTGATCATCCGGATGAATACCATTTAAAAATTGTTTATAAGTCAAAGGCGTGCCGATGGGAATGTTAAACATTTTATAAATTTCATCTGTCCAGAAAAGTTCATTTGTTAATATATCAAGCTCCCAAGTGCCAATCTTTCCCATTTCTTGGGCTTTGCTTAAATAATATTGATTTTCTAGTAATTGCTTGTTTTGTAATCTATCCTGGGTAGTATCGCTAAATACTGTGGCAAAATAATTCTTTTTGGGAGAATAGGCAGTTACATTATAATATTTACCAAATTCTGTTGAATAATGCTCAAAATGCAATGATTTACCTGTTTTCGCCACTTTGCCATAATTATCAATCCAAATTTGCTCTATTTCGGGTAGTACCTGTTTAGCTGTTTTTCCAATGTAATGTGAAGCATCTATACCGGTAAGCTTATTAAAAGCTTTATTAATTAGAACAAAGCGGTAATCAATGGGGGTGCCATTTTTGTCGTATATCATTTCGTGCAATGCAAACCCTTGTTCCATGTTTTCAAACAATTCTCTAAATTGTTTTTCGCTTTCTATCAGCGATTCATTAGATGCCATGAGTTCTTGCTCATTGTCCTGTAATTGCTCTTCTTCTTCCGGTTTTTTTCGATCGGTAATATCTTTAAAAAAACTGTATAGCTGATTATTTTTCCTTTTTTTCATAGGTCACCGCAATCTCTTTCTTTACCCTTAAATTCTGATAAATTTCTATCGAGAGTGTACAGGCACATTTCAATCGGGTTCCAATTTTCACCACAGGTTAAATTAAATCTGATCATTAGCTTGTTCAAATAATCTAATCGTAAAATGTCATTTAATTTGATTGTATCCATTCAAGTTTTGTCTTTTTAGTTTTGACCCTTAAAGCTTCGCTATTATCAATCGCATTAGAGATGAATAAAAACCCTTTGCCTTAATAGATACTTCCATCATTCCCACATTTTTATTTAAAATTCAAATCTTGAAACAAGTTACAAAATGAATTGAGCGTTTAAAACAATAATTATTGTTTTACCTCAGCTAACTATGAGAATAATGAGCTGTGAGTTTGACTGTTAAGCTAATTTATTTCCGGCTATACAAAAAAAGCCGTCTTGAATTATGGGAGCTTTTGTGTTTTAAGATAGTAGTTGATTAGATTTTATATATATTCTTGTGCAAAATCTTTATTGGTTTATCAGTCTATGGAACTGTGTTATTTTGCTCTGATTTCCTTGAATATATATAATGTCGCCCTGCATTAGTATTTCCTCAGGTAATATACTTTCCAACATTTCATTTTTTCTTTTAATGCTCAAAATATTTATTCCATATTTAGCTCTTAAGTCCAATTCCTTTAAGGGTTTTCCCAAGAACTTATTGCTGTCCGATTTTATGCGTAAACAAGTAATATTAAAATCAGCCAGGTCACTTGGTCGATAGGTTCTAGGACGCTTTAGATCAGCTTTAAATAATTGGTAATTGTCTGCTCTGACATTTTCAATGAGTTGGCTAATATCGTCTTCAGGCACAAGAAAATTATGAAGTATATGTTCAAATATTTGTATGGATGTTTCAAATTCTTCAGGGATCACTTCATCGGCACCTAAGGCTAATAATTCAGAGGTTTCGGCAACATATCTGGTCCTTACGACTAAATACAATGAATCGGAGCTCGAACGAATTTTTTTAATAATGCTTTTTATTGCAAAGTTTCCGGCAATGGCAACTACAACTGCTCTGGCGTTTGAAAGATGCACCGTTTCAAGAATGTGGTCTTGTGTTGCGTCACCATATATTATAGGCAAGCCTTTTGCCCTTTCTTTCTTAACTGTTTCGGCATTCATCTCTATCACGATAAAAGGAATATTGCTGGCTCTTGCTGCCTTTGCTAAATTGCTCCCATTAATTCCATATCCAATTATGATCAAATGATTTTCTAAATTGACTTCAGAAATTTCCTTGATCTTAGTATTTGAAGATAAGACATTTTTTAGTCCGAACTTTTTTGAAAGGTCTATTAAAATGTCAGCGATCTTTTCTGAGAAAATAATAACAAATGGAGTTAAGATCATAGACACAATTGAAATGGATAAAAAGTATTGGTTGGTTTCAGGAGTTAAGAGATTGTATTTAATACCTACTTTTGAAAGAATAAAAGCAAATTCACCAATTTGGAAAAGTGACAGCCCTGTTAAGATTGCAGTTCTTGTTGAATATTTAAGAAACCCAACCGCAATTGCCGCAATGGATGATTTAATGATGAATACAAGAAGTACTAAAAGCAAGATGATCAGAATATTATTTAGAAAAAAACTCAAGTCTAGCAACATACCTACAGAGACAAAAAAGAAACTTGTAAAAAGCTCACGAAAAGGAAGGATTATACTGGTGGCTTGATGACTATATTCTGATTCTGATACAATAAGACCTGCAATAAAGGCACCTAATGCCAGTGATAATCCTATTGCTGATGTAAGAAAAGCAATAGCAAAACAAAGCGTGATAGTGACCAATAGGAAAAGTTCTTTACTATTGGTTTTAGCTACTGCATACATCAACTTGGGTATAATATAGCGCGCAGAGATATAGGTGATTACAACAATGACCCCGGACTTTAAAAGTAACATGAGGATACTCATGCCAATATTAGCCGATTCGCCTGCCATCATGGGAGTAATAAGCATCATTGGCACGACGATAATGTCCTGAAAAATTAAAATGGCCAAGGCATTTCTGGCATGTGTTGCGGAAAGCTCTTGTCGGTCTTGTAATGTTTTTAAAACGATTGCTGTACTTGATAGAGAAAACAGAAAGCCAACAAATACAGATTCATTCCATGAATTCCCCAAGAGATTATAAATAAGGGCTGCAACACCTACGGTTATGCCGACTTGTAAAAAACCAGCTATAAAAACAGTTTTTTTGATCGAGGCTAATTGTTTAATGGACAATTCCATTCCAATCACAAACAATAAGAGGATTACACCAATTTCGGATAAAAGCTCTACTTGTTCTACTGCCTTAATAAGACTTAATCCAAAGGGACCAATTATTATTCCGGTCAATAAAAAACCAATTATTGAGGGAAGTTTTAGTTTTTGCAATATAAAAACTATAAGGACAGAAAAGGCTAGAAGGATTAGTATATCTTGTAATAATGGTATATGCATTGGTTATTTTATCTCAAATTTAGTTATTCTCTTTTTTTACATTATTTTTACTTTGCCTGCAAATGGCAATTGCAAAGTTAAACTAATGACAATTGAATTCTGAAACAATATGATTTTTTAAGTTTTCTGTTTTTTTTTATAAAACATATGCTTTTGATATTTGGCTTTAAGTTTTATTATAATGGAGGTAGAAGCTAAGTATATGGCAAGCTTTTGAGCTCTTGTAAACATTGTGTCAAACTCTGAAGCTTGTTTTCCTTTCATTGATCCAAATTCAGATCTTTGTTCTACTTATTGAATGTTGACCTAATTTGTTTTTGTATTTTTTTTGAAGTGCAGTCAAAAAATTTCTCAGGTACTGATCTAAGCAAGGTCGATAGGATTTATGATTGGGATTACGAAAAAAAGCACTCAACTCATGTTTGCTTATGTTTTTATCAATCGAAGCGAATAGATCCAAGATGTCATCTGTTTTCAAATTCAAAGCAATTTTTAGTTTCCGAAGGATTATATTATTGCTCAAACGACTTTCCGGTTCAGGCTGAGGACCTTCTTTTTTTCCGCGTGTTTCAATGATTAAACCGTCGAGAAAAATGGCCAGTTCTCTATCTGACATTTCTTTTAAAAAAGGGTCATCTTTTTTTCTTAAGCACCTACTCACATCCGCTATCTTGACTTCGTAATCGGCTAATTTAAAAATTGCAATTATTTGGAGATCACTATAGTTAAACAGGTAACGAAGTCGTCTAAATACATCATTATTGGTCATATGTTATATCGTTTTTTTTCATGTTCTCCTGCAGATTTAAATTCCTAAAAAGATACAACATGAATTTAGAGCTTAAAAACAATAATTAGCTTATTTGTGACAGTATATAAAAAAAGCCGTCTCGAATTGAGACGGCCAGTATCTAGATAAATATTTTAAGGTCGATTTTGTGAGTAAGGGTTTTAATCCGGTTTTGACATTCCAAATTGGTTTATTGTTTGTTTTTCATTTTTTCCTAGAGCGAAACTCAAATCGGTCCATGCGGTTCCTTTAATTCCTTTGAGGACAATTCCGCCTTCAGTTTTAGTAATGGTAAATAGCAAATCTGTTAGACTAGGGTCATTTACAGAAGATTTTTTGTCCAATTTGGTCATTCCGTATTCATCAATTGCCTGTGGTCGATTATTATTTATGCGAAACGACAAATCGGTCCACGCGGTTCCTTGGATACCCTGTATTTCTAGTCCTTTTTCTGTTTTTTCTACAATAACTTTAAAATCTTTTAAATCCGATGATTTATTTTCTTGAGCAATTAATGCAGAACTTACTGTTAAAATGAACGCAAAAACCAACAATTTAGTTGTCAGTTTTTTTAAATTCCATAGTGTTCTCATAATTTCTCCTAAGCCTTAAAGTATTTATTTGTTTTGCGCTTGTTGCTTAAATCGAGGCATCTTTATTAAAAATATACAACAAGAATTTGGAGCTTAAAAACAATAATTAGCTTATTTGTAACACTATATAAAAAAGCGGAGAGTAGCTTTTCTATTCTCTCACAGTATAATTAATGTGAATTAGGATAATGCCAGTATAAGTTATAACTCATTACTTTCTAAACGTGACCATTAACGGTTTCAGTTCGCTCAACATTCCATCTAAATCCGCAATTACTACAATAACGATGATCTTGAATTTGCTTTTCAGTCATGCGTTCTTGCCAATGAAATCGTGTATATTCTTTGACTTGCTGACCGCTGTAAGTTGTGTACTGATTTGTTAGACGAGTATTAGATTTATGTTCTGTCTTATGTGTTTTACCTACAACGGCCGATCCTTTATCAACTGCCGTCCACATAAGTCGACATTCAGGGCAACGGTGATAGTTAATTCTATTATTTATTTTACGATGACCCAAGACCAACATTATGACCATCACTATCGCCGAAAAGCCAAATTCTTCTGTAATGAGGTGTGAAATGATATAGATAAAATACACATAATTCAACAAAAAATTGATAAGGAATCCAAGTAGTTTGACAATAAGATTGGGAAGCAGTCGAATGAGGGCAAGGATTTTAAAAATCTGAAATGCAAGAATACGAGCAAGAGAGAATACAATGAATATTAAAATAAATTGAAGGATCCTTAGCAAAATACGAATAACAAGCGGGTGCTTTCTTATGCCATGAAAAAGCTTTATATCAGGTACTTTATCCATAAAGTTTAACTTATTATTCTTTTTGAAACTCAGGTACAAGGGGAGTTTGTCAATAAAGCTGGATGTGCCCTCTCCTTGTAGTTCATATGAATCGACGATATTGTTTTTTACCGATAATACAATTCCTTTGTAGCGAAGTCCGTCTTGAAATACTTCAATTTGAGGATAGTACCATGTCTTCTGAAGAATATTAAAGATAAGTGCGTGGGGATCACCTAGGATATTGCTAAGTATGCTATCGTTCTTATTTAAGATCAATTCATCAAGATCTTCTTTGAAATAAAATGTATGTTCTGCCGAGCGATTATATTCTTTAACAAGTTTATCAGTTATGGGATCAGCATAGTTGGTAAATATGGCTCCTCGTTTGCCGTTTTTTGTTTTAGCATAAAATTCACCTTCTTCACCCATGCCGGTACGAGTAACAATATCACCCTTTTCAAGATTTGCAATAACCTTGTCCATCAGGATCTTTTTATTTAGGTCAACAGCATACATTTTACAATCTGTTGTTATTTCCATCTCCCTGGATTCCTTGATATTTAAATAGGATATCCATGCTATTTGTCCATTGTTAAATCGGACATTATAAGATCCTTCGCTAAATTGAAGTGCTTCGATCTTTGTCCCTGGCCACAATTTGCCTAGGCGTTGTTTTAATCTACGATCAGCGTAGAAGTAGTTAACTTGTTCTTGATAAAGTTTTCCGGGGTTCTCACAATCAACGACTGTCCATCTTGTTTCTTGAGCTTGGAGGCTGAAAATTGATAAGGCAATGAAAATGATCAAGAGCATTTTTTTCATAGTCTAATTCCTTTTCGATTTTGCTTATAATAGGGTGAGTACCTTCTAGTTCTTGGCTGAATTCATGAATTCTATGCATAGGAAGTTTACATAAGTCGCTTAATTATAAAAATATCTTCAAATAATATACAAAAATAATGATGGCTTCAAAATATTTTTAATACTTTGTTATAGATATATATCTGAATGGATTAGAAGCGAAATGCTTTGCCTGTAAAAATTCCAGCTTTATGTTGACCTACTTAATTACCGTCTTTAAATAATCTGCCCAAATGTTGTATCCGGCGTGATTTGGATGAAGGCCGTCTCTAAATAGTTCATCTTTGGCGTAGTCAGAACTCTCATCTTTGAAAAGGGGATAAATATTGACAAAAGTCATATTATGTTTTTTTGCGAGTTTTTCAATATAAATATTCATGCTCTGGATCAATTCAGGCGGACAGTTTTTCCATCTTGGAGAGGTGGGGAGAATTGAATGCAGATAAATATCGTAATTATAGTCCTGAGCTATTTGTTTGACCATGGTTCGGTATAAATACTTTATCTCTTTTTCGCTTCGTTTTGCTCCGATATCATTGATCCCGA
Source organism: uncultured bacterium (assembly GCA_964572745.1). Lineage (GTDB taxonomy): Bacteria > Fidelibacterota > Fidelibacteria > Fidelibacterales > Fidelibacteraceae > M50B103. The sequence goes on from CAZNFT010000042.1 coordinate 10,341, forward strand.
TCAAAATAAAAAGTCTGGCACTGTCAGCTTTGCCAAGAGAGACATCCATTCTTGTTATCATACCATCGACATGGTCGGATACAATTCCTCTGTTCACCGGTTTAAGTTCAGGGAAAAAAGTATCAAGGTCAAAACCTTCGATAATAGAATTACCAAAGAATATATCTGATCCATTTTTTATGCTGTCCTTTTCATTGATGAATGTCACCATTCTTTGATGCCAATGAACATAATCATTTAATGGTTTTATTGTTTCTTTAGTCAGGCAGCAAGATGAAAAAAATGCTGCGATCATGCTTAGTATGATGATGGTTTTTCTTGTTTTCATTTATTTTTTCATTTTAGCAGTGTATATCTGCAATATTTGGGGAGAATAGTGTAATTAATCTCTGCATTTAAAGAATTTATTGTTTTAAAGGATCAAAATCAGGTGCTAAATATCTGTCTTTGCCTTTTGTGTGCCCACCCATTTTTTGATAAATAGCTTGCTGGGGACAGATATGAACGCAGCGCATGCATTGTTCACAATCACCTGTCCAGATGGGTTTGCCATTTTGCATTTCAATGGACTTGGTGGGGCAAGTTTGTGCGCAAAGACCGCAGCCGTCACAGGAATCATAGACATTGAAAATTCCTTTTAAAAATTTAAGGCCAGCGAGTCTGAAGAGTACATTTACCGTAGTTCCTAAGAATCTTAGAGGTCTGGAAATTTGTTTAAGGTCAAATTTTTCCTTTTCTTCAGCAAGAATAGTTTTGGCAATTTCTCTTACCCGTGCCTTAGCATCTTGGACAATAATTTTGTTTTCTTCTGCGCTGGCTGTTTCGGAAAAGGGAATCCAGTTATTTGGCATTTTGATGACATCGGAGAAAACGACTTCTGCATTTTTTTTCGAGAGCAGTTTCTCAAAAACCTTTGTGGATGAGCAAGCTCCTTTGACGGCACCCGCTGTAATTATAACAAAGACCTTTTGTTTATTCTCAAATATTTTGAGCGAAGAAAGATAATCCCTGACCACATGAGGAATACCAAAAGCATAAGTTGGGAAAGCAAAACCGATGAGATCAGCTTTTAAATCTTGCTCTTTTGAGTCTAATTGCTTTATGCAAACATGATGACCGGCTTCTTCAAATATTTCTTTCGTCGTATTTAAAAGTGTCCAAGAATTGCCTGTGCCGCTAAAATATCTTAATTCAATTTTCATAAAACTATCCTTTATAGTATTCAGTAAGTAAAGAATCTAACAAAAAGTTGACAAAGCCCGTTTCAATATAACACAAATCAGCAAAGAGCACGATGTATTTGTTCATGGCATTAACGCTCTGTATTGAAACTTTAGCGCTTGCGATCACAGCGCCAATTATTCAGCAATCGGTAAACAGTAGCTTCCTTGAGCTCAAGTTTTAGCCTAGTGTTCACCGTACCAAGAGAGATAAGGCCGCTAAACAAGCCGTTTCTGTTCTCAGGCGTCGATTTGTCAAAAGTACGGGATGTGCAGAGTGCTGAATGGCGAGAGCAACTTCATCGGGATGAAATCCGCCTTCAGGGCCGACAAGTACAAGATAATCTGACATATCAACATCTGCTGTCAATTGTGGGTAATTATCCTGATTGTCGCAGATATAAGTGGTGGCCTGAGTTTTTTTTCGAATAAATTTATCGAAGGGGAGAGGATCATGCAAAATTGGTAGGCGGGAGCGTCCGGACTGCTTTAATGCCGAAAGAATGATCTTCTCGCTGCGTTCACGTTTTAATTGTTTAACGACGGTATATTGTGTTAGCAAAGGATAAATATCATACACACCCAGTTCCACTGCTTTTTCCAGCATGATCTCCCAATGCGAGGCTTTAATTAGTCCGACTGCGAGAGATACTTTATTCTTAGGTTCGCCAAAGCCGGGATGTTTTTGAATGATCTTTGCTTGGGTGGAGTTTTTGTCTATTGATATTATTTTGGCTTCGTATGATATACCTTTTCCATTCGAGATCCATATCAGGTCATCCACATTTTTCCGCATAACTCGGGAGAGATGTTGATGCTCGGTTGCTTCAATTGTGATAATGTTTCCATCTATTTCCGGGGAGTAGAAAAATTGTTCGTGAGCCATTAAAAATACCGTCCGTAATTCAGGATAATTGCTGCGCCATTCCAGGAAGTCTTTTGATATTCTTCATCAACCGGCTGAGAAAATTTGTTGATCTCATAACCTAGGGCAATACCCAGGGAAGATCTTCTTTCCATCATGAAATCTATACCCAGATGGAAATGAGAGTAAAATCCCATGTAAAATTCAGCATCTTTATAGCGTGTAATATTTGCCCAGGGATCGTTATCTGTATCTATAGCAAGAACGGGACCAGCCTGGATAGACATATATGGAGCAAAACTGTTATCAAGTTGCGTAGTAAAAAAATGCTTTTTAATAAAAACACCGGCTTTTATAAAATCCAGATGTATGGTATTGTACTTCATTGTTTGTTCACCGTAACCGGGGATATAATATGTGCTGGTATATTCTTTTCCACTGCTGACAAATGTCCAGCTTGCTGTTGCACCGCCGTGAAGATTTCTCATCAGGCGCCATTGCATCTTCCCCCCAAAGCTTGCGCCGTAGTCGGTCATTCTTAAGTCAAAGGCATAAACTTTTTTTACAGCGCCCATGGATTCATAGGAGGCAGCTGATAAAAAGCTTAATGAAACAAGAAGGATCAAAATAAGTTTTTTCATGTTTTTCTCCTGACTTGTTTGAAAATATCTATCATGCCTAAAAGGGTCAATGTTTTATTTACTTCCTTAATATAGAAAGAATGCTCGGCGATCACCTCTGAAAGACCTCCGGTTGCAATGACTGTAATATCTTTTTCGCCCCATTCATCTGAAATACGTTTGATCATTCCATCAATTTGATCGACAGTGCCCCACATTAATCCGGCCTGCATGCTTTCGCGGGTATTTTTGCCAACAACTTTCTTTGGAAACTCAAAGCTGACCTTAGGTAATTTTGCAGCACGTTCAAAAAGATCGCGTCCTGCCGTTTCAAGTCCCGGCATAATCACACCACCCAGATATTCATTATTCCTGGAAACGATATCAAAGCTGGTAGCAGTTCCCATATCCACCACAATTAAAGGAGAAGGATAGCGGTTTTTTGCGCCAAGGGCATTGCAAATTCTGTCAGCTCCCACCTCAGAAGGATCAGCGTATTTTATCTTCAGGTCTATGGCTAAAGTATAATCAATAATAAGTGCCGGATCATTGAACAATGCAGTACAGACTCTTTCCAGAGGTTTGCTTAATCTTGGGACCACAGAGGAAATAACGCTACCGCTGATCTCATTCTTGCCTAAAGAAAGAGATATAAGAATATCTTCGATAGCGTCACGATAATCTTTGTCGCTTAAAAGTGGGGTAGAAGGGATGCGCGTACTTGCCAGCAAATTTTCATTTTGCATCAGAGCAAGAACAATATGAGTATTGCCAATATCAACACAAAGTAAATGACTCATAGTTTATCCAAGTTTATTAAGGAGAATCTCCCGTGCCAGGGCTGGGTCGGCCTTGCCTTTGCTCATACGCATGATCTGACCAATAAAAAAGCCCATTAATTTTTCTTCGCCTTCCTGAAAACGTTTGACATTATCCTGATGTTTGCTCAAGACTTCATCGATCATCGCTTCTAAAGCCGAAGAATCTGAAATTTGTTTCAGACCTTTTTCTTCAATAATAATTTTTGCGGATTTTCCGCTAACAGCCATGTCATCTATCACAACTTTGCCTGTTTGAGCAGTGATCTTTTTTTTATCAAGAAAGTTGAGAAGCTCAGCAAGAGCTTGAGGTGAAATGGGAGAATTTTCAATATTTTTTCCTGTATCAACAAGAACTCTTAGGACCTCATTACGCAGCCAGTTAAAAACAAGTTTGGGACCATTGAAATATTTGAGCGTTTCTTCAAAATAATCAGCGATTTCCTTTTCTGATGTAAGAACAGAGGCATCGGTTTTTGAAAAGCCGAATGAGTCCATAAAACGTCCCCTTCTATCAAAAGGTAATTCAGGCAGATCCTTACGTATTCTTTCTATCCAGTTATTATCAACAGATACGGGAGAAAGATCGGGTTCGGGAAAATAGCGATAATCATGAGAATTCTCTTTTCCACGCATGACTTTGGTTTTTCCACTTTGTTCATCCCAAAGAAGTGTTTGTTGAGTGATGCTTCCGCCTGCTTCAAGGACTTCTTGCTGGCGGTTTATTTCGTATATCAAGGCTCTTTCTACATTCTTGAAAGAATTCATATTCTTGAGCTCGGTACGGGTGCCCAATTCTTTTTGTCCCTTGGGTTTGAGCGAAATATTTGCATCGCAACGCATGGAACCTTCTTCCATATTGCAGTTGGAAACATGTGTGTAGCGTACAATTTGTTTTAAAGTGGTTAAATAAGCATAAGCTTCTTGAGGAGAAGAAATATCAGGTTCAGATACTATTTCAAGAAGAGCGGTTCCGCAACGATTAAGGTCCACAAGAGTGCCTTCTTCGCTGTGAATGGATTTACCTGCATCTTCTTCCATGTGAATACGCGTAATGCCAATGCGTTTTTCATTATCATCGACATTAATATCTATATAGCCCTCATAGCAAATAGGATCGTCAGCTTGAGTAATTTGATAAGCCTTGGGCAGATCGGGATAAAAATAGTTTTTCCGGGAAAAAGTGCTTAAAGAACGGATCTTGCAATTTGTGGCAAGTCCCAGTTTAATTGCTGAATTAACTAATTCTTTATTTAGCACAGGTAAAGAGCCCGGATAAGCCAGACAATTAGGGCATACATTTGTGTTGGGTGCATCCCCGTAATTAACTTTGCAAGAGCAAAAGGCTTTTGTTTCAGTGTTTAACTGTGCGTGTACTTCAAGACCAATGACAATATCCCAATCCATGCGTTCTCCTGATTTTTAGACTCGAATTTAAACTATAATGATTAAAATACCAAACAGTAATCAAAGATCAGAAGTTGAAGAAGCACCGAAGTACCGATCTTTCGGGACGAAGGTGTGCCGGAAGCCGGAATAATGTAGGAGTCGAAAGATGAAGTAGAGAGAGTTTGGCTCAAACTTTTCACATGAGTTTGGCTCAAACTTTT
>CAZNFT010000043.1:0-15138 GCA_964572745.1 uncultured bacterium
ACATTTGTATTTACTGAGTTTTTTTTTATTTAATAAATTTTTAGTTTGTTTAATTATTAAAATCTTAGTGAGAAAACTCTCTTAGACATCAGGATTATTTTTCTTTTTTAACACCCGTTTTTTAGATTTTGATTCCCCATTGTTATTATTATGGTTCTTTTCTTTATTCGCGTTTTCTTTATTTTCAGCAGCTTTTTTCTTTGCTTCTTCTTTTTGCTTGCGGATCTCTTCAGCTTTTCTTGCTTTTTCAGCTTCTTTTTCAGCTCTTTCTTTATCTGCAAGCTCTACAAGATTCTTTAAAAAAGGCTGATATTCTTCTTTTCTTTTAAATATCTCAAAAGATTTAGTTAATTTGGCTGTTTTAAGCAGACTTTGCAATTTCGGGCGGGGCATAACCAAATAGCATGTATTTCCATTAGCAACTGTATAGCGGCGAGCAAACATAATAGCAGAGAGACCATTGTTATCAACGATCTTAACTTTTTCAACATCGAGAATAATGTCTTTAACATTATATTTATCGATCAGGATAGCCAGTTGACGCTTATAATTAATAATACCAATTTCATTAAAAACAGGATCTTGATATTTATACAACAGAGTTGATCCGATCATTTGATGTTTGACTTCCATAATTATTCCTTTAATGAGAATTCCTTTTTTTTAACTACATCATGGTAATTTAAAAACTATTTCAAGGAAATACAAAACAAATCAGAAAATCAAAAATATCAATCAAAATTCAAGAGCATCGCATATTTAAAACCGGAAGACACATGGAAATTATATGCACCCTTTTTATCTGACGATATGTGTCGTTTTTGATTCAAACAAGCAATAGTTAGTTAAAAGGCCCTTATAAACAAGAATATTTGCATTGACAAAAGAAGTTTTCTCTCGCAAATCTGATAGCGCTAGCTGATACAAAGACTTCTTAGAAATCATCTCTTTATACTTTAATAGCCGGATTTAAAATTCATCGGCTATCTATTGTAAAAAAAACTTCTTTTTTTCTAAATAAGTATTATATTTCCAAGCTAATACAAAAGGAGGACTAATATGTCACGACTGACCGTAAACGATGTTAATTTTTCAAAGCAGCGGGTTCTGATCCGTGTAGATTTTAATGTACCTGTTGATGCAGAGGGAAATATCACAAATGATTTCCGTATTGTTTCATCTTTACCCACTATAAAAAAAGTTCTGAGTGATGGCGGTTCAGTTATCGCTATGAGTCATTTGGGCCGTCCCAAAGGCACTGGTTATGAAGAATCCTTTTCTCTGAAACCAGTTCAAAAACGCTTAGGTGAATTACTGGGTGTTAATGTAAAGTTCGCTCCCGACTGTATTGGAAAAGAAGCTGCAGAACTGGCGGAAAATTTAAAACCCGGAGAAGTTTTGCTTCTTGAAAACCTCCGTTTTTATAAAGAAGAAAAAAAGAACGATGAAGAATTCTCAGCTAAGATCGCTAAATACGCTGATGCTTATGTTAATGATGCTTTTGGTACATCTCACCGTGCACACGCTTCAACCGTAGGCGTTGCAAAACATTTTGACAAAGCTGTTTCCGGTCTTCTTCTTGAAAAAGAATTGATCTATCTTAAAGATAAACTCGATGCGCCTGTCCGCCCTTACACTGCTATTCTTGGTGGCGCTAAGATCAGCGGTAAAATTGACACCATCCGTCATTTGATGGACAAAGTCGATAATCTTATTGTTGGTGGTGGCATGATCTTTACTTTTTATAAAGCCATGGGCTACGAGATCGGCAAGTCACTCCTTGAAGAAGATAAAGTTGAACTTGCAAAAGAGATCCTGGAAGCCGCTAAAGACTCCAAAGTCAATTTCCTTTTGCCTGTTGACGTGGTTATTGCCTCTGAGTTTAAGAACGAAGCAGCGTCAAGTATTGTTGATGTTGATGCCATGCCGGCGGATCAGATCGGTTTAGATATTGGTCCTCGTACCGTTAAACTTTTCTCTGAGATTATTTCTAAGAGCAAAACTATTCTTTGGAATGGTCCCATGGGTGTTTTTGAAATGCCAAACTTTGCTGTAGGTACCGAAGCTATCTGTTCTGCAGTAGCCAATGCCAGCGATAAAGGTGCTATTTCATTGGTAGGTGGTGGTGATTCTGCTGCTGCTGTTAAAAAACTTGGTTATTCCGATCGCATATCGCATGTATCGACCGGTGGTGGTGCCTCCTTGGAATTAATATCTGGACTAACATTACCAGCCGTTGCTGAGATCAGCGAAAAATGCTGCCCAAACTGTGACTGCAAATAATCAGAATAAAGGAAATTATACATATGCGTAAATTATTTATTGCCGGAAACTGGAAAATGAATCACACAGCATCTCAGACTGAAGAATTCTGTCGTGCATTCAAAGCAAAAGGACTTGAGGGTCACAAAGTAGAGATCCTTTTAAGCCCCTCTTTTACTTCTATACCTGCAATGGCAGATATTTTAGGCGACACTCCGGTTCACATTGCTGCACAGAATATGTGCATTGCCGACCGTGGAGCTTATACCGGGGCTATTTCAGCTGAAATGCTTCTGGATGCAAAATGCTCACATGTCATTTTGGGACACTCCGAACGCCGTCAGTATTTTAATGAAACAGATGAAGGTGTAAACCTTAAAACCAAACAAGCTTTAAAAAACAATTTAACTCCAGTGGTATGTATTGGTGAAACCAAAGACCAGCGCGAAGCAGGAGATACCGAAAAAGTTATTGAAACCCAAATTTTGGGAGCACTTACCGACCTAAGCAAAGAAGAGCTTCTTAAACTTGTCCTTGCTTACGAACCTGTTTGGGCTATTGGAACCGGATTGACAGCAAGTCCGGAACAAGCACAGAGTATTCATCGTTTCATTCGGAAGATTCTTGAAAACAAATATGATGCCGCAACAGCCGATAAGGTACAAATCCTTTACGGTGGATCAGCCAAACCAGCAAATGCTGAAGCCCTCTTATCTGAAAATGATATTGATGGTCTGCTGATCGGTGGCGCCAGTTTAAAAGTTGAAGATTTCTATTCAATGATCGAAACTGGCAATAAACTTAGTTAATAAAGGAAAATAGAATGTATACCTTACTCGTAATTCTACTGATCATCGTCTCTATTCTTTTGGTACTCTCTGTACTTATGCAGTCATCAAAAGGTGACGGTATGGCAGCTATGACAGGCTCCTCATCTGTTCTTGGCGGTCGTTCAGCAGCAACGTTTTTATCGAAATTCACAAAATGGTCCGGCATAGGATTTTTTGTCCTGATCATGGCCATCAATCTTGTCGTTACAAACAGAAACAATGCCAATGCAAGTTCTGTTGTACAAAAACAAGCCGGCAAACAAGTAGCAACACAAGCTTCCGGACTACCAATGCCAAGCAATGTTGAGGTGGAACAACCCACTTCTCCGGTTGAACCTGAAAGTGAATAAAAAAATTTTGAATTAAAATGTAACGTGCATATATTAGCATGTTTTTATGCCCAGGTGGCGGAATTGGCAGACGCGCATGGTTGAGGGCCATGTAACTGTAATGGTTGTGCGGGTTCAACCCCCGCCCTGGGTACTCTAGTCGGGTGTAACTAAACACCAACATGAAAGGAAACGATATGAACCTTAAGAAAGTTTTGATATTGACCCTTTGCTTTACTTTGGCATTTTCAATATTGATGGCACAAGATAATGAAGCTTACCAGCAAAAGGTTGATCAAGCAACACAACTTATTTCAGAATTTGACGCGGCTTCTGCCCAGCTTTTACTTGATGAAGTTCTGGCACAAGATTCTACTTTCGCTCCCGCTCTTTATGCTTACCATAACATTGAATTAATGTATGGTAATCTTACCGAGGCACAATCTCTTGTTCGTGAAGCTATCGAACATAGCCCTTCAGAACAGAGTTATCGCGATAAATTTGATGAACTGCGCGATCTTATCAATCAGGTAAAAGATGCACAGCGCGAAGTTGATTCACAAAATTATGATACTGCAAAACGTATTTACAATGAAATAATTATTGCTAATCCCACTATTGCAGAGATCTATTACAGACTCGGTTTTGTGGCTATTCAAGAAGATGATTATGATGCAGCGCGTGATAATTTTGACAAAGCAAGTATTCTTGCCCCCACTGTTGATAAATACGCTAAAGCCAAAAATATTCTTGCCGGTAAAATATTGCAAGAAGCCCAAGGCGCAATGCGTATGAACGATATGCTCACCGCAGAACGTAAAACTCGTACTGCCCTCCGTATTAATCCTGATTTTGGTACGGCCTATGAACTTTTAGGCTATATTAAGTTGAAGCAAGGAGATATTACCGCTGCTATAGAAAACATGGAAAAAGCAGTTGAATATGATCCTGATTCTCGCTCCGCCTGGTACAACCTGGGATCAACCTATCGTCGTACAAAACAATATGCAAAGGCTGAAAAGGCACTCTTAGAAGCCATTAGAATTGAGCCGACATACGCTAAAGCATATACGACACTTGGACAGGTTTATCTTTCATTGAATCAAATGAAAAAAGCAGAGATCAATCTTAAAAAATCTGTAGATTTGGATCCTAACTCTGCTGCAGCTCGCGAGACTTATGGTGAATTATTAAGTAACCAAGAACGTTATTCGGAAGCTATTGTTCAACTATCTGAAGCTGCAAAGCTGATCTCTAATCCTTCAAAAGCTTATAGAACTAACTACCGTTTAGCTTTTGCATACAATCGATCCGGCGAATATGGCAAGGCTTTGGAAGTGGCAAGACAAGTTACAACCGTAAGATCTACTTTTGGTGGTGGCTGGTTTGAACTTGGCGTTGCTTATGCAAAACTGGGCGACAAACAAAATGCTATCAACGCTTTTAATAAAGGTCGTAGTGACAAACAATGGATAGCCATGATCAATCCCGAACGCGAACGTTTGATCCAAGGCAAAGATCTTTCTTTCTAAATAAAGAATAAGTATAAATTTAAAGGGCTCCTAAATGGAGCCTTTTTTATAATACGTTAAATCTTTCTATCAAAAAAAATAAGAGACGCAATATTGTTGCGTCTCTACTCCGCCTAATTATTATTTATCTTATCGATTTTATCTAATGATCATGTTCTTCAAAATACATGGCTTCAAATGCTTTCAGATCCCGTAAAATATCTTCTGTATTAGATTTTTCGGTCCCTTGCTTTGCTTTCATGGCTGAAACGGAAATTCGGTGAAGCAGCTCAAGTTTCTTGATATACTCTGCATAAGCCTCATTATCACTAATCTTTGCAGGTTTAATACGCTGAAACATAAAATATTGCGTAATAATATCCTGAATCATAGTAGCATGTATTTCTTTATTATTAACCCAACGTACAAGCTGGTTGTAATCCGGGGTTTTTTCCTTAGAAAGTTTATCGATCATATCCATGGATTTTTCGACTGTTGTAACATGTTCACGAATAAGATCAACTCTAGCTTGATCACCATAGATACCACAAGGTATTTCGCAGTGAGCAAAAGCACTTCCCACTAAAACCAAAAGACCCAGGCCCACCATAACTAACTTTTTCTTCAAATTCATCATTACCTCTTTATTTTTGGATGATAAAACACTATAAAAGTTAAGCTAATTTAAAACAGTTTTATGATTTCTTTAGCTTCTTATTAAAAATCTTTTTTTAAAATCGCAAGTCGTTCTGGCGGATATCTTTTTATATCATCACCTGCTTTTAATTTCACTGGGATATAAATTGAGAAGGATCAATGATTGGGATTCAGATTGTCTGTATGCGTATTTTCCATTTTTTTGCTTTTTATATCGAATCTTTTTACCATCAAGCCCCTGCTCTTTAACAAGCTTTATATAATCATTCTTGCTTCTTTCGCTCCAGTAATGCGTCGGAAGAACTGTTCTTGGGGAAAGAATCTGTGTAAACTTAAGCGCATGATCTGTATATCGTCGAATTTTCTCTAAAGGTAAAATGACTATATCACAGTCCTCGGGATAGCGATGTCTGATCACTTCGGCATAGGCGGGATCTTTACTCGCTACAATATCAGCCTGGCAGTCGCCAAGATGTAAAACTTTCATGCCATGATATTCAAAAAGAAAAGAATAGTTATCCTTACAAGTGGTATCTGTTTCTGATGAAACTATAGAATAAATATGCAAATCCCCAATGGAAGTATCGATCTTACCACTTAAAGTAAGCGACTTAAAATTGTCAACACGGAGAGGATCGTAATGATCCGGGCGAAAATTTGAATAGCTTAAAATATCAGCTTCCACATCAGTGCTATAAACCGGACTATCCCAACCCCAATCAAGATAAGCGTTTTCTTCACCATAATCGCAGAGAACAGAAACCTCATGGTTAAAGTCTATAAACACTGAAGAATGCCCCAAATAATGGAGATGAATAGTTTCCTGATCTTTTTGACAGGAAAGCATTAAGACAAACAAAGAAAAGAATAATATTCTAAATATGAGGCTTTTCATATCTTTACCTGTTATTTTTGCTTCTTAATAGAAATATAAGGATTTTTTAAAAAAAGAGAAGTATTTTTTTGCGTGAGTTTGAGCTAAAAAATTTCAGAAGCCAGAAGCAGAAGTCGGAACTTTTAGCAAAAGATTAAGCTCGCGAGGGTCATTTTTTCATCTCCCTGTCTATGTGCTTAATACACTGAATCAATGCTTGGGCTTTATTTTTACTTTTTTTTGCTAGCTAGACTATTTAATTGTATATTCAAGCATGGTAAAAGCAGTTATATTTGATCTAGACAACACTCTGGTTGATTTCTCCAGATTAAAAAAAGAAGCTATTCGTGGCGCAGCCAAAGGTTTGCTAGAAGCTGGAATGATGGCCGATGAAGACTGGATATTCTCCAGAGTTTTTGAAATTTACGAAGAAAAAGGTTGGGAATATCAAAAGGTATTTAACGATGTAATCCTTGAAGTCACCGGTAAACTGAATTACAAATATCTTGCAGCTGCAATTATTGCTTATAAATCTGCAAGAGAAGCAGCTTTAGTTCCCTACCCGGGCGTTTACGCAACATTGATCTCTTTGATCAAGCGCGGGATAAAATTGGCTGTAGTTTCCGATGCTCCCGGTCGAGAAGCCTGGTTAAGATTATATAAATTAAATTTTCATCATCTTTTTGATGTGGTGGTCACTAATTCCGATAGCGGTGAATTTAAACCTTCGCCCAAACCATTTAGAATGGCTTTGGAACAGCTGGGGGTTTCCCCGGAGGAAAGTATAATGGTAGGTGATTGGGCAGAACGCGATATGACAGGCGCTAAAAATATTGGTATGAAAACAGTTTTTGCTCGATATGGTGATATTTTTGATACTCAGAACCATGGGGGTGATTTTGAAGTTGCATCATTTGCTGAGATTTTGACTGTTATTGACCACTTGGAGTCCAATGGATGAAACAAGTTGTTACAGCAAGATCAGCTCAAATAATAGATCACGATGCAATTGTTAAAAAAGGTCTCAATGGTACAGATCTAATGCATACTGCAGGGAAGGCTGTTGCAAAAGCAGCTGCCAAAGCATGTAAAAAGCATTCACTCAAGCAAATAAGGATCTTTTGTGGTGGCGGTAATAATGGTGGAGATGGGTATGTTGCTGCTCTGGAATTAGCAAAAGCAGGTTTTAAAAACATCTACCTTATCTCTTTTGCTCCACCCGAGATGATCAAAGGAGATGCAAAACACTTTTTTGATCAAATTGATCCAGAGAAGATCTCTGTAGATTTTATAAGGGAAATTGATGATTTGGAGACATTAAAATTATCAGAGGATCCTGCTTCCTGCTGGATAGATGCGATTTTCGGTACAGGGCTGGATAGACCCATTGAAGGAAAATTTAAAGATTATTTGCAATACCTCAAAGACCTTCAGAAAGATCAGTACCTAATAGCTGTTGATATTCCTTCAGGAATAAGTGGAACATCGGGAAAACTATTGGGTCCCGCACTCAAAGCGCATGAAACTCTTACTATGGGATTTTACAAATCGGGTAATTTTCTGCAAGAAGCTAAAGCCTATTGCGGAAAAGTCAGCTTGGTAAAACTTGATTATCCCCAAGAATCTTTAGAATTAGCTGATCCCAAGATATCATTGTGCGATCATGATCTTATCAAAGAAAAACTTCATCCCCTTAAAATTACGGGCCATAAATTTTCTGCCGGACAAGTTTTATGCATCGGTGGCTCGGCCGCCATGCCAGGTGCGGTGACGCTGGCGTCACTGGCAGCCCTGCGAGGCGGTGCGGGCATGCTTCGTGCTTATGTGCCCGGGAAAGTCAAAGATATTCTCCTGAAGCACTTGGTCGAAGCCATTGTCACTGAAGGCAAAGACCCAAAGATCCTGACGCTTGCAGATCTTGACAAGATCGTAGCGCTTCAGGAGAAAAGCAAAGCTATGGTTTTGGGACCGGGACTGGGTCGCATGCCCGCCAGCGGTGAATTGGTCCGCGCGCTTATTGCTCAAGCAAGTATTCCCCTCGTGTTGGATGCGGACGGCTTATATTTTGCAGATAAAGGCATTTTAAAAAAGAATAAAGCGGGACTTATACTCACTCCGCACACGGGGGAATTTGCCCGCTTAATGAACATATCCCTGGATAAAATTTCAGAAGATCCCATAGCGCGCGCATTAGAGCTAGCGCTTGAAACCGGATCTATAGTCCATTTAAAAGGAAGCACCAGCCTCACAGCGCTGCCTTCCGGGCGGGTGTTTATCCACCCGACCGGCGCACCTGGCATGGCCACCGCTGGAAGCGGTGATCTGCTTGCCGGCTTAATTGCTTCATTTACCGCTCAAGGACACAAGGCAGAAGATGCAGTCCTTATTGCCGCCTATTATCATGGCACAGCCGGACAAGCAGCGGCCGAGCAACTGGGAAACAGAACTATGATCGCTACAGATATTCTCGAAAACATTCCTGAAATCCTAAAAAAAGATGAGGTCTTTAAATGAGAAAAGGTCGCTTTTTCTTCTTTGCTACACTCACTCTGGTATATTCGACTCTTCTAATGGTTTTTATTCTACTACCCAGCGACTCATTTCCAAGTCATAAAATATTTGCCATAGATAAACTCTGGCATTCTTTGTCTTACTTTATCCTCATGATCGCCTTGGCTCTGAGTTTTAAACAAATTGAAAATTCGCCGGTTTATTACAAATCACAAGCCTTTATCTTCACCTTTCTTCATGCCTGTGTATCTGAATTCTTTCAACAATATTCGCCCGGCAGAGCTTCAGATCTTGCCGATTGGATCGCAAATGTAATTGGGATACTTTTGGCTTTATTACTGATAAATATCCTTCTGAACTACAGGGCAAAACGCATATAAAAACTAATAACGAATAGTTAATAAGCCTCGATTTCAGAATGACGACCTCCTACGCCACCAACTTCGCTTCATCCCAGATCCCGAAAAAATCAGGCCTACGGTCGACAAGAAGGCTTCGAAAGTTAAAAACACCAATATGTGATTTGCGAAAGAACAGTTTCAACCGCAGAAAGCTTGTACAGAAATAGCAAAAGGATTCCCACCCAAAAGACACAAGCACGGAGTGCTTGAACAGAAAAAACCCTAAACCGTGAATCGTGAACCCTAAGAAGAATTAAGGATTCTTCAACCGCAAAGCGGTTGAATATAAACACGGACATCCATAGACAAGGTGAGCGCCTGCGGAATCGGAGAAAATGTATAAGAAATTTTTGTAGAGATAAGGCATTGTCTTGCCCGATAGAAGATTATTAAGCTATTTCGCCCAAAAAAATCTTAAACTAATTAACCCCCTCAAAAGTTATTAGCTATTAGTTATTCATTATTCATTACCTTACTGGCAGGCGTTTCAAGACAGACCGGGTCTTCAAGATATCGTTTTGCAGCTGTAGCAAGAATGCCACCCTGTGAGCCATCAAAGATCCTGTGGTCCAAGGTTGCACTCAAAGGCATTATCTTACGGATCACGATCTCTCCATTACGAACAACGGGTTTTTCTTCTATTTTACCCAAGGCTACAATAACAGGAATATTTGCAATAGGCAACAAAGCAGGAAAACCAAATTGCAGATCGTGGTGACCGATATTTGTTATCATAGCTGAACCAAAACTGTCATTATAAATATTGAATGACTTTAATTCCTTACCTAGTTTAATATGCCACCAACGAACAAAATTAAGAACGAAATTTCGTAAAGGCCATGGAATCTTAGCAAGAATATTCTTGGACTGAGCCACACCTTCTTCATGGTCGGCTTCTTTAGATTTACTAACTCTTGCTTCCATTTCTTTGCTAATATCGAATATGGTTTTATCTTCAATATTTCTGACTACAAAACCGGTCATTTGCTTGCTTTCTTTTTTGATAACGGAAGTGTAAATGCCCACATTGTCTCTGGCAACAATATTTCCACGCTTTACATAAACATTCACATCAGGGATATCGAGAGCAATAACACGAGCAAATGCAGCCATTGTTATTTGGGTAATAGTAATCCGTGTTCCTTTAGCTTTGTGTTTTTTGATATAGTCAAGAACAGCATCCATTTCGACTTCAAAGGTACCATATATCCTGCCATCGACAGATTTTTTATATATTGCTGTTGCTGTTTTTCGCCAGGGCGTATTTACTATTTTGTTAACATCTTTTTTCATTTAAGCTTTCCTCATAATTTTCAAGAATTTAGGGCGAATAATGCTTTAATGAAAGGTGTTTTTTTCTAAGTACCTCAGATCGGAAAAATATTTTCAGTGGCTTTTGAACTGAGAAATTTTGTTCCAAAACCTAAGTATGGAGAGTAAAAAAATATCTTACTCGTCACATTTTTTCACCATTTTTTACAAAAACACATAAAATGTTTCCTCTTGTTTTTATTATTCCAATATCCCTATATTGCCCAGCAATGATAATAGCTTGCTCATTTTAACACAGGAGAAAAAAATGACACCTTGGAATTTTGCTATCGATTTAAAAGAAGTAGTACTAGATTTTTCCTATCTTAGCTTCTTTCTTGTTATAGGAACTCTATTGCGTCGCTATGTGCCTTTCTTTAGAAAATTTCTAATTCCCAATAATATTCTTGCCGGATTTGCCGCTCTCATTCTTGGGCCACAGATCCTTGGCGCTATCTGGCGTGCTCTCGGCCTTACCGGCTTTGCTTTTATTCCTTTAGATAGTAGCCGATTGGGAATTTATGTTTATCATTTATTGGCCATTACCTTTGTTACTATGGGTTTGCGCAAAGGCAGAAGCAAAACAGGTAAACACGCTTATTCAAAAGCTATGATCTCCATTTTAAGTTATATGACTCAGGCGACAGTAGGGCTATTGATCGCTTTTATACTAATCTATACCATCCGTCCAAATCTTTTCCCGGGTATTGGTGTACTCTTGACCATGGGTTACGGTATGGGTCCCGGACTCGCCTACTCTATCGGTCAAGGCTGGGAACAATACGGCTTTATCGGTGGCGGAGAAATTGGCTTAACCTTTGCAGCTATCGGCTATCTTTTTGCCTTCTTCGGCGGTATAGCTTTGATCCGTTATGGTATCAAGAAGCGCAAACTGACTACCATCAAAAGTCTGGATGAAGTTTCTCATGATGTTCGGACAGGAATTATCCATCTGGATGAACATGAAAAAAGTCATGCCGGTAAATTAACCATGGCACAGGAAGCCATTGATTCTATGTCCTTCCAATTAGCTATGGTGGGTTTAGTTTATTTAGCTACTTTTTGGGTCACAAAACTTCTGGCTGGTGTCTTACCCGGCGATCTGGCAAATACACTCTGGTCCTTCCATTTTGTCGTCGCCTTGTTGTTATCTTTCCTGACTCGTTGGTTTTTGGATAAGATCAATAAAAGCTATATGATCGACGAGGGGCTTATGAACCGTGTCTCGGGTGTCGCAATTGATTATCTCGTCGTAGCGGCCATTGCAGCCATCTCCATTCCCATTCTATCACAATACTGGCTCTCCGTTTTACTGATATCGATCTTTGGTGCTGCGGGTACTTTGGGAGTTGTGTATTGGACAAGCTATAGAGCCTACAAAGATTATCATTTCGAACGTTTTGTGTCGGTCTTTGCTGAAATGACAGGAACGATCAACTCCTCGCTTACACTTATCCGAGTAATGGACCCGCATTTTAAAACATCTATCGCAGAAGATAATATTGTTGGTTCAGCAGTAACTCTGCTTCCTGCGCTGCCCATGCTCGTTATGATGAACTTCCCGACCATGTTCTTTGCTGATAATATTGTTAAAGGATGGTGGATAACCCTTGGTATCCTCTTGGCTTATACGCTGATACTTGTCTTGATCTGGAAACTGAGCGGTGGATTTACATTCAAGAAATCTGAAGCCGGAAGCCGGAAGCCGGAATAATTCGGAAATCGGGATCTCTCATAAGTTTTCGAAAGCAAAAACTCGCTCTACGAAACCTCATTGCATTCTGCTCAATCGTTTGGGCAGCCCGGACTGAGGCGAAGTAGAGTATAAAAATCCCTTGGTAGTGACAGAAAAAGATCTAAGTAAACTGGCTTCGCAGGCTAGAATCCAACATAGGAGATTCCTGTCCAACATCTATATCTTATTAGTTATTCGTTTAATTGCTTACTTTATATAGAGCATTTTCTTTGTTTCAGTCCAATTATCAGTCCTTAAACGATAAAAATATACACCCGAAGTCAAGCCCCCCGAAGAGAATTTCATGCTATAGCTTCCAGCTTCTTGATAGCCACTAAAGAGGGTAGAAACTCTATTTCCTAAAAGATCGAAAATATCTACACGGACATATGTGGTACTGGGAATATCATAGGAGATGGTCGTAGTGGGATTGAAAGGATTAGGATAATTTTGATATAATTTATACCCGGATGGTATAAAAGAATCCCCTTCGCTTAAGGTTCTTGAAACATCGCAATAATCTGTAATATTATCATCTATCCATGCTAAGCGATCGCATAACCATGTTTTCAGATAATTAACTTCTTCTTCATAGCTTTGACCTATAAAATTATTAGGCCAAACATATTTACCTAATATTTTCCATTTGTTAAAATTCCTGACTTGAGCTTCTTCAAGTAGCGCAGCATTATCATCAATAAAATTAAATAATTTATATGTCCTCAGCTTATCTTGCCTCAGTTCATTCCACCTGCAAATGATCTGCTCTTGAATATAGGGATCCTCCGATAGATTAATTATCCATGAAGGTCTTAGATAAGGCAGTTTTGCCCAGACATAAGACCAGCCTTCCGGACCAGGGTCTTGGTAAGAGTCAAAGTTACCATATGCCAGATTAAGATCCCAAAGTGGTCCAAAATGGATCTTTCCTCCTTTATCGTCTCTGGTTTTGTACATAAAAAAGCTGAACTTATAATTATCAAGGTGCTTAAATATTTCTGTAGCGATCCAGTAATTTAGAAAGGAAGGAATATCAATATAGCTTGCGTAGCCCTCCGAACTACTTGAAGTATCAACCGCTCCCTCAAATTGTGTAATGTGATTTTCTAAATAGGCTTTTTGTTGAGGTGCTATATCATTATATTTAGGATATCTATAGCGATAGAACGGCTGAGTATGATAAGGTGATAGCCAACCTCCTTCTTCTCTTCTATCTATAGAAAAAATATACCCCCCCGTTAAATCTATTCCTGTCGTATCTTTTGCTTCTACTTTGGAAATATCCACACGATTTTTATCTCGCTTGATTTTTTCCATTAAAACATATATTCCCCTATAATCGCCATCAATAATAAGTTCGCACCATCGTGTCCGTGTGGCATATTCTCCTGTCAGTCGGCCAATATGAAATGAAAGCACGTTACGCATCAGACTTTTGTCAGAATAAGGCGCATAAAGGATCCAATCATTTTCTTTGGGTAAGCCTAAAAGAGATACATTATTGTTTTCTCCATCTTCTAAACGAGTTTCAAAGCCATAGCTCTTTTTGGGGAATTCCATCGAAGAGGCTCCCCTAATCTCTATACCTATTTTTCCATTGTAGCCATTATAATTTTTAGTCAGTATATTTGGAATTCCTTCACCATTGTCAATGATACCAAGATTTGCAGTGATTTTTGGGTCATCCACAATAGCCTGCCCACCGGTATTGATTACAAAAATTGGTAAGTTAGATGATTTAAACACATCCTTAAACCAGATCGGTACCGGTTGATAATTCTTAGAATTATCAACAATGCCGGCTAATAAAAAGATTAAAGATGAAAGATCTGATGAAGCTATGGAAATATTGTGCACTTGGACAGCCAAGATATTATTCCCATTATTAAGTGAGCTTTTAGCTATTGGAAAAACCTCTGGAAGGCCGCCCCGGTAGAGATTTGCTTCACGATCTGTGTCTGCTGGCTCGTTATATGCGGGAGCTATGCCGACGATCCCTATATTAGCTCGACAAATTTCAATACCGTTAAGATAGGCTACAAATGCATCATCATAGTCTGCGTAAAGAGAAAGAACCGAAATCAAAGAGGTATCTACAATGTTGAATTCTTTCCGCAAATAAACCGAATAGGTCGGATCAATAATAGTTGAGTCGTCATCGTCGCCATAACCTATGCCACCCGGCCCTGTAAGCCAGGAACTATCGTCGAAGTCTGTCTCAATCCACGATACCGGTGGCTCAGAAACTCCAACTTGATACTTCCATTCATTTTCTGCAAGTATAATCGCTTCCCAATGGTCAACTAGCTGACTTCTTCCTAGTGATGGGCAAAACAAAATCAATAATATGCTCATTATTAGCGGTAGTGTGAATTTCCTAACTATCATAAATTACCCTTTCTAGCTAAATATGTCGCATGTATTATTGTAATATACTTTTATCCTACCTTATAATCATTGCCACTTTTATCAGGTCTTAACTAATCCGGTATAACTTTTCTGATGATATTATTTGATACAAATTGCTTTTGGATCCATTTCCCGTAGAAAAGGTATTTGCTATTTCTGCGAATAAAAAGCTCGTAAATAAAAACAGAACTATTAGCAAAAGCAATATTTTTTTCATCGTGATCCTCAGCTGCATCCTCTATATTAATTTGACAATCCTGAATTCAACAAGTAAGTGCAACTGAAAGTAATTTGTAAAAACAGGCAAG
>CAZNFT010000044.1:0-15113 GCA_964572745.1 uncultured bacterium
ACTTGGATTACTTTTAGACGGGATAACGGGATTACTTGGATTACTTTTAGACGGGATAACGGGATAACTTGGATTGCCTTTCGGCGGGATAACGGGATAACTTGGATTACTTTTCAGCGGGATAACAGGATTACTTGGATTACTTTTAGACGGGATGACGGGAGACTTTTAGACAGAATAATCCTTCTACGCCCCGACAATTCGGGGCTTCGGATGGCACGGCTCTACTTCGCTCCTGCGGAGCTTCGAAGAGTTAGCTTAGAGCAAAATACGATTCTAAATTTATTGTTTAAATTTAATTCTTATTTTTCATAAGATACCGTCTGTAAGCTAATAACCTAGGTGAAAGCTTTTCAATTAATTTTCTTCCCTTCTGGTAGTTGCTCTGATCAATATATTTTCTATCTAAAGCGACCATAAGTTGCGATAAAACCTCTAAAATGCTCGAATATGCAATTTCTGTAAATCTAGCTTGATCTTTAAAGCTCAATCTCCCACTGCCTTCTGCAGTATTGGATAATACTGACACAGCCGCTCTTCTACTAAGCTCTTCTGCTAAGCTCTTCTGCTAAGCTCTTCTGCTAAGCTCTTCTGCTAAGCTCTTCTGCTAAGCTCTTTCAATAGCGTTGCTGTCAATTTCTACAGATACCAGTTTACCTGGTGTTATTATCGACTTATCGACTTATCGACTTCTTCATTATTTGTCTTCAACTATCTTTTATTGTATATTAGCACGATAAAAAGGAAATACTGCACTATGAAAAAACCCAAATTCCTCTCTCCCTCTCAAGTTCGTAATATCACGAAACAATATGGCTCTCCTATCTATGTCTATGATGAAACTAAACTCAAAAATTCGGCTAAGCTTGCTCTGGATTTCCCTAATGCTTATGGATTAACTGTTCGTTATGCCATGAAGGCGAATTCTACAGCGGCTATTATTAAATTATTTGACTCCCTGGGCCTGCATTTTGATGCTTCTTCTTCCTACGAAGTTGATCGCTTACTTGCAATTGGAGTTGCTGCAAGCAAGATCCAGCTAACTGCACAAGAATTAGCGCCCAATCTAAAAGAATTAGTCGAAC
This sequence comes from uncultured bacterium, assembly GCA_964572745.1. GTDB lineage: Bacteria > Fidelibacterota > Fidelibacteria > Fidelibacterales > Fidelibacteraceae > M50B103. The sequence continues at coordinate 1,086 of CAZNFT010000044.1, forward strand.
AAGGTGTTCTTTATAATGCCTGTTCTCTGCTTCAATTAGAGACTTTTGGTAAATTATTTCCCGGGAAACACGTGTGTGTTCGTATAAATCCCGGTATTGGGAGTGGACATGCAAATAAGGTGAATGTTGGCGGTCCAACCTCATCTTTTGGTATTTGGCATGAGTATGTTGATGATATAAAGGCTTTAGCCAAGAAATATGATCTAACTATCGATACACTCCATACGCACATTGGCTCGGGATCCGATCCGGCCGTATGGGAAAAAGTGACTCAAATGAATCTGGATGCCGTTAAACAGTTCCCCGATGTTAAAACTCTCAATATGGGTGGTGGATTTAAAATCGGCAGATTGCCAGAAGAAAAAACTACTGACCTACAAGAAATAGGCTCTCACGTTAAGCCCTTCTTTGAAAAATTTTATCAAGAAACGGGTCGGAAAATTAAACTCGAGATCGAGCCGGGGACTCATTTAGTCGCCGCCAACGGCGCACTGATTTGTGAAATTGATGACATAGTCGATACAGGAAAAGATGGTTATACTTTCTTGAAGACCAATACGGGCATGAGCGATTTTTTACGCCCCACCTTATACGGTGTTCAGCATGAAATGAATATGGTTCCAAGAGAAAGCGGGGTTCCTTCAGATATGCAAGATGTTGTGATCGTCGGACATGCCTGTGAAAGTGGAGATATTTTAACTCCCACTCTCGGCGATGCCGAAGGGATTGCGACAATTTCACTCCCCAGAGCAAACATTGGAGATTATCTTGTCATCGAAGATGCCGGTGCCTACTGCTCGTCCATGTCAGCAATTAATTATAATTCTTTTCCGCGAGTTGCTGAAGTTCTGATAAAAGAGAACGGTGAACTTAAGCTTATCAGAAAACGACAGACAATGAAACAGATGATCCAAAACGAAATATTGTAATTAAGGCAAAGTATGGGATGGTCGCAACCATCCCATACATTACCAATATGGAAATTAAACAATCAACTTTATACATCGTCGCAACGCCCATCGGCAATCTTGAAGATGTCACCTACCGTGCCATTCAGGTGCTAAAGGATGTCGATGCTATTATTTGCGAAGATACGCGCGTGACATCTCGATTATTGCAACGTTACGAAATCCCCAAGAAAACGCTCATCCCCCATTATAAAAATCAGGAAGCCAAAAGCATTGGACCGGTTATCGAAAAATTACAAAAAGGTGAATCCTTAGCACTCGTTTCTGATGCAGGTACACCGGGAATTTCAGACCCGGGCTTTTATATGGTTTCTGAAATTGTAAAAGCCGGTTTTACCGTTGAACCAATACCCGGTGTCACGGCCGCTACGGCCCTATTATCTGTTTCCCATATTCCTAATGGTCATTTCTATTTTGAAGGCTTCCTGCCACATAAAAAGGGCCGCCAGACGCGTTTGAAGTTCTTAAAGGACATGGATTGTGGCGTTGTCTTCTATGAATCCACGCATCGCATCATGAAATTCTTAAACGAGATCCTTGAACACTTTGGAGATAGAGAAATTCTTGTTGGACGAGAACTCACAAAGATCCATGAAACCATCTTTCGTGGAACAGTAAGAGAGGCGATCGCCTTTTTTGAAGAAAGATCTGTGAAGGGTGAGTTTGTGGTATTCGTTTCGAGTTGAGATGAGACGAGATGACTTCTTCAGACAGAATTACCGGATAGATTGGATTGCTTTTTGCCTGAACTTCGTAGTCCATCGGCTGATGGACAAATTAGGGACGGGATAATTCTCTTTTGTCCCGAAATGTCGGGACTTCGAAGAGCAGTCAGCAGTCATTTGGATTGCAGATCTCAGAGCGCTCATTGTTGATCTGTGATTGATTAATAATCTCAAATCTATGATTTTAAATCCATCAACAATCATAAATCAGTGCCAAAGGTATCCCTCTGGGACAATTATCAATCTGCAATTTAATGGATTCCAGAACGCAAGAGTCTAATTCCTCCTCGCAGAAAATATCCTCTTAAACTGCACAGCAGTTTAAGATAGCAGCAATGATCTTCCACCTAAAAAAACAACCCCAGCAGGGTTGAATATATATTTAACGAAAATATACTATCGTAAAATTACTTCTCAGCGTCTTTAACATTCTTTCGACCAGCCAGTAGATCCTCACTTCGCTCGGACACCAGCTGGCAGGTCTTCATTTAAATTACACCGTGTCACGCTTAGCATCTCTCGACATTTCCACGGTTCAACAATTCAACTCTGTTAATATTCACAAGATTTTGCTACGCAATCCGTCATGCGACGGACTGAACAATCACAAAACAAGCGCCGCTTGTTTTATAATTTTCAGAATGACTGCGAATATTTCCTTCTTTACTAATTATTTGTATTGCCCCCGAATGGGGTCGAATAACAGTAGAAAAATTTCCTCAAAAAAATAAAAGGGCAGCAAGTTTGCCACCCTATGTATGTTTATTAGTATTTTATGTAATGATTAGTTATCTAATAACTCTACTTTACCCAATCCTAGTTTTTCAAGTTCTGCCAGCTGAGTGGAGGCATCGCCGACTACTAAATAAATCATTTTTTCGGGGTGTAAATATTTATTGGCAAGGGCTTTGTGCGATTCAAGGGTCATGTTCTTGACAATAGCTTCGTTGTCTTTGATATAATCGACAGCTTTACCGTAATAATCAATTGTCCAAAGCATGTTGAGCATATTATCCATGGTCTCGAACTTACGGGTATTAGATTTTAGGATAGCATTTTGGGTAAAATCCAATTCTTCCTGAGAAATACCCTTCTTGTAAGCATTGATAATATCTCGAATGATTTCTAGTGATTCAAGTGTTACATTACTCGCAACGGAAGTGGAGACTGCAAAAGGACCCGCGACTTTACTACCGGAAAAGCCGGAAAAGGCACCGTAGGTATAACCCTTTTCTTCACGCAAAACCATATTGATATGAGAACTGAAAGCTCCACCCAATTGATAGTTCATGACATAAGCAGGGTAGAAATTTTCATCACTTCTATCCATGCAAAGATTACCAACACGAAGTGCCGACTGTTTTGCTCCGGGGATATCAACAAAGTAAACTTTAGATTCTTTGATTGGAGCAGGCAAATTGTACTCAGGAAAAATGACTTCTTTAGCTTCCCAATGATTCGAAATGCTTGCGAGTGCTTTTTCTACACGTGCCGGCGAAACAGCACCGGCGATCTGGAATGAGGCAACTGAAGGTGAAATATTTGCAGCGTAATAAGCTTTTAGGTCATCAATTGTGATATTGGCAACAGATTCTTCGGTACCCGAGCTTGGGATACTATAAATGTGATTATCGCCATAAAGCAATTCAGAAAAAGTTCTGGATGCTACATGATCGATATTGGCTTTTGACCGTTTGATACCGTTGATCATACGAGTTTTAGCCAGTTCAAATTCCTCTTCGTCCCAACGGGGTTCGAGAAGCATCTCTTCAAGGATGGCAATAGTTTTCTCAAAATTACGAGCGAGACAATTGCCTTTGATCGTCATAGTTTCACGACCTGATCGCACATAAATAGATGCACCGAGGAAATCTATTTCTTCTTCTAATTCCTCCGGTGTCTTATTCTTGGTACCTTCATTCATTAAAGAAGCGACTAAATTAGCAACACCTGGTTTTTCCATGGAATCCAAAAGATGTCCACCACGTATAACAAGCTCATAGCTGACAAGTGGAAGTTCATCGTGCAGAACACCATAAACTTTCATGCCATTGCTTAATTCTTTTTGCCATACATCGGGAAGATTAAGTTCAGGCACTTCACCTGTTTCAGGCTCTACGCTTCGGTCAAAAGAAGAAGGCGTTTTTACGATCTCAACTTCTTCATGTTCAACTTGCTCTACACGTTGCATGTCTTCAACACTTTCTTCAACAACTTCAGCTTTTAAGGAAGCATCAGCTACCAATTCAACTTGTCCTTTAGGAACAAATGAGGTCGCAACATAATGTTCGCCCTTAATATATTTTTCGTAAACTCGCATGATATCTTCTTTAGTCACTGCTTTTAATTTAGCAAGATCCACTGCAAGATATCCGGGATCATTATTGAATGTGTTACTCATAGCAAGCTGAAAACTTTTATCGATCAATGAAGCCATGCCATTATAAAAACCTGTTTCCAGGCTGGCTTTGACTCTTTCTACATCTCTATCTGAGATACCTTCTTCTTCGAATTTTTTAAATGCCTCAAATATAGCATCTTCTACATCGGCAAGACTCACACCATGATTAGCTGTTACACTAACATAGAATTCACCGGCCAATTCTTTGAGATAATTATAAGCAGATGCACGGGATGTATAGTTTTTCTCTTTAACAAGAACTTTGTACAAAGGTGCTTTTTTGCCATGTGCAAGCAAAGATGACAAATATTGCAGCGCGTAGGCATCATCGTGACCATCTTCAACTGTCGGCCAGACCATTGTCAATCGGGATGCACGGGCAAAATTATCTTCGTGATAAAGCTTTTTAGTTTCATTCAAGGTCACAGGCATCTTAGGCATGGGTTTAGGATCACCATGTGCTTTAATTTCACCAAAATATTTTTCTACCAAGGGTTTAATCTCTTTAGGATCAATATCACCGGCTATCACTAGGGTGGCATTGTTAGGACCATAAAATTCTTCGTAAAATGCTTTTGCATCGGCAACTGTTGCGTTATTTACATCTTCAACTGAGCCAATGACCTGCCAGCTGTAAGGGTGTCCTTCGGGATAAATAGCTTTCCCAATAACATAAGCCTGATGTCCATAGGCATTATTATCCACAACCTGTCGTTTTTCATTGCTTACAACATTTTGCTGATTTGAAAAAGCTGCAGGTGTAATGGTATTTACAAAATAACCCATACGATCAGATTCCATCCAAAGTACCATTTCGAGAGCATTTTTAGGAACGACTTCGTAATAGATAGTACCATCTGTCCAGGTTCCCCCATTTAAGGTTCCACCTGCATTTTGTATCTTTGCAAAGAATTGATCCTGTGGTATATTTTCGGATTCTTGGAATAACAAGTGTTCAAAAAGATGAGCAAATCCTGTTTTACCGGGTTTTTCGCGGTTTGAACCGACATGATACTGTATAGCGACAGCAGTAATTGGATCACTATCGTCAATATGCAAAATGACATCCAAGCCATTATCTAATTCATATTTCTCATAAGCAATCGAGAGGTCGTTCTTGTCACAAGAGACAAGTAAAAACATCATTAATACTGAGAGAGAAAGTATCAGTTTTTTCATTTTTTCTCCTTTATTTCACTTTTATCTTTTACTTTCCTTCGCCTCAGCCTACGCCAAGGCTATGGCTGACCAGAAGGCTACGGCGAATCTTCGACTTTTGACTTGTTTATTTTCGCAGAAAATAAACACAGGTATCACCCATTTTTTTGATCGTTTCTGCTTCCCATGTTCCAAAATCGGGTTTAACCCGACTGCTGTATTCCAAAACTACAAGCCCTTCAGAATTCAGATGTTCCCTGCATTGTGTAAAAAACTCTGCATTAAGCGGCAGATCATAAGGAGGATCGACTAAAATAATATCGTATGTTTTTTTTGTTCTGTCAAAATAAGATAAAGCATTTGTTTTTACACAAAGCCAGTCATCTGGGTCAGCTTTTATTTTACTTAAATTTTCTCTTGTTAATTGTATGGATCTGGGATGTTTATCGACAAAAGTAATATGTTTTGCATTACGCGAATACGCTTCAATACCCAAGGCACCTGTACCACAAAACAAATCGATAACATAACGGCCTTCCAGATTCTGAAGGACGTTAAAAATATATTCTTTTACTTTAGCTGTCGTAGGACGGATCTGGTGTTTTGGATTAAGTATATACAATCCACCAAAACGACCACTTATAATTCTAGACATTATTTTCTTTCGTATGAAACGAGATCAAGATCCATTACATAACTTTGTAAATCTCTATCATAATTAGCTTTTAAAGCTTTTACAGAGATCGATGCCGGGATAGCCTGAATATTATTCAAGAATACCATCATAGCTGTGCGCTCACCCTTAAGCTTTAAGTCAACATTATGAACAAGTATTTCATTTTCAAGCAATTCCGGGGCTTTGACATCTGTAGTCATATCCAGATCTGCATCTGTTGCAGCTAGTTTCAAGTAATCATCCAAGGATTTTACTTTTAGGTCCCATAATTGCTCAGGTCTGTCACTGGGATCAAGGTCGGGAAGTTCACTGTACATATAGACTTTAGTGATCTCATCTATAATTTCCGGCTCATTGGGTACAAACATTGTAAACATATCATTCTGACTCATTACATTTGGATATGAGTTGATCAATGCGCTTGACCTTGAACTTAAAACTATTCTTAAAACATCATTGTCCAGAATTATACTTTCCATTGTAACACCACCCGGTACCTTAGACCAGGCATATTCACTTGCAAAGAAATTTCGTTTACTCAGAGCAATATCGTCACGGATCTTTTCATATATAGGTGGATTTCCCAGTATCTTTTCTTCTTTACTGGTCTTGATCACTTCTTTATGAATAATTTTTTCTACGTGAATGATCTCCTGAACAGGCCTTGCTTGTTCAATTTTTACAACAGGCGCAGGAGTTTTAGGCTGAGTTTTAGGAATATCAGCAACATACTCTTTTTGAGCTGCAGAATAATCTCTGGATTGAACAATTTCGCTGCTTGCTTGAGGATCTTTTTTAATTTTATTAGCTAGTCTGGAAAAAAGATTCTTGGTGGAATTAAAATTCGTGACCAACAGAAGGATCACACTTAAAAGAATAAGTAAAAAGATCAACCAGCCTATGCTGAATTTTCTTTGACCTTTATATCTGCCGGTAGGAACCGGTGGTTGCTCAAAATAAAAATCATCATTGTCAGCAATTACGGGCTCACCAATATTCCGGGCTTCTTTGTCTTTTTTATCCGCCGATGGCTTAGCTAAATGCTCGTCGCGTAATAGATTTATCTTCATGTCCTTGCCTCCTTAGATCAATGCGCCCAGCGCCGAAGAAAAGACCGTATTATATTTACGATCATATTCTAAAGTCGGTTTGCTATATGCGCTATTAATACTCATTGGATTCAAAACAACAATATCCGGTGCACATTGGATCAGTTCTTGAATATGTTCTAAACTGCCACTCGTTCCGGTCATAAAAATCCTATATTTATTAAGAATTTCACTATTTTTTTGGATCACTGCCTCACAGAGTTCTTCGGATACTTTGCCGCTCTTTAAATAATAAAAAGCTTTATTATTTATTGCCGAAAAACGAACATAAGATCGCATACTACCTTCTTGCATATCTACGAGCTCATACTGTCCTGCTTCATAAGATAATAAAAAATACTCCGATTCATCAGTAATTTTTTTAACTAACCCTGAAGCATTAAAAATATTGATCCCCAGACCAACCAATGTACAATTGTTCTCAGTACATGCAAAATTGACGATATCAAGAATATTCTTGGAAAAGTAAATTGGAATTAATCTAGCTGATCCATTCGTTTTATATACAACTTTAACCTGGCAATCTGAAGAAGAAATCACTTCTTTGCCAAATTTCTGCTCACTTAACCAAATATCTTTGTTTGCAACAGTTTTTATATCCTCTTCCTTAACATCATCATACACATTTATGTAAGTCATGTCAGCAGGAAAAGAAAAATAGATATCCTCTTCTTTTAGTGACAGATCGTTGAGAATCTCTTTGAACATTTTACTTAACAAAGTTTTGGAACTCTGTTCAGCTATGAAAGGCCGATCAAATGCAAAATCAGGATAATACAGACCTGTTTTTTTTATACTTTTTATGCCCTTTTGCGCCCCACTGAGATATGCAAATACTGACTCATCTTTATGTAGCGCAATTGTTAACATTTTTTATTTATCCCAAGATGCTTCCCCATTCATGATATAACCATGACCGGTATCTTTAAAGGTAAAGAAGAAAAATTTTCTATCCTGATAACCACCACGAACCGGACTATAAATATAAACCGTATCGTTATTTTTACCCGTAACTTTAACATCATAATATTCATTGGTCAATGGGCATACTAATAAAGAATCAACAAGGTTAAAGTTTTTGTATTTTACAACATTTTCGATAATTGTATCGATGGTTGTATCAAAAATTGATCCTTCCCAAAGAGTATCGGTATATTTATATCTGTCTTTATTTTCACCAAGATATACCGTATCCCAGGAACCTGTTTCCATATTTAGTTCAACAGCCGTGTAAACGCCAACAAGACTAGTATCTTTGGCATTATAGGGGTTTGAAAAAACTGTATCGTATTCTGTTACCCAAAATCTTGGGACAGTGATCTTTACATCTTCACCTTTGTATTTGACGATCTGATCGCCAACATATTCACTATCAGCAATAATAGAATCACGCACGGCTGAAACAAACCAGAGCACACCTTCCATATCTGCATCATAATAACCTGTTAATTTTTCATACATGCGTTGAGCATCCCACAATTGTTCCATTTTCCACTGTGAACGCGAACGCATATTTTCTTCGCTTTTCCATATATTACTTGGAATAAAAATCACTAAAAGTAAAATAACAAGTAGAATAACTGCTATCCATTTAATAACAAAGGACCACTTTTCACTGTAATATTGTTGCTCTTGCACAATACCTCCTGCTGTACTATAAGGTAATTAAAGGTTTCAATTTTTCTAAAGTCTTAGCTCCAATTCCGGATATATTTGTCAATTCTTCCAGACTTTTAAAAGGGCCAATCTTTTCTCTATATTCTATAATATCTTTGGCTCTTTGAATACCAAGATAAGGTAATGCTTCTATCTCTGATAAATTAGCTTTATTTATATTAACCGGGATATCAAAGTTTTGAATTTCTTCATTCTCGTTTTCACGATCAAAATTTTCCTGCATTTTTACATCTTTTGAACTTAAAGGTCTTTGTTTTTTTATTACTTTACGTACCACAAAACCTACTGCCCCAAGAAGCAGAACAAGGGCAATGACAAGGATGATATTTTTTTCTTTATTAGTTAACATAAAAAGCCCCACAATTAAGATATGAACTTTTCAATTTTACTATTTTTTTTAGTCGAATACAATTTATATAATTCTTTTATTAGATTTTTTTCAGCTCTATCTAACTGTTTTGGTGTCTCTATTTTAATTTGTATCAGCTGATCTCCATGACGATGTCCATGTAAGACAGGCATTCCTTTGCCTCGGAGTCTGTACACTTTTCCATGTTCAGTCCCTGGATTTAGCTTAAAAGAAACTTTTCCACTGAGAGTTGGAACTTCGATATCATCACCCATAACAGCCTGAGGCCAGCTGACAACAACAGTTATAATAATATCATTTCCTGAACGTGTATAGATATTATGTGCTTTTTCTTTAAAAATCACAATTAAGTCACCTCGTCCGGAACCCTGTTTGCCTGCATTACCTTGCCCCGAAAGTGTCATATAATTCCCATCTTGTACTCCCTGAGGAATATCAATAGGCACTGTCGCATCAAGTTTTACTCTTCCTTCACCACGACAAACACTACAAGGCTTAGCGACTACTGTACCTTTACCGGAACATTCCGGGCAAACTTTTTCTGATATCATCTGACCAAAAAAGGAATTTACGCGTTCGCGGACCTTCCCTTGACCATTACAAGTCGGACAGGTATGTTTACCTGTACCACCTTCACCATGGCAGGCATCGCAACTTTCAAAGCGTTTGATCTTAATTTGTTTTTTTGAACCAGTATATATTTCTTCTAAGGTCAAGCGTAAATTTACACGCATATCAGACCCTCGGCTAGAAGCCTGACGCTGAGTATTCCCACCAAAGAAAGATGAAAATCCACCGCCTCCGCCACCAAAGGCATCCCCAAAGATAGATCCGAATTGTGAAAAAATGTCATCCATTGACATTCCCTGACCGGAAAATCCGCCTCCGCCAAAACCATTTTGCTTTAATCCATCATGACCAAACTGATCATATCGTTTTCTTTTTTCAGGATCAGAAAGAATAGAGTAAGCTTCAGCAGCCTCTTTGAATTTTCCCTCAGCTGTTTTGTCATCAGGATTTTTATCGGGATGATATTTTACAGCAAGCTTACGATAGGCTTTTTTCAGCTCATCGGTACTTGCAGTTTTATTTACCCCTAATATCTCATAATAATCTCTTGGCATATTTTACTCTATAATATTTACAATTACTTTTGCATGTCGAAGAACTTTTTCATTGATCATATAGCCTTTTTCGAATTCTTCCAGAATAATATTATTCTTTTCTTCTTCAACAGCTCGGGTTAACATAGCATCATGCTTATCCGGATCAAATTCTTTTCCCAATGAATCAAAGGGAGCAATATTATAATTTTCCAGGTAAGCCATTAATTTGATTTTTATCATCATAAGAACTTCGGCTACTTCATCGTCCTTATGATGCTGCAACCCACGATCGATATCATCGATAACAGGTAAAAGTCCTACCAACATAGTCTCTTTATATAATTCTCTTGAACGAAGTTGGTCTTTGTTAATACGTTTTTTGAAATTTTCAAATTCAGCAGCTAAAAGCAAAAAATTTTCTTTGTTCTCTTTAAGATCAGCTTTTAGATCAGCATTTTCAAGAATGAGTTTATCGATCTCTTTTTGCGATAAACTTGAATTTTTAGACGTTGTTTTTTTTTCTTTTTTAACTTCTGATCTTTTATTTTTCACGTCAGCCTTTTTTTCCTTGCTATCTAATCCCTGATCACTGCCTTCTACCTTCTCGCTTCTGACTTTTTGCTCCTCGAACACCTCAGCTGAGACTTCGGCACGTCTTCGATTTCCGGCTTCTGATTTCGCGGATTCCTGGGGAGCCATTGTCTCTTCCTTCGATTCCATCTTTGTTTTGTCGTCCTTCATTTTGACTTTTCTCCTTTATTGACAATTCAATCCCTTTCCTTGTCCCGCAAAGAGTGTAAATTTAACTATTTTAATGAGAATTACAAGAAATAACTATGAACTATAAAGGATGAATGATAATGCTCAATATGGTGAAGGTTGAGGCCAAGGTTTAGGTTCAGGTTGAGCTTGAGGTTAAGGTTAAGATCGAGCTTGAGGTAAGAAGACCAGTTGTCAGGATATCAGGAATAAGAATGAAAAATTTGGCTAATAGAACCCCGGTATTACACAAAAGAAATGTTCTGAGAGCATCTATCGCTTATATATGCTATTTAAAGAGAAGTTCTCTTAATAAAATCAATTCAAAAATATCTTGAGTAATAAAAAAATTATTGAAAATGCTGAGATGGGAGCTTATGCAAAGGGCTCTAGTAGTTCATCGTTTATATTTTTAATCACGGACAATGATCTTCTCGGCATCTGCCCACAAGGTATCCAGATCGTAATATTCGCGAGTTTCCGCATCAAAAATATGCACAACAACATCTACAAAATCAAGAAGGATCCATTTACGGTTTTGATAGCCCTCTTTTTTCCAGGCTTTTACCTTATACTGTGCTAATTCATCTTCTATATAATCAGCAATACTTTTTAAATGTACGTCTGAGTTTGCCGTTGCAATAACAAAATAATTGGTAAAGCCGGAGATTTTTTTAACGTCTATCACAACAATATCTTCAGCTTTTTTCTCTAAAGCTAATTCCCCGATCATATTCGCTAATTCACGGGACATTTCAACATCACTCAAATTTTGTTTTTCTGTCATGCAATTCCTTTAATTGTTGTCACCTAAAAAGGGTGGGAGTTTTTTATAGTCCTTACCCATAACTATTGTAATGTCGCAAGGATAATCCGGTGCCCTATCATCCAATACAGGATTATTTTCTATTCCCAAAGAACGCGATACTTTCTTGCTGATAGAATGATCCAAACTATGCAAATAAATAATTGATTTCTCATAGTTAAAATGGTCAGCATTGGCTGTTTCGCTCACATCAAAACCTTGAGTCAATAGATACTCTTTAAGTTTATAAGCAACTCCGCTCTTGCCATTACCATTTAAAATACGAATTACAATTCCAGTACTCTGAATTTCCATCAGTGCACGGGAGTCCATGCTAATACCCTCACGGGGAAAAACATCAACAAATTCTTTTTCACGCCTAGGTCTATCCACCATTGCGGAATACACAAAAAAGATGATCAGAACAAGGATAAAAACGATCACGCCATTTAATATTTTATTTAGAAGTTTCGGGTCTATGGGTACATCCTTGGATAATATCCGTTATACATTGAATTAAAGGGTGAAAAACTATTGTAATAATTATATGAACCCGGCAAATGAGAATATCCGTAAAGAGAAGGATATCTTCCAACAGCAAGACTAATACTGGTATTTTCGGAAATTTTATATACTAAATTTGCATCGAAATACAAATCTCCGGCAGGAGAATTGATCCTTGCTAATGCAGGATTTGATGCATAGGCCTGAAGTTGCCAGTACAAATTCCCATAAAATGATAATTTAGAGCTCAGAGGCATAGAAAATTGATTATGATAAGTCAGATAAGATTGTGAGCCCATTCCGGATGCACCCATACTCATGGATACGGAATGATGCATCTGGACTTTTGACCAATCCAGAAATGCTGCTGATGCACGAGCCTCGGACATATCATAACCCACACCTTTTTGAGTAAATTCTGACATATCATCAATCAGTTGAGCACTTAAAATAGTGATCAGAGCAGAGCTAAACAGTATTAATCCTTTTAGAACTTTCATTATCTTGCCTTTAGTTTTTCCTCGACTTCTATAAGCTGTTCCATGGTATTTATACCTTGGATCTCATCGGGATCATCTGCCACCTGAAGCGCGATCTTCTTGTTATCGCGACGCATCATGGGAAGGATGTCTGTTAGATAATACTCTCCTTGAGCGTTATCTGTTCCAATAAAACGTAAATAATGGAAAAGGAGATCAGCTTTAAAAATATAAATGCCCGAATTAATCTCTTTGATCTTACGGATCTCTTCATCAGCATCTTTTTCTTCTACTCCATGTGAGTAGTCGCCTTCAGGTGTACGGACAATTCTTCCATAGCCATAAGGATCTTCAAAGATGGCGGATAAAACAGTGGCATCCGCTTTTTGATCATAATGAGTTTTCATCAATTTTTTAAGTGTAGATGCTCTCAAAAGCGGAACATCTCCCGCAAGGATCAATACATCGCCATCAAAATCTCTAAGCGATCCTTCAGCCATCATAACTGCATGACCTGTCCCTAATTGTTCCGATTGGATAGCAAATTCAAGGTTCTTGCCCGCTAATTCTTCCTGGACCAATTCCTTTTTATGACCTATTACAACTACAGTTTTGCAACTGCCAATTTCTTCGGCAGTACGAACGACTCGTGTTACCATAGTTTCTCCCATGATCTTATGTAAAACCTTGGGTAGGTCTGATTTCATACGGGTTCCTTTACCAGCAGCTAAAATGACTGTTGAAAGAGCCTTGGACATTAATTCTCCCATCTTTTTTCTATTATATTATTCTCTTCATCTAATACAATAATTTTTGGTTTATGGCCAGCGATCTCATGCGGTTCCAGATCGCAATATGCCATGATAATAATTCTATCGTCTATCATAGCCAACCTAGCGGCTGCTCCATTTAAACAAATGTTTTTTGACCCGGCTTCGCTTTTAATAACATAAGTTTCAAAGCGGACACCATTGTTAATATTAACTACCTGAACTAATTCGTATTCAGAAATCCCAACCTCTTGCATAAGGTCATAAGGTATTGAAATACTCCCGGTATAGTTTAAATTAGCTTCCCTTACGGTTGCTCTGTGTATTTTGGCGTATAAAAACTTTTTTTTCATTTCTTCCATCTTATTATGTGTCGCTATATAATAATAAATGTGTCATGGTTTATCAAGAAACTTTATGAAGAATAGCCTATTATTCACATCCGTCCAAAATAATCTTTAATACAGATTAGCATCCGGAATTTAATCGATATAATGATGTAAATAGATCTATTATCAAAA
>CAZNFT010000045.1:0-15081 GCA_964572745.1 uncultured bacterium
AAATTCTAAATTAAAATTATTATTGTTGAATATAATGTCGATCAAAGATGGATATAAGAGATAAAAAAGGCTTCTAAGCCTTTAAACATGGACTAAAAGGGTAATTAAAAAACATTTCTCAATAGATAATAATCTTTGCATTGGTAAAAATTATGTCTAATTTTATATGTTTTTTATCATTAAAAGGACAAGGGAAATGAACGATATTCCGCAACAAGATCCCGAACCTCCTTCGGGTCAAGAATTGTCTTCAATAGAGGCAGTTCTGGAAACAAAAGTTTCCAATGACGTTATTTTTCGCCAAACCAAAATACCACAATCAGATTTCAGAACCATCAGTCCTGGAGTTGCTCATTTCAGAAAAAAATTCTTTTCCGGGGTGGCGGATATTCAGTGGAATAGTTGGCGCTGGCAAATTCAGAACAGTTATACGAATTTTAAAAAATTATCGGAGATCCTGGATATAAAGCTTGATGAAGATATAGATTTTCTTTTGCATTCGCGTAAATTACCGCTTAGGATAACACCTTATTATGCAAGTTTACTTCATGGTAAACCCATGGATTATGCTTTAACAAAATCAGTTGTTCCCAGTAAAAACGAATTCGTTTTTTCACCCGGTGAAGAAAATGATCCACTCCATGAGAATTCCATGTGTCCGGTTGAGAACCTTGTTCATCGCTATCCCGATAGAGTGCTTTTACTATCCACAGGTTTTTGCTCTGTTTATTGCCGTTATTGCACGCGCTCGCACATGGTGTTAAAAGAGAAAAAACATTATGGTGTTAAAGCATGGGATAGATCTCTTGATTACATTCGCAATAACAAAGATATCCGAGATGTTGTGGTATCAGGTGGAGATCCCTTGACTATGCCGGATTCGCATATTGAATATTTACTTTCTTCGCTTCGTGCTATACCTCATGTGGAAATTATCCGTATCGGGACTAAAATACCCATGGTATTACCGCAAAGGATCACGCATAAATTAACTAAGATGTTAAAAAAATATCATCCACTTTATATAAGCATACATTGTACACATCCTGATGAGATAACACCTGAAACGGCTGAAGCTTGTAATCGACTTGCCGATGCGGGGATGGTCCTTGGCAGCCAGACGGTTTTACTCAAGGGTATAAACGATGATATTGAGACGATGAGATTTCTGATGCATAAATTGCTGAAAGTGCGTATTCGTCCTTATTATATATATCAATGCGATCCCATCCCGGGATCCTTACATTTTAGAACTTCTGTATCTAAAGGTTTGGATATCATTCAGGGACTTCGTGGATTTACCAGTGGCTATGCTGTCCCTCATTATGTTATCGATGCTCCCGGTGGAGGTGGAAAGATCCCACTATTACCTGAGTATTATCAGGGTAAAGAAGGTCATAATATTTTGTTAAAGAATTTTGAAGGAAAATCTTTTATTTATTATGATGTGTCGGAATAATATCATTTCATTTCCTTGGATGAAAGAAAACAGAATGTAAAACAAGAGATTCCCTAACAAAATAATCACGGTCCTGACTATTTTGAGACTTTCCGAAATAAAAATTTTGGTAGTAAGTTATTATTAAAAGCACAAGAAAAGGAAAATAAATATGAATATTGGATTAACATACGATCTGAGATCAGATTATCTTTTGCAAGGCTATTCCATGGAAGAAACTGCGGAATTTGATAAAGAAAGCACTGTAGAAGGCATTGAAAAAGCCATTCAGCAGGCTGGACATATTACAGAGCGTATAGGGAACAGCAAAAGCCTTATCAAAAAATTATTGGCAGGAGAGCGCTGGGATATGGTCTTTAATATTGCTGAAGGTTTATATGGAGCAGGGCGGGAATCTTTGGTGCCAGCTCTGTTGGATAATTATCGTATTCCCTATACTTTTTCGGGGCCAGCAACTTTGGCTTGTTCACTTAATAAGGCTTTTGCTAAACGTATTGTCCGTGATAGTGGTCTAAATACGCCTCCTTTTAAGGTGATATGTTTCTCAGAAGATATCAAGTGTGTTGATCTGGAGTATCCCCTTTTTGCGAAACCCATTTCTGAAGGCACAGGAAAGGGAATAGACCGGAATTCTTTGATTCGTTCAGAAGAGGAACTTTATCTTGTTTGTGATAGATTATTGTCGGAATATGACCAAGCGGTACTAGTAGAAGAATTTCTCCCCGGCAGAGAATTTACCGTTGCTGTCTTTGGTAATGGCAAGAACGCTTGGGTTCCCGGTGCTATGGAGATTATCTATCAGCATAAAGGTGTGGGAATTTATTCATACGAAAATAAAGAAAATTTTGAGGATATTGTGGAGTATAAACGGGTAGAAGGTAAGTTGTTTGAAGCCTGTAAGGATCTGGCTCTAGGAGCGTGGAGAGCACTCCATTGTCACGATGGCGGTAGAGTCGATGTCCGTATTGATCGTTATGGAAAAATGAGCTTTATTGAAGTTAATCCACTTGCAGGATTAAACCCGGTCATTTCCGATCTACCAATTTTATGCAGATTGAATGGCATGGATTATCAGAAGATCATTAATACTATTCTTGATTCCGCGATCAAAAGGATAAAATAAAATGAAAAAACTTATCATCGTTCTACATAATGCCATCAGTAGCGGGTCGCTCGACGAAGTAGATGTATTAGCGCAGCGCGATCTAGTGAAAACGGCTTGCCTGAAATTGGGTTATCAGGTTGAATGTATGAGTTCTGCTGAAGATCCAATGAAAGTAGCCAGAGATATTCACCTGAGAGATCCGGATATGGTTTTTAATTTGGTTGAAGCTCTGTGGGGAAAAGGTGAGCTGATCTATGTGCAAGCGGCAGTTTTAAATTCCCTGGGAATTCCTTTTACAGGAGTCTCATTGGAAGCTTTATTTTTGACTACAAATAAGTTACTTACCAAGAATATCCTTCGATCGAATAATATATTAACAGCGGATTATTTTACGCTCGACCAAGTTGCTGATTTGAATTCGAGAAAGCGCTATATCATTAAACCTATCTGGGAAGAAGGTTCTTTGGGTTTTATAAATAATCCGGTATTTACATGGAAGAATATGGATATGATCGCATGGATCAATTCTTTTAGTAAGCGACATTATTTTATTGAAGAATATATTGAAGGTCGGGAAATAAATGTTAGTCTTTTGGCTGGCAAGAATGGACCTGAGATTTTGCCCATTGCTGAAATAATTTTTTCTGATTACTTTAAGGATAAGGATAAAATTTTGGGTTATAAGGCAAAATGGCTTGTGGATAGTGATGAATATCAAGAAACAAAACGGGCATTTGGAAGGCTTGATTCTGATCCGGAATTAGAAAAAAAGATCAGGGATTTATCCTTAAAAATTTGGGATCTTTTTGGATTAACAGGCTACGCTAGAATTGATTTTAGGATTAACAAAAAGTGTGAACCTTATATTCTAGAAGTGAATGGAAATCCCTGTATTTCACCGGATAGCGGTTTTGTAGCTTCTGTAGAAGAAGCGGGTTACTCCCAAAAAACAATGATAGAGAGAATAATTAATGATGCAAGATAATATTTTATTCAGATCCTTTTTAAAGGAAAAAGATCTTCCCGTGCTTCGCAATATACTGGAATCTACAGACTATTTTTATACCGAAGAGGTGAATATTGCTCTGGAAATAGCGCAAGAGTATTTATTAAAGGGTGAGGGAGCCTCGGGATATCATTTTATTTTGGCAGAAACGGAAAGTCTAGCAATTGCTTTTGCCATTTATGGTAAAATACCGGGTACTGAAGATAGTTTTGATCTTTATTGGATAGCAGTGCATGAAGAGTTTCAGGGAAAAGGAATTGGTAAAATTCTTCTCAGAAAAGTGGAAGATGTAGTTATTGGTTTATCGGGTCGACATATCTGGATAGAGACTTCATCTCGCCCACTTTATGAGCCCACCCGTAAATTTTATTTAAAGATGGGCTACAGAATAACAGCTGAGCTTCCGCATTTTTATGCTTTGAATGACCATAAGATCATTTTTGTAAAACTGGTTTAAGAAAAGTGCAGAACAAAACATCACAAAATATAATTTCATATTTTTGTATGAGATCTTTCTCTTACAAAACCAGATGATCTTTCTCAATCACTATTTCCGAGATGGTATTGTGTCTGTCTTCATTTGTTTCAATTTTTACTTCTACAAAATGAGGAGTATGACCGTAGAGAAAACCTTCTTCCCAGCGTTCCCAAAGAATAGCTTGGCGTGTGCCTATAAACTCTTGTGCAAAAGTTTGCTGTAATTGTTTATGCGTATCTTCAAGAATACCTGCGCGGGCTTTTTTTCCTTGCTCAGGCACCTGGCCCTTCATAGTAGCTGCAGGGGTACCCTCACGTTGTGAATAACGGAATACATGTAAATATGAGAAGTTAATCTCATTAATAAAATCGACTGTTTCGCAGAACAAAGCATCAATTTCACCGGGAAAACCAACGATTATGTCGGTTCCTATAGAGGCCAAGGGCATATATTTACGAATGTTTTCGACTTTTTTTTTGAAATCTGCCGTGAGATACTTACGACCCATATTTTGTAAAATAGTATCCGAACCGGATTGCAAGGATAAGTGAAAATGGGGCATTACTTTTTTAGAGCTGCTGATATGTTCGATCAGCTCATCGGTAAATGTATTCATTTCTATCGATGAAATTCGTATGCGTTCGAGTCCATCGATTTTTTCTAAGGCTTTTATCAGGTCAAGTAATTTTTTATCCTTGTCCTGATAAGCACCAATATCTATACCGCTAAGTACAATTTCTTTAAATCCGGAATCTGCAAGACTTTTTGCTTCTTGGATGGTGTTGTCAAAATCGCGACTTACAGAATTGCCGCGCGCATAAGGAATAATGCAGTAGATGCAAAAATTATTACACCCTTCCTGGACCTTAAGGAAAGCACGGGTCCTGTCAGTGGCTGCAATAAAAGCAGATGACAAACGTTCTTCGTTATCGACAGGCGAAACATGCAGAACTTTCTCACCGGTTTTTTTAAATTCGTCAATGGCTTCTAAAAAATTAAACTTATCTCGTGTTCCTAAAGCGATATCAACGCCTTTGATTTGAATTGATTTATCGGCTTTTACCTGGGGATAGCAACCGGCAAGGATTAAAATACCCTTAGGAGAAAGGGCTTTTCCCTGATATACAGCTTGACGGGTTTTTCTATCGGCTCTTCTTGTGACTGTACAAGAATTTACGACCATTACATCTGATGGTTCATCAAAGGGAACAACAGTGTATTTTGCATTTTTTGCAGCTTGGGCCAGTGCTGCGGTTTCGGCTTGGTTGAGCTTACAGCCCAAAGTATAGAAAGATATTTTTTTCATTTATTCTTCTTTGATGGAAGCCATACTTTGACATCCAGGGTTTTATTGCCCCATTCAAGGGCACGTTCATGTGATTTAAAAAACAGATCAATGTGTTCGCCTACAATAGCCGAACCTATGTCTTCAACAATACCGTAACCGTAGCCTTCAATATACATTATCGTTCCCATGGGAAAGATATCTGTATCGGCAGCGATGCTACCTTTTTTTGCAAATGTACCACTGGCTGTCATACCTACAATTTTTGTTTTACCCTTTTGTGGTCCGTAGGCATAAACTTTGCGACCCCGGGAATCGCGCTCCCAGCCACAGCATTTTTCGCAGGCACAATAAGCAGTTACTTGCAGGCGAACGGTTTTATAGGGTCGGAAAAAAGGAGGACGTAATTGATATTGGAACATTGCACATCCGTTCGTAAAGGGAATGATCAATGAGATCAATATAAATATTGAGATCTTTAAGTATGTTGATCTTTTAATTTTGATGCTTGTGTTCATTTTCCTTTTCTTCTTCTTCTTCTTTCAAAATAGACTCTAATTCCATGGGATGAGTAATTTTCCCGCTTATAGCTGCTGAAAAACAACTTAGTACACTTGCCAGCATAGATCCTGAATGCAATAAGGAGACAGATGTTCCTAGTCGTGTTTTAGTGGTGTCAGCCTGCTTGCTTAATAAAGTCAATATCGATGACGGAAGTATCTCAAACCCCAGTTCTGTAAAGATCCCGGAAACACCCATATCAAGCATGTCGGCATAGACTAATTGGGAGCCCGGGATAATAGCAGCTCTTATTGAATCTTTAAGTGGGTGGTAACGGATAAGTTTGAGTCCGGCCTCAATGTCCTCATATCTGCAACTGTTATCGCCGCCAATGAAAATTTGTTCAATTTTCACGCCATCTTTGTCTGTAATAGTAGCGATCTTGATCTCTGTGTTTTTTTTCCAGGCGATCATAGGATGGACCTTTTCCAACTCAATATTTAGAACGCTTTCTTTTGCTGCCTCTGTATCAGGAAAATAATATTCACCTTCAACTTTGCTCCTGTCCTGTAAAAAGGCAAGAACCTGATCATCAACTTGAAATAACAATTTTTCGTAGCCAAAGTCAACTAATGTTCTTGCAAGTGCAAATCTTTCGTTTAAAGCCAAAGAATTTAAACCTTCGCCCTGTATTTCAAGGATAATATCTTTAGACAGATCAAAATAATTAATGATATGTAAAGCAATGTCAATTCCGCCGATCCATTTACTGGGTTTTCCGCTAAGAACAAGATTCTTGACATTAAAAAGTTGTAGATCCACTGATCCTGAATTCATGAGTGATAGCATACTTTCTTTGGGAAGATAAATCACATAGCTACCCAAAACGGCAAGTTCCAGGAGGTTTTTATCATCGCTTGCCAGAATAGTACCCGGTGCAGCAAGACCATCCTCGGCTGTTACCATCGAAGGCATTCCGGTGCGACCGGCAGGATAATGTTCGACTCCTTTGTTTCTCAAAGCAAGAATATCTTTACTATCAGGAGAATTTTGCAAGGGCAAACTATTATTAATGATCAAAGCATCGATCTTGGTTTTTTCTACTTTATCAGCATAAAAACTGAGATTTTCGGTTCCCAGAATAAGTTGTTTGATTTTATTATCTGCGCCATCAAGCAATTGATATATCATAGATTTTTTATTCATAAATTATGCTCCGAAATAAAAGTGTTCAAAAACCGTCTGTTTTTCAGCATGTAGCTCCAGTCTGATACTATAAGCTTATCTTTAAAGTATCTCAAGCTTTCTTTGAAGTTTTCTTCATTGTTTTTATTAGAGTTAAGCGGAAGTTGAATTGTGGGAATAACCCGGGAATTATTCTCGATCTCTTTTTCTATAGATAAGCGAATTTCATCATAACGCATCACGGGTATTTGATCAGATACGGTTAAGATAAAATAATCTGTAAAAGATGCAAGAGTTTTAATATCTTGACCCGCCAGATCCTGCCAGGCATGATTGAATTCCCCGTTTTTCCAAGGTAAAATATTTAGCATAATCTGAGTTTCGGGATCGATATTTTTAATGATCTTATGTGCATTTTCCATAAAAACAGTGAGCAAGCTAGTTTTCCAGGAGACCCAGGCCTGTGTATGATCTTCAAGTATCCAGGCATTAAGCTCATAAGCTGAAAGGTTTTGAGGAAGTTCTATTTGAGCATGCTGTGCAAAGGTGTTGATACAGTTGGGACAAAAGCAAAATTGTCGCAAATGTTCTAATTGCATATTAGAGTTGATATCATTTTTTTCAATGGGAAAAGAGGCATGATCAAGATAAATACCATCGGCTTGAAAGATTAACATAACCTCATGGATGATATCCAGTTTATAATTTTGATATTGTTTATCAGAGGGACATATACCGGCGAGTTCTTCAGATTGTTTTGTTGAGGATAATTCATCCACTGCTCTTTTTTGAGGCTGTGAGCAATAAGTATATTCATCTTTAAAAATATCGATCTTAGCTACGAATTTAATTTTTCGTTTTCGCAGTGAATGTCGAAAAGCTAAAAGATCTGTGCCGTAGTCCCAACGCTGTGGAAGAATATCTGATGGATAATAGGCCGTGCCATCTTTAAGTATAGGTACGATAACATGAGTCACACCTGCAGATTTCAATTCATCTGCCAGGGCACCCATTTCACCACCATATCGTTGTCGGATCTCTGGATCTTGCAGAATGACATGCACACTTTTCATATGTTCAAAACGAGAACACGAAGACAAGATCGCAAGAAAAATCATGAAGATGTAGCGCAAGGTTTTCATCGGTGGAAGATAGGGTTTAATTTACGCTATGTCAAGAAGTTAGCTCCCCTAAATAACTTGTCTTCTCTAAAATAAAAAAAGCTGAGATCCTGAATTAAGTTCAGAAAATCCCAGCTTTTACTAATTGTTAATGACTTATTTCTATGTGGTCGTAACTTTTTTTACTTTTTTACCAAACTCAGGATCGATCTTAAGGAACTTCAAGAGGATAAACCCGGGGATGGTAGCGATCATGACCCAAATAAAGAAGTGCTGATAACCAATAATTTCTTGCAACCAACCGGAGATCATACCCGGTAACATCATACCCAATGCCATAAAGGCAGTACAGATAGCATAATGTGAGGTTTTATATTCACCGCGTGAAATATAGATCATAAACATCATATAGGCGGTAAATCCAAATCCATATCCAAAGGTTTCAAAGGCAATGCTGGGGATGATAATCCAAAGACTTGAAGGTTGGACATAGGATAAGAAAATATAAGCTGCATTCGGAACATTGATCATGATGGCAAACCACCATATCCATTTTTTCAAGCCGTGCTTTGCAACGGCCATGCCGCCCAGAATACCTCCGAGAGTTAGGAAAATAATTCCGATGGTTCCGTAAGCTAAACCATATTCACCGGCGGTTAAACCTAAACCACCCAGCTCACGAGTATCAAGCATGAAAGGTGCAGAAAGTTTGACTAACTGAGACTCTCCTAAACGGAAAAGAAGTAGGAAAACAATGGCCAGACCAATGCCTTCCTTTGTAAAAAATGAGCCAAAGGTAGCAAAGAAATCTTTTATGGCTTTTCCAACTGATTCTTTTTCGCGGACTTTTTCGACTTTGGGTAGCGTTAGGCGATGGGCTAGCCAGAAGATAAAGAACATACCGGAGAGACAGAAGAAAAGGACTGTCCATGCCATTCTAACTTTACCGGATCTCGCATCAAAAAACGCAGTACTGGCGATAGATAATTTTGGGTCGAGTTGAATAACTGACATAACAGGTTTATTCCAGTTTTCTTCAGTAAATTCAAAACGAGTACCTTCAACGAGTTTGATACTCTTATCGCCTTTGTCCTGCCCAAAGGTCACGATCGTTGTTTCGTCGGTTTCAGGAGCTTTTGATAGATGAAAATATACTAAACCAATATTACCATCATAAGAGGTAACTTCTTTTTCTTCGACACCAAAATTCTTTCTCAGCCAATTTTCAAATTTTTTGGGACTATCTTTTTTAGAGACTTTCTCTTTTTTACCAGTATTCTTAGCAATTTTGGGAGCATCGGGGTCAGTCTGACCTTGAGCAATATTCCATGCGCGAGCAGCTTTCTTGACTGAGTCAACATAAGCAGGTAATACCTTTTTCATGGGAATTTCAAGCGTTTTAGGAGCATAGACTAGATGCATATCGCCAGCTTGTTCACTACTGCTCATGTCGGAAAGCAGCACAGTTTTCACTGAAGTATTTTCGGGAACAGAGTTGACTTCGATAGTTGCTTTATCCATACCGGAAGCATTAATAAGTATTGAAACAAGAATGACAAAAACACCTTGTCCCATCAGCATAGCCACACGATAAAAAGCTGAACGAATGCCATTGAATAATGCCTGGTCACCTTCATCTAAACCAATCATGTAAAAACCGTCGGCTGCAATATCATGCGTGGCAGATGTAAATGCCATCAGCCATAGGAAGGCAATACTTAGTTTAAAGAAATTCGTAGTTGG
This sequence comes from uncultured bacterium, assembly GCA_964572745.1. Classification (GTDB taxonomy): domain Bacteria; phylum Fidelibacterota; class Fidelibacteria; order Fidelibacterales; family Fidelibacteraceae; genus M50B103. The sequence continues at coordinate 9,884 of CAZNFT010000045.1, forward strand.
AATGGTAAGTGCAATACAGGCAAAAAGAATACCCAGAATAAATTGCATAATCAAGATCCACCAACGCTTGGTTTTCAGGTTATCAACAATAGGACTCCAGAGGGGTTTTAAAACCCAGGGTAAATAGAGAAGTGAGGTATAGAGAGCAATATCAGTGTTGGAAATACCCAACATTTTGTACATGACGACAGAAACCACCATGACAACCGTGTAGGGAATACCCTCGGCAAAGTAGAGCGATGGTACCCAACTCCAGGGATTCTTTTTCTTTAATTTGTTCATGCAAAACCTTTCCTATAATATAATTCGTATTTCGTATATAAAATGTAAGGGTAAATATATCTGAATCTTACACTCAAAATGCTTATTTATATATTTTTTTATACTCGGATCCCGGATAATAATGTGCAAGGATCTCTTCTGTGCTGTATCCCTTTAAAGACATACCCAGCGCACCGATCTGGCACATTCCTGCTCCGTGTCCCCAGCCGGCACCTTTATAGATGAAACGCTTAGGGACTTCGCCACAGCCAATTTTTTCAATGACAACAGCTGATGAGAACAAGAAATTTGGATGTAAGACCAGTCGGGCATTGTAATCTTTATCAATTTCAATTTCTTTGACCTTGTCATCAAAATCTTTATAGATAATACCTAATTTCAGCAGTCGGGCAGATTCCCCGCGTTTGCGTGTTTGCAGGTCTAAAACTTCTTTGACATCTAAATTAAGCTTATCACGCAAATTAGCTGAAAGTGTATCGTTTTTAATTTCGACAGTCCAGCGAAAATATTCACCTTCGTCATCGCAAGCGCCAATATATTTTTTTAATTCATTTTCAGGAACGGTGGTTGAGGAGCAAAAAGCTTCTTTGGGGTCGGATAAGATCCATTTGTGAGCATTTTCTTCGATGGTCAGATCGGGAACTTCGTTGCCTTCGGGCATATCGGGAAGTGCCTGCATATAGCTAAGAGGTGTGTTTTCCCAAAGATTTTCAAAGACTTCCATTTTACCACCGCAAGATTTTGAATAGCGGGCATCACAAATTTTGTCATCGCTGAGAATAACCATACCGCGGGTTGATTTAGCCCCTAGTCTCGAAGTCTCGGTTACATTATTAAGTCCCTGGTAGCGCTGGCAACAATCGTCATTACAAACATCAAACCCAAGTTGTACATGTTTTTGTTCTACATTAGCCAGCATCCATGAACGCGCAACTACAGTTTGAGCTTCAATAAGAGCCGTTGGACAAGCAGCTCCCATTTCTGAGGTTGCAACACACATGAGGTATTCTTCCAAAGGAAGTTCATTTACCACAACAAGATTATTGTCGATAGCGGTAATTTCAATAGTACCCGGTACTCTAACGGAAATATATTTACGCCAATGGAACTCGCGTCCGGAAACAACCGGATCTAAAGTAATATGTGCATTTTTGCTAATAGGAGTAAAAACGACTTTTTTAACTTTTTCATAAGATTTTCCATCTATTTCAAAGCAAATATAATTGCCTTTTATTCTAAACAGGATATTAGAAACTTCACAAGTTGAAAATGTGAGTGTATCAACTGCCAGTTCATAATCGCACATATCTGATAAAAACGTGCTGATCTTTTTTTGATCATCGTGAGGTAGAACGATACCTACTCTGATATTTGGCTCTTGATTAGGAATTACATTGGGTTCTAACATAATAGTTACCTTTCGCGAGAATAAATTAGTATTGTAAAACAACTGCTTTTTAAAAATAAGCTGATTTTAGCATAATCTACTTAAAATAGCATTAATTGTGGGCGTTTTCAATTGTAAAATGGACTATTTGATAAGATGACTTTTTGACATGACAACAGGATGCACAAGATGGCTTGGTATTGTAGTTGGTCTATGTTTTATGATTGGGAAATGAGAAAAACAAAAGACGGAAGGCAGAATAATGTAATCTCAATTATAGTCAATCAAAGCGCTAATGAGGCCTTACAAAGTAGGAATTTCTATTTATGAGATAATATTATTGAAATACGGAATTGTTAAATTGCTGGAGAATATTCCAAAAAGCTTAAGTCCAATATACCAAGACAATTAAAGTGTTATTCTTGCAATTGAAGAGGTATTAGGTTGCCGATTATTTAAATTTTAAAGAATCATCATAAATATATAAGGTATAGTCATCATATATTCCTCCGGGGATTATATGTCCGTTTGAGAAATATCCGATACTTTTAGAGAGTTCACCTACTTTAACTTGGAAAGCTCCATCCATTTTAAAAAGAATAGGATTGACCCACTTAAAAGTAATTGAATCATTAACAGGAATAATGGTATTTATTTCAATTGAATCACTATAGATATAATTACCACTGTAGGCATACCACCATACAGAATTTATTTCATGAGAACTGTAATTGTTTATTTGGATATTAATCGATTCTTCTTGAAAACAGCCAAAAATAAACATAGATATTAATACTAAGTAAATATGTTTTTTCATAATTTATTCCCATCCATCATCATTATCTTCTTCTAAATCATCAATATAAACTAAATTGTTTGGATAATTTGTAATGATGTTTGCTGTTGCAACTTTAATGGCAAATGATGTTTTTTCATAAATTACATCTTCAATTACATTATCTTTTTTCTGGCTCATCGTTTTCCTTTCTTTTTTTTATCAATTATAATATCGGAAAACCTTGGGCTTTTTACAGAAGAAAATTTATACTAACGAATTGCTGCAGGCCAGTCTCAAAGTATTTAAAAATTTCTCTTTTCCTTTTTCCTTGTTTATGTTTAATATCATTAAACAAAAATAGGACCCCACATGGACATTATATTTATCATCATCGGCATACTTTTTATGATCTTTGGGATTGCAGGTTGCTTATTGCCGGTAATTCCCGGACCACCCTTGGCCTATATTGGACTAATATTATTACACTTGGCACCCAATCATAGTTTTGATTCAAATTTTTTAATTATTATGGCAATTGTAGCTTTGATAGTAACTGTATTAGATAATTTTATGCCAGCCTGGTCTGCAAAAAGATCCGGTGGTTCCAAGCGAGCTGTTTGGGGATCTGTGATTGGCTTGGCTTTTGGTTTTTTCTTTTTTCCACCTTGGGGATTGATCATTGGCCCTTTTTTAGGAGCCGTATTGGGCGAATTGAGTACAGGCAGAAATTCAGCTGAAGCATTTAAATCAGGATTTAGTACTTTTGTCGGTTTTTTGGGTGGTGTTGTCATTAAGCTTATAGCATCTGGTGTCATGTTGTTTTACTTTCTTAAAGAGGCCTTTTAAATTATGAGACATGCCATTTTTTTGAAAAATTTGGAATTAATGAAAAAAAGACAGTCGGGGAGACTGTCTTTTTTAATTACTTCCCGGGAGGGAAGCAGGAATTGTTTCTTTCACTACTTAGACACGAGAGATAGGTGATGGTTAATGAAATTTTTTCCATCATTTAAGGAAGGTCTTTTAACCCGGATGGGGAAGAAGGATTTTTTCTCTCTCACTTATATGACAGAAGAGATGGTAAAAGTTCATTTATTAAACTTTACATAAGGTCTTGAAGAAGCATTAAGTAGAAAATGCTTGATATGAGTCGCACCATAGCGTGACTTTACAGTTTGTTTAATGGGAATCGTCGCACAAATATATTTTGAAATGTAAAAATATCCAGAATGGTATGGCGATGATACTGTTCTTTTGTATAGACGTGCCAAATTACGTTTCCAATGAATTTTCATACATTCTTTATAGTGCTTAATTTTTTTAGTACATAAAAAGCACCCACCATTTGGCGGGTGCTAGTAATAAATAATGTGATTATAACTTATTTAACAGGTAAAAACCAAGTGTTCATTTCAACGGGAGCTTCTTTTTCAAGGAAGGCTGCTGTTGCGATCATGCGAACACGAAGTCTACTTTGACCCCAGCCTTTTAAGACAGACCCACTGTAAATATTGTCATCAGCAGTTAAATCTAAATCTTCACCGTCATCTAACAATTTAAAATAACGACCTGTTGAACCTAAAACGTTTACATCATCACCACCGTCGATAAGCACGTAAACTTCAGTTTCGTTGCGACCCGGGCGACCTCGGTAGTGACCGCGACGGCTACTTCCACGTTCTACGGGATAGAGCATTTCAGGATCATCATAAACAAGTGCAAGGGAGTCATCGTCAGCTTCTAGGGTAACACTTTCAATGGTATTAAGGATGCCGGCTGTTTCACCTGTAGCGATGCTCTTTGCTGTAATCTTCCAGCGATATTGAATACTATCGCTGTCGCTTGTATCTCTGCGGCAATGATCTACGCATTCAACCTGAACGAACTGCATGTATGATGTTGTTACATATGTGTAATCTTTTTCCCATACTTCCGGGGTATCTACAATGGCAGTGTCGGTTTGATTGATTATTAAAGATCCCATAATTGTTTTGCTTAAGGTAACCAAGGCTGTATCATCAGCGGTATATTCGATCGCTTTTTGAACATCAACCGAGTCGATACTCTGGCGAACCCACATACGAACACGTCGTGAATTTCGTCCGCGACCATTTCCACCATTTCCGTTTCCACCACGTCCATTTCCTCCGAGACGGGGTGCTGTTTTAGCAAATGATTCGGGGATCTCAATTTCAATCTCTTCCTCAATTGCTACTTCAACATCTGTCTCGGCAAGAAGCTCCGCCTCGATCAATTCAGCGAGGGTGACATTGTCATCATCATCGTTGGTATTCCAACCACCGGTCAATTCTCCAAAGTCGCATGAACTCAGGATCAGCATCAAAGCAACCATCAGTCCGATCATTAATTTTTTCATGTCTCTTTCCTTCATTTTTTGATTGTGTCTTTTGCTTTCCACAGATAAGACACAAGAATTTCAATTTTGGTTAATGGAGAGAATAATTATTTGTGTAAAAGTATTTGTTCTAAAAATAATACAGCATCATTTTTAATAGCTCTGACTTCATTTGACATAATTTTTGGTTCAGCATCAATGATATATTTAAGCTCGCTTATGCATTTTTCGATGTCTTCCATATCATAATACATAGTTGCTAACCAGAAATGCGGTGCCAGCATTTGGGGGAACATTTTTGTTACTTGAGTGAATTTATTTTCTGCTTTTTCATATTCTTACCCGTTGTGTGAAACTAAGCAAGTGCATGTTTAATATGATTTAGAGGTTTATTA
>CAZNFT010000046.1:0-14252 GCA_964572745.1 uncultured bacterium
GAAAGAAAAAACAAGTCTCTCGAAAACAAACAAATTCCTGTCATCGTTCCTTCTTGGGCCGCAGTTCATCCTGATCATAAAAGAAAAGGAATTGGATCATTAATGGTGTCTAAATTCATTGAAGCCGTCGGCCAGCGTGGATTTCAGTATAGTTATGCACTCTTCGAACCTGAACAAAAGGGAATCGATTTAGGGACTGCCACAGCTGATCGCAATTCAGCTGTCGAATCTATAAAATGGTTTACTATCAATTGGTTTATCATTCGGGTTTTCGATATTCCTGAGCTTAGCCAGGTGATGAAGTTAAAATTCTATGAAAAATGGCTAATCCGCTTAATATCTCCTCCTAAAACTCCCTTAGCAAAAGCCATGAAAAATGGCAATAAAGTTCGACTTTTTAAATTGCATGATAAAGCAAAAATATTTGATCTTATTGACGAATATACCTCAACAAAAAACGCGGCAATTATAAAAAACCGAGACGACTTCAACTGGTACATGGATCAACCCGGAATTATTTGTTGTGTGCATGAAAATACTTCCGGCGAGGTAGATGGATTTGTGCTTGCATGGGAATTTAGCTTTGCGGGCTTTGGTAAAACTATTCCTTTTGGATGGCTTGATCTGGTAAATCTTGATCATCTTTCAAAAAGATCTGCTAAAAACCTTATACGCTTTTTTAATATTGAGGCAAAACTAAAAGGCTGGAAAGGTGTTCAAACACCTTATTTCCCCTATTTCCCAATGAAACCATTCTTAGGGGCAAATTATCTGACTTTTCCCAAGAAAATGATAGTCCAGGTCTTTGGATTAAATAATGCAGATCTATCACTTTTCAAGAAGGCCCCTGATTCCTGCTTCTTAGATTGGAGATGATGTCCAAAATTTCGAGCATGCCCCACGCTCCTGACGAAGCTTCGAAGGACCGGCGATATGTAATTTTTATAGTCTTCTCATATCGACATTCCTTGTTTCTTGTTGGATATTCTTCTTCCTACTTTTTTTTTGTTCACAAAAAACAAAAAGTTGCTCTTTGTAGGCCCGAGTAATCAGGACTTCGGCGGATTATTCCCCGCTGCCTAGTGTAATAATGCTCTATCCTTCACAAAAAACTCTATAATAAAAAAGATCCGTCGTGTTGACGGATCTGGGCAGCGGGATTGACCCAACTCCGCACTCTGTGCTACGTCGGGCAAGCGAGAGTTCCCGGCCCCGAAGCTTCGGGGTTGAGATAACGTCCGGCGTGACCTATAAAATATTTTCTTCATAAAATAGCAAAGAGTTCACATCGTGAACTCTTTAATGCCTGCTCTTCGTAGTCCGTCGACTGACGGACGAAGTAGAGCGGGATTGACGAGAGTCGAACTCGCAACTTCCGGCGTGACAGGCCGGTGCTCTAACCAGTTGAACTACAACCCCAATTATCAAGCCAGTAATTATACTGCATTAGATATACTTAGTCAATATTTTTATTTCTTTTTTGTGCTTTTTTTTGAGTTAAGTTCAATATATCAATTTTTTATATTAAAAATCAAGGCTCAAATGCTTTACAATCCTGATAATCACTCTTGTAAGGCCCAATTTAGGTCTCACCATTCACAAGTTCATTTTTCCTTTGCTTTTTTAATGTTTTATCCTAATTTAACTGACACACATAGGAGATAGACAATGAATTACCAATTAGATTATTTAAAAACAATGCCGGAAATTTTTGCCGACGCCATGCTCGGCGGTACCGATCGTAAGATATTAAATGCTAAAGTAAATGATTCCTGGCTAAGTTATACTTATCAGGATGTTTATGATACTTTAGAAATATTCGGTTTTGGCTTGCTCTCACTGGGCTTAAAAAAAGGTGATAAAATCGCCATCCTTTCCGAAAACCGCCCTGAATGGAATATTACAGACTGGACAGGCTCTCACTTTGGCTTTGTAACTGTTCCCATCTATTCGACTTCTATTCCCAAGCAAATTGATTTTATTATGAGCCATTCCGGTTCAAAGGCCATTGTTGTTTCTTCTAAAGTTCAAGCTGAAAAGATCATAAAAATTAAAAATGATCTCAAAAAACTAAGATATATGATCGTATTAGATGACACAGACCTTGATGAAGACTGGATTCTTTCTTGGAAAGATGTTCTTGTAAAAGGTGAGCTGGAAAAGAAAGAATCAAAGATTACTTTGCCGGAGATCGTCGAAAAGATCAAAGCAGAAGATCTCTTTTCAATTATCTATACTTCGGGTACTTCCGGAAACCCCAAGGGTGTTATGATCTCCCAATTCAATATGGCTACTAATGTCCAGCAATCGCAGGCAGCCATTGGTTTTAAGCCAAACAAGCGCTGGCTCTCATTTTTACCCTTAAGCCATAGTTTTGAACGGGTAACCTCGCTCTTCTCTCTATGGATCGGTGCTGAAATATATTTTGCCGAAAGTATTTCAAAGGTCGCTGAAAACCTTAAAGAAGTTAAACCGCAATACATGACCACCGTTCCTCGCCTGTTGGAAAAAGTCTATTCCACTGTTCAGGAACAGGTTGCACTTGGTTCACAGACCAAGCAAAATGTTTTCCATTGGGCTCAGAATATTGGTCATCTTGTTGTCTCTAAATATCTTTCTCGTAACCAAAAACCCCGTGGAATTCTGGCAGTAAGATACAAGCTTGCCAAACGCCTGGTGTTTTATAAAATCTACAATGTTTTTGGTGGAGAATTTATCCAATGCGTCAGCGGCGGTGCCCCTCTCTCCGAAGAAGTTGGTGAATTCTTGTTGGCTGCAGGAATTGGTATTATGGAGGGTTATGGACTAACAGAAATGAGTCCGGTAACCCATGTAAATACGCCTGAGCATATTAAATTCGGGACCGTTGGTAAAGCTCTCCCCGATGTACAGACCAAAATTGCCGAAGATGGTGAAATTTTGTTAAATGGTCCAAACCGTATGGAAAAATATTACAAGAATCCCGAAGAAACGGCCGAAAGCATTGATAAAGATGGTTGGTTCCATACCGGAGACATTGGTTTTGTAGATGAAGAAGGTTTCTTGAAAATCACTGACAGAAAGAAAAATATAATCGTAACGGCAGGTGGCAAGAATATTGCTCCGGCTGCAGTTGAACGAGAGATCATGGCATCAAAATTTGTAGAACAAGCCCTTGTAATTGGGGATAGACGCAAATATCTCACAACTATTATCGTTCCTGCAGTGGATATGATCAAAAAATGGGGGGAAATGCAAAACCCGTCCATTAAATTCAAAGATTATGATGATATTGCGTCATCCGATGCCGTTCAAAAGTTACTAAAAAGTGAACTTGACGCTCATCAGGAAGGTCTTGCCCGCTACGAACAGATCAAATATTTCTTTATTGCACCTCAACCCTTTACAATTGAAACAGGGGAACTGACAGCCAGCATGAAGGTCAAACGTGATGCAATACTAAAAAAATACAGTCGTGAAATAGATAAAATGTACGATAACTGATAATACTGCAGAGGAGATTATTATCAGATACTCAATTGATTATATCAAGACCATGCCCGGCATTCTTGAAGACGCATTGAATAAAGGGACCAAGCGCAAACTTTATTACTATAAAGCCAATGGTGAGTGGTTAGATTATAGCTATCAAGATTTAAAGAATATCATACCCGTTCTGGGTTTAGGCTTAGAAAAACTAGGTCTTAACCGATATGATAAAATCGCCATCCTATCGGAAAATAAACCTGAATGGTGCTTTTTTGATTGGACCTCTGCTCATTTTAACTTTGTTTCAGTTCCTATTTACCAGACTTCAATACCCAAGCAAATTGAATATATCCTGAATCACTCAGAAGCTAAAGTGCTTGTTGTAAGCACTAAAGAGCAATTAGAAAAGATCATTAAGATAAAAGATAAGCTGGAACACCTCAAACATGTGGTCATGTTGGATAATATGGAATATGATTTGGATTGGGTCACCACTTATGAGGAACTGAAAAAATCGGGCCAAAAAGAACAATTAAAGCGCAATGTCACACTAAGCGAGCTTGCTGAAAAAATCGAAGCAAATGACCTCTGGAGTATTATTTACACTTCAGGAACATCCGGATTGCCCAAAGGTGTGATGATCACTCAATTCAATATCGCGGCCAACATACAGCAAACCGGCGCTTATGCAAAATTTAAGCCCAATAAACGTTGGCTCTCCTTTTTACCGCTTTCACACAGTTTTGAGCGCCTCAGCTCAGTTTACGCTCTTTGGGTAGGCGCAGAATTTTATTTTGCCGAAAGCATTATTAAAGTCCCTGATAATCTTAAAGAAGTACGCCCTCAATATATGACAACCGTCCCCAGACTTCTTGAAAAGATTTATGCTACTGTCATTGAGCAAGTTCTTGCAGGTCCCAAGGCAAAGCAAGAAATTTTCAACTGGGCACAGCGTATTGGTCATCGTACTGCAAATAAATATCTTATTTATAACAAGAAACCACTTGGTCCGCTGGCGCTAAAATATTCTTGGGCAAAAAAACTTGTCTTTAATAAGATTTCGGCTATTTTCGGTTCAGAATTCGAGCGTTGTATCAGTGGTGGTGCTCCCCTGGCTCCCGAAATCGGAGAGTTTTTCCTCATGGCGGGAATTCGCGTGCAAGAAGGATTTGGTCTTACCGAAATGAGTCCTATTACTCATGGCAATTCCATGGAGCACATAAAATTTGGATTTGTAGGTTTGCCCTACCCCGATGTAAAAACCAAAATCGCAGAAGACGGTGAGATATTGTTAAAAGGACCCAACCTGATGAAGGGCTACTATAAAGATCCCGAAGAAACTGCTGAAACGATTGATAGCGATGGCTGGTTTCACACGGGCGATATAGGTTTTGTTGATGAAGACGGTTATTTAAAAATTACTGATCGCAAAAAAAATCTTATTGTAACGGCGGGCGGCAAGAATATTGCTCCGGCGGGCGTTGAGAGAGAAATTTGCAGCTCAAAATACATTGAACAGGCTGTTGTAATTGGTGACAGACAAAAATACCTTGTTACCATCCTTGTTCCCGCTCTGGAGATCATTCAGGAATGGGGGAAAAAACAAAATCCGCCTCTCATATTTAAAACATACAAAGATATGGCTTCATCAAAAGAAGTTGAAAAACTTATACAGGATGAACTTGATGCTCATCAAGAGGATCTTGCACGTTACGAACAGATCAAACGCTTCTTCATTGCTCCCCAGGCATTTGCTATTGAAACAGGGGAATTAACAGCGAGCTTAAAGATCAAACGAAACGTGGTCATTAACAAATACAGTCAAGAAATTGACAACATGTACAATAACTGATAACTCAACACACAGGAGAATTTTATCAGATACTCAATCGATTACATCAAAACGATGCCCGAACTCTATTCGGATGCATTAAGCAGAGGACCAGACAGAAAACTTTATAATTATAAATCCGATGGTCAATGGAAAAGCATTAGCTATCAGGAAGCTTATGATATGTTTTCAATTCTGGGATTTGGTCTTCTTTCTTTAGGACTTGAAGGAATGGACAAAGTTGGGATCTTGTCTGAAAACAGACCCGAATGGTGCTTATTTGACTGGACTTGCGCCCATTTTGGTTTTCCATCAGTCCCCATTTATCAAACATCCATTCCTAAACAGATCGAATACATTATTAATGATTCGGAATGTAAGCTGCTTGTAGTAAGCAACCAGGAACAGCTTAAAAAACTGATATCACTAAAAGAGCGTATAAAATCTTTGGAATATGTAATTCTTCTTGAAGAGACAAAACGAGAAGAAGAGTGGATCATTTCCTACAGCGATTTTATTGAAATGGGTAAAAAAGCCAAAGAAAATTCAAAACTGACAATGGATGATCATGTAAAAAAGATCAAAGCTAATGATCTTTGGAGTATTATTTATACCTCAGGTACATCCGGCGATCCAAAAGGCGTGCTTCTTACCCACTTTAACGCAGCAGCAAATGTTCAGCAAACACAAGCACACACTATGTTTAAAGCAAATAAACGTTGGTTATCTTTTTTACCTTTAAGCCATAGTTTTGAGCGCACAACCTCACTTTTTAGTTTGTGGGTAGGTGCAGAGATCTATTTTGCCGAAAGCATTGCAAAGGTTGCTGAAAACCTCAAAGAAGTCAAACCTCATCACATGACAACCGTGCCAAGATTATTGGAAAAGATCTATTCAACGATCATCGAACAAGTTCTAGCGGGTCCTGCAGCCAAGCAGGAGATCTTTAACTGGGCTCAACGCGTTGGACACAAAGCTGCAAATAAATATCTTATTTACAACAAAACTCCCATTGGACCTTTGGCTATAAAATATTCTTTAGCAAAGCGTTTGGTCTTTAATAAGATCTCAGCCATCTTTGGTGGTGAATTTATTCGTTGTATTAGCGGTGGTGCTCCCTTAGCTCCCGAAATCGGTGAATTCTTCCTTATGGCCGGAATCTGCGTGCAAGAAGGGTACGGACTGACAGAAATGAGCCCTGTAACACATGCCAACTTAGAAAAACATTTAAAATTCGGTACTGTTGGGAAAGCAATACCCGATCTTAAAACTAAAATAGCCGAAGATGGTGAAATTTTGTTAAATGGTCCCAATCGTTTTTCAGGATATCACAAAAACCCGGAAGAAACTGCTGAAGCCATTGACAAAGATGGTTGGTTTCATACAGGTGATATAGGTTTTGTTGATGAAGATGGTTTTTTAAAAATCACAGACCGCAAAAAAAATATCATCATAACAGCAGGAGGCAAAAACATTGCTCCCGCAGGTGTAGAACAGGAAATTTGCGCATCTAAATATATTGAGCAGGCTATTGTTATTGGTGACAGACAAAAATATCTTGTTGCCATTGTTGTTCCTTCATTAGAGATCATTCAAAAATGGGGAAAGAAACAAAACCCGGCACTAGAATTTGAAAATTATCAGGAAGTTGCGCTCTCCAAAGATGTGGAAAAACTCATCAGAGATGAGTTAGATAAAAAGCAAGAAGGTCTTGCCCGTTATGAGCAAATAAAGTACTTCTTTATAGCTCCGCAAGCTTTCACTATTGAAACCGGTGAATTAACAGCCAGCATGAAAGTCAAGCGAAACGAAATTATCGACAAATATAGACTTGAAATTGAGGAACTCTACAACAACTAGATCCAAACACAGGAGGATTTATGCAATTGAGTTTAAAATATCTGGAAACTGTTCCAGAAATGTTCGCCTACTCCCTTGAGAAATATGGCGATCTGGTAAGATTTTCCGAAAAAGAAGATGGCGAATGGAAAACCTATTCTTTTAAGGAAACACAGTTAATCGTAGAAAAAATAGCTTTAGGCCTACACGCTTTGGGCTATGAACGTGGCGAAAAATTTGCCATCCTTTCTGAAAACTGTAAAGAATGGACAATGACAGATCTGGCTGCAGCACATTTAGGGCTTCCCACTGTAGCTATTTATCCGACACTTCCAACGAAGCAAATCCATTATATTTTAGAAAATTCCGATACCAGTGGTATAGTTTTATCTGATGATGTCCAATTGGATAAGATCAAAGAAATTAAGAAGGATCTTCCCAAGCTTAAATATGTTATCAGAATTAAAGATAGAGCTCCACTTGATAAAGACTGGATGATTTCCTATGCGGATTTGCTAAAAAAAGGAAAAAAAGAACTGTCCAAAAATGAACATACTCTGACATCTTTTGGTAAAAAGATCAAGAAAGATGATCTTTGGACCATTATCTACACGTCGGGTACAACAGGCAATCCTAAAGGTGTTATGCTATCGCACTTTAACATTTGTTCAAATGCCCAATCCGCCATGGAAAGAATCAAGATACCTGCAAATGTGCGCTTTTTATCTTTCTTACCCTTAAGTCATTCATTTGAGCGCATTGTATCTCACGGATCTTACTATTGTGGTGCCGCTGTTTACTTTGCAGAAAGTCTTGATAAAATTGCCGACAACCTGCAGGAAGTTAAACCACACTACATGTTCGCCGTACCCAGGATCTTTGAAAAAGTCTATGCAAAGATCCATAGCAATGTTGCCGGCGCTTCCAATCTGAAGAAAAACATATTCAATTGGGCAAAAAAAGTCGGAGAAGCAACAGCTAAAAAATACCTGATCTTCGATAAAAAACCTCGTGGTAAATATGCTATCACTTACCCAATTGCAAAAGCCTTGGCTCTGAATAAGATCAAGAAGATATTAGGCGGTGAATTTATTTATGCCGTATCCGGTGGTGCACCCTTAGCTGAACATATTGGATATTTTTTCTCCGCTGCGGGCATCAATATTCTTGAAGGATTTGGACTGACAGAAACATCTCCGGTTACGCATTTAACACCTCCCGGCGGCATTAAATTCGGCTCGGTAGGTCTGCCAATTCTTGATGTAGAATGCATGATCGCACCTGATGGGGAAATTCTTATCCGTGGGCTTTGCGTCATGCAAGGTTATTATAAGAACCCCCTTGAAACAAAAGAAGCTATTGATGAAAACGGCTGGTTTCATACCGGCGATATTGGCATGATAGACGAAGAAGGCTATCTAAAGATAACCGATCGCAAGAAAAACATCATTGTGACAGCAGGTGGCAAGAATATTGCTCCAGCTCCTATTGAAAACCTCATGCTTGAATCAAAATATATTGAACAAGTTGTCATTATTGGTGATCGCCGCAAATATCCCATCGCTCTTATCGTCCCCGCCCGGGAAGAAATAGAACAATGGGCACAGCAGAACACTATTGTTTATTCAAATTATCATACGCTTTTAAAAAACAATAAAGTTTATGATCTTTTTGAAAAAGAACTGGCAGTTTTTCAAGAACAGCTGGCTCGCTATGAAAAATCCAAAAAGATCCTGCTGATAGCCAATCCCTTTAGCATAGAAAATGAAGAACTGACACCAAGCTTAAAAGTCCGTCGCAATAAAGTTGAAGAACACTACAGCAAACAAATTGAATCACTATATAGTATTGACGATCAAGCTTAATCGGGCTGTAAGCCACAAGCCTACTACAGGGCCGTGTTATTATCGCATAGCTAAACTTTAAAAAAGCTCTGCAACCAGAACATATACATAGGACCTCGATAATCGGGGTCCTTTTTCGTAATATAATATTTCATTAGTGTAACCCATGTCTTGACACACAACGGCGAGTTTTAGACTTTTTACTTTATACTTTTGCCTTTTGCCTTGTTTTGTGTATATTTGCATCAGACTAATCAAGAACCAAAAACACAAGGAGATATCAATGGAAATTGGTGTATTAGCAGGTAAAATATGGGAAATTTTAGAAAAAAGTAGCGGAATGACCGCCAGCGCACTTGTAAAATCTACAGGTTCTAAAAGCAATGATGTGTATATGGCTTTAGGCTGGTTACTTCGTGAAGATAAGCTCGAAGCTGTTAAATCGGGTAATTGCATAAGATATTCTCTAAAGTAATTTTACCGGAGAAAAATATTCCATGCTTTTCTTGGGCTCTCTGCTTAAATTAAAGCATGGAATCTCTCAAAAAAAGACGCGAACGCTCACTCAAACTCATAGAAAAACTCGGGGAATTATACCCTGAGCTAACTTGCGAATTAAGTCACCAGAATGCTTATGAATTGCTCATAGCAACTATCTTATCTGCCCAATGCACAGATAAACGGGTGAATCTTGTAACTCCTGCTCTCTTTGAGCGTTACCCAACAATAAAAGATATGGCTGAGGCCGACCCTAATGAATTGATTGAATATATTCGTTCTACAGGTTTTTTTAATAATAAATCCAAGAATATCATTGCCTGCTGTCAGGCACTTATAGAGCGTTTCGATGCTGAAGTCCCGGCAAGTATTGACGAATTAACCTCACTCCCCGGCGTGGGTAGAAAAACTGCTAATGTTATCTTAAATCATATTTACCATGTTCCGGCCATTGTTGTTGATACTCATGTTGGCAGAATTTCAAGACATTTGGGATTGACCAGAGAAACAGATGCCACAAAAGTTGAATTCGAACTCATGAACATCCTTCCCAAAGATGCCTGGATAGCATGGAATCACCAATTGATCAAGCATGGTCGTTCCGTTTGTGTTTCTCGCAGACCTAAATGTGAGATCTGCAAATTGCGGGAACTTTGCCCCGGTCCTTATACTAAATAATTTTTAATAAAACATTTATAAAAATGGACAATGCAAAATGAAGGCTAAATTCATTTTCCTTTTCATCGCTATGTCTGCCTTTCTTCTAGCGCTTCCCAATAAGCAGCTTAGTCAGGAACATATCCACGTGTTTTTTGCTGAAAAAGATCGTCGTATTGCTGAAATAAGCTTAAATACAGTCCAAAAACAACATGAAACACTGGGTTTAAAATACGATTTAGATATCAATCCTCTTTTTGTGTACATTGCCGACTCAGAAAACAGCTATAGAAGACTCGCCGGTTCCAGCTCGGCACTATGGAGTATGGGTTTAGCATCCGGCGATAAATTACTTGTCAAAAGTCCTTCTTTTAGTCGCCAAAGTTTTAATGATTTTCAAAAAACACTTTTGCACGAAACGGCTCATCTTTCCGTCAGCGATACACCTTTGCCTGTATGGTTTAACGAGGGATTTGCTCAATATCATTCGGGACAATACGACCTGCGAAAACGCATTCTTGTTAGCAGGGCTTTTATCGGAAAAAACATTATTCCCCTGTCTCATATTGAATATCTTATGCAAATGAAGCAAGATAAGGCTGAAATTGCCTATGCTCAATCTGTTGCTATGTTCTCTTATCTTGTAGAATACTTCGGTGAGGGACTTGTGGGAAAATGTGTTCAGCTATCAAAAGAATATCAAGATTTCGACAGAGCTTTTTCGGCAGCTTTTCTCATGTCACCCGAACATTTTATGCAAGTATGGCAACGCAATACCGAAAGCTCCTTCAGACCATATATCTTTCTTGACCAGCATAATCTTATCTGGATCCTGGCTCCCATTATGCTTGTGATAGGTTTTATTCTAATGAAATACCGCAGCAAAAAACTTCTTGCAAAATGGGAAGCAGAAGAAATTGAAAACGAGGAGGATATTTCTTGATTTTCTCCTATTATTTCCATTAATAAGGTATTAGTTTTGTTTCACTCTCTAAAAAGAGCAGGTTAAAAATATGTTAAAGGAAATCATGAAAAAAATCGCCCTCATCTTAATATCGCTTGCTTTTGCCTTACCAATATTTGCCGAATTTGAATACCTATTTGGTCAACTTGTAAATGCTCGAGGTGGTATTGAAAAATGTGACAATGTCAAAATTAAGCTTTATGTTAATTCTCAGGCCAAAGCCTTCACTTACACTAATGAGAAGGGTGCTTTTTCAATAGGCCAAAACTCTAGCATTAACACAAACAATACTCTTCCACATAATTTTAGTTTAGATTCAAATTACCCTAATCCCTTTAACAAAATCACATCCCTTCCTTTTGAAGTCAATACACCCGGCACACTGAAATTAAATATTTATAATATTCAGGGAAAAAAAGTACGATCACTGGTTCAGGATCATTATTCTAAGGGACAATATACTTTAACATGGAATGGTTTAGACGATAAGAACCAAGTTTGTCCTCAAGGCCTTTATTTTTATGTCATGCAAATGAAGGGTCAAACAGATTTCAAAAAAATGACGCTGCTCTCTTCTGATAATATTATTGCCAGTCCGATTACTTCCATAGATCT
This sequence comes from uncultured bacterium, assembly GCA_964572745.1. Classification (GTDB taxonomy): domain Bacteria; phylum Fidelibacterota; class Fidelibacteria; order Fidelibacterales; family Fidelibacteraceae; genus M50B103. The sequence goes on from CAZNFT010000046.1 coordinate 11,717, forward strand.
TATTAGCCCCGCATCAGATAATATCGAATTAAAAATAGAAAGTATTCATATTAAAAATCGGAGCTTCATACAAACTTTTAGCGAATTACCCACATCTTTAGATCTTGGCAACATCCCCATCCAGGTTTATCCATACTTAAAAACCATGCCCGATCCCTTAGCCCTTTTTGAGGGAGAAAGTGGACTTGATACACTTGATATTTATTTTGAACAAGACTTTAATCTTAGTTCAGAAGATATAGATTTCGACTGGGAGATCACTCCGGACAGTAGCGTAAAAATACACTATTACAAAGTATCAAAAGGCTCAGCAGATTTCTCTATTCAGGAAGTGGGAGAATTTAAAATCAATACTTTTAAAATAAATTTCGATGTGGATCCGCGTCCCAGTATCTGGCCTAAAAAACTCAGACGCATCTATGTTGGAAAAAACTATGCCCGGGAGATTAAAATTGATTATGCAAAAGGACGTGTTAATATTAGTCCTTTTGGATCATTGCCCGCTTCCCTCAGCCTTAATGGTTTAAAACTTGAAGGTAGCTCGCAGGATACATTCTCTACATTGGTTTACATGGATATCATTGATGATCGTAACATAACCTGTCGGGACTCAGTACTTATTGTCTCATCCCGCTATGAGAATCTGACTTTTAACGATTATGTTATTGACCTTCTGGAAGAATATCATCGGGATGGTCGCTACCCATATTCTTGGGTCAGTGGATATAAAGGAGTCACAAAAGATCTTTATTATCAGGGCCGTTTAATAGCCAATGCCAATGCCGATTCTTCACAGAGCACCTATTGTTGTGGCATTACATTTGAGATCTGGTACCGGGCTATGATGCGCCTGCTGGACGATATGAATATGCCGGAAAATATCAATAACATGAAAGCTTCAAACTTCTCATCATTTATTTCTAAATGGTTCGTGCAGGAAAAAAATGGTGATGGTCCCGGCATTGCCTTGGTAGATTATGGTCTTGGAAAAAAAATCGATAATATGCAAGATGTCAAAAAAGGCGATTTTGTGCAGATCTGGCGTACTTCAGGGAGTGGACACTCAGTTATTTTTATCAACTGGACATATAATGCAGAAGGCGATACAACCGGAATGCGGTATTGGTCAACACAACCCAGCACTCAGGGAGTCAATTATAACATTGAGTATTTTTCCGGTTATGGCGGCAAGGTCGATAAAGCACACACTCACTATAGTCGCGGATTTAAGCCCGAAGATTTTATAGTTTATTAGAACTTATCTAGCTAATAATCCATTATAAACAGCGGTATGTGTATCTAATAGAGAAAAATTATACTTAACTTATTGCCAAATAAGGGGAACTTGTGTAGTTTTCAAACGACTCAATAATATTAAAAGGAGTCAATTTGAACAGAGCATCCTGGAAATCGGTCATTCTTATTATACTTATTATTACAAGCCCGCTTTTTGCAGAATTACCTGCCCAAACAAGCAACTTTGCTTCACCTGCCTATTGGGGAATGGCACATTCGGGTGCCGCAATTGCCGAAATCAACAATACCTATCTGCTCAATCCCTCCCTTGTTCCCTTCAGTTCTTCCTGGTCCGTCAATATCAATGAAGCCTTTATACCGGGTATGCAGATAAGCATCAGCGAATTATCGGGACACTATATTTTTAAAGAAAGTCATGCATTAAATGGCGGCATCAATTTTGAAAATTATGGTACTTTCGAACAGCGTGACATCAATGGAAATTTAAACGGAGAATTTAGCGCTGCACAATATCAGGTTTTTTTAGGTTATGCCTATAAAATGTCCGACTATTTCCAAGCGGGTGCTCAATTAGTCTTTCAAGGGAACCGAATATCAACAAGTCGCGAAAACTCATTATATCTTCGCTATGGTTTAAGCTATAGTTTTGCTAAGCAGAATGATATGATTGCCTTTTCGGGGATTAGTGATGGACTTGACAATGCCTGGCGCGCCTCTTTTTCCCATGAACTCGAATACCTTCCCTTACGCGTAAATATCGATTTCCGTTGGCAGGGCGACGACTGGTCTCAAAGCCTTTTACTAGACGATGAAAATAATTTTAACTTCCAAAAAGCATCCAGATATTTTGCCCAAAAGCTCTCAATCGGCTTTTATATCAAGGCTTCTGAAAATTTACGTATCATGAGCGGTGTGGATCTTGCCCGCCTCGACCTGGCATCAAATAATTATGGACTGGATAATTTATTAAGTGGTCTGGCCTTGGGTGCCAGCTATACATTTGGCAATATGGATATTAATCTCGGTATCTACCATTATACAAATTATACCATGATGACAGCGCTGGGTGTAAGCTATTCCGCAGAATAACTAAAAAATCAACGATACATCTCTGAAAATGAGCCCCGACCTATGGAGGGTCTCCTCGAATACCGAACAAGGAATGTCGATATTTGATTTGGGAAATGCTCAATAAAAGAAGATAAGAAGATAAGAGGATAAGAGGGTAAGAAGGTGAGAAGGTAAGAAGCCTGCTCTACATAGCTCCACAGGAGCGAAG
>CAZNFT010000047.1:0-7170 GCA_964572745.1 uncultured bacterium
GCCGGGAATTAAACCCATACAAAAAAACAACCCCTCGTATTTCGAGGGGTTGAACAAAATATATTTTAAAAATCTACTATTCAAAATATTCACGTATCTGTTTTCTACATAATTCCAAGGCCGATTCGCCATCGCAAAAGTCTTTATACCAGCTCATGGTTTTTTCTACAGTTTCTGCGGATGTCCATTTGGGGATCCATTTTAAGAGTGATTTTGCTTTATCAATATCCAATCTTAAAATGCCGGCTTCGTGGAGATTGCTGAGATCGGGCTTGTGGTCGAAGTGACCGCTTCCCCAGACTTTGATCGCTGTTCTCACCAGTTCTTCCACGGTCATTTCGTCGCCTTTTTCAGGTCCGAAATTATAGGCACCTTGATATTTTTTGGCATCTTGCTGCAATCTCATAGCAAGAAGCAAATAGCCGTAGAGCAATTCAAGCACATGTTGCCAGGGACGAATGGATTTAGGATTTCTAACATCCAGCGGCTTATCACTGCTCAGTGCTCTCACCAGATCAGGAATGATTCTGTCGTCCGACCAGTCTCCGCCTCCAATAACATTTCCGCCACGGGCAGATGAGAGAGCTTTTTGATGCTCTGAATAATTTTCTAAATTGAAAAAGGCTTTCTGATAAGAAGAAATAGCGATTTCGCAACCTGCTTTTGATGAACTGTAAGGATCAAAGCCGCCCAGTCTGTCATTTTCTTTGTAATGAAAGTCCCATTCCATATTTTCATAAACTTTATCCGTGGTGATCATCACAGCGGAACAGGGTTTTTCGAGCTGAAGCATGGCGTCTAACACGTGAACGGAGCCCATGACATTGATATCAAAGGTTTCTACCGGGATACTGTAGGATTCTCTTACCAGAGCCTGAGCAGCAAAATGAAAAATTATATCCGGCTGGAAATCCTTGATAGAGTCGCTCAATGTTTTACGATCACGAATATCATCTATCTGCGAGTCGCAGAGCACTTCACCATCTATGGCATAAAAAAGATCGTTTCTGCGCGGAGCTTTTAGGGCATAGCCCTTTACATTGGCACCTAAATAGTCCAAGACCACTAACATCCAGGATCCTTTAAATCCTGTATGCCCGGTGAGATAGACTTTCTTGCCTTTATAATATTTTTTAAGTTCGCTTATCATTTCCAGCTTTTCCATTTGGGCTTATTTTCCCAGAGATCGTTCAGCTCAACTTTATCGCGAAGCGTATCCATGCATTTCCAAAATCCGTGATGTTTATAGACAGCCAATTTTTTTTCGGAGCAAATATTTTCCAGTGGCTGGCGTTCCCACATCACATCATCGGCATCATCATGTAAATAATTAAATACCTCAGGTTCAAGCACGAAAAAACCGCCATTGATCCAGACATTCTCATTCTTGGGTTTTTCTTCAAAAGTTTTTACCATATCGTTTTCATCAATATCTAAAATGCCAAAACGACTCTGCGGTTGAATACCTGTCATGGTCACCATGGCCTTCTTGTTTTCGTGAAATTTAAGAAGTTCATCGATATTCACATCCGATACACCGTCCCCGTAAGTCAGCATAAATTGTTCGCCATTCAAATATTTTTCCACGCGTTTCAATCTACCGGCCGTCATGGTATCCAGTCCCGTATCTATCAAAGAAATTTTGAAATCTTCGCAAGATGTATCGCTGACTTTTACCTTATTATCTTTCAGATCAATGGTCATATCCGAATGAAGTGCAAAATAATTGAGAAAATATTCCTTGATCATTTCGCCTTTATAACCCAAACAAACCACGAATTCGTGATGGCCATAAGATGCATAATGTTTCATAATATGCCAGAGAATGGGTTTTCCACCTATCTCTATCATGGGTTTAGGCCTTAATATGGATTCCTCGGAAATTCTCGAGCCTTTGCCGCCGGCAAAAATGACCACCTTCATATTATTCTCCTTTACTCAGCTTACCCGGTAAGTTTGAAAATGTTTTTTTCCCTCTCAAGAAATACTGCCAGATAATGCTACGATTATAAATACCTTTAATTTTTCTATAGGGTACTCTCTGCAGAACTTCGCTTCGTTTGCCCAACCATTTTCCCCAAGAAGCAAAATAATCACGATGCGCTTTAAAGATAGCCGCGCATTCTTTTTTTCTACCGCCCAGCAAAGCTTGCATAGCGGAAACAAAGTCAAGAATGAGACGCCAAGGCAGCATCCAGATCAGTCGGAAGGTCGGTAAATGCTTAGTCAGTAAAATAAGATTATTGCGATAATTTCTGTAAGTCTTTTCACTGGATCCATAGAGGATGACTGAGCCACCCACATGAAAAACTTCCGAAGCAGGAATAACTTTAATATTGTAAGCTGCACGATGAATTTTCCAGCAGAGATCTATTTCCTCCATATGAGCAAAATAGTCATTATCAAAGCCACCGACTTCGTGATAAACATCTGCACGAAGCAGAAAAACAGCACCGCTGGCCCAAAAAATATCCATGGGCTCATCGTACTGTCCTTTGTCCTTTTCTACAGAATCAAAGATCCTGCCGCGACAGAACATATAGCCCCATTTATCCATAAATCCACCGGCGGCACCGGCATATTCAAAAGAATCTCTATCCTTAAAAGCCTTGATCTTAGGTTGGCAGGCAGCGAGATTCCTGTCCGCATCCATTGCCTCAACCATGGGTTCTAGCCAATCCGGCGCAACCTCCACATCGGAAGTCACCAGGGCATAATATTCTGCTTTTATGCAAGGCAGGGATTCAACAAAACCATTTGTAAATCCCTTATTCACTTCAATATTCAAAATATCGATCTGCGGATAGTTCCTTTGCATAAAACCCAGAGTATCATCTGTAGAAGCATTATCCACTAAAATGAGTTTAAAATCCTTATACGTCGATTTTAAAACATAGGGGATAAATTGTTCAATATAAGCGCGGCTGTTGTAACTTAAGAGCACAACAGCCACTTTTTCTTTTACCCTTATCTCGGGTTTATCTGCGGTTTTATAGATCATTTATTTTCAGCTAATCTTTCAATCTGCATTTTCAAAGATTTTGCTTGATGATCGTTGGGTGATATCTTCAACCAGGCGTCAAGAATATTCAAGGCCTTGATATATTCACCCTTTTCTTTGTAAAGTCTTACTAAAGTTCCGGAAATCCAATTATCATAGGGATTTTGTCTATACAAAGGTAACAAAACGCTTTCAGCCTTATTGTAATCTTTAACAGTATAAACCAATTCCTGGGCGATGGTCATCAGGGTTTGAGCATCAAGATCATCTCTTAAAAGAACCTCATCAATACGCTGCTGGTAATTTGCAGTATCACCCATCTGGCAACGAATACGACCTGTCTGCAAACTTATTTGCGGATGAAATTGAGGGATAATATGTTCCGGGATTTTCTCTTCTATGGTATCAAGAAGTTCCTTTGCTTTCTCGTCTTTGCCATCTTCTAGCAATATCATTGCAGCCTGAAGAACGGCGGTGCGATAATTCTGCATTAAACGCTGAGTATTTGGTGCAAAATAGACATCCGGATTATTTAGATTTCTGAATTTATAATTATCGGTAAAGTTCTCATAAATCTTTTCTTCATCGATCTTGGGAACCTTGTGGTCATATAATCTCATGACCTGACCTTCCATTGACAGATAATCCTCAAGTCCTATACGCGCAGATGGTGAAACGGTCACAGCAAAATAGATAGGAATATTCCACTCAGAAATACGGATCAATTCAAAGATCATCAGATCCTGAACCCGCAGATACTGACCACCATAAGTAGGTTTTACATTAAGTGTTAAACCTGCAACATTGACTTCCTGAGTTTTCCATTGCACCGGTCGTATTGTTTCGATCTGAGCATCTGTCCAGCGAAGAGGCAGTTTAGGTTCGGCGTTCTTGAGCTGTTTGATATACCAAGGTGTATTCAAGAGAGAAAGGTTCACAACTTTTACATCTGTCCTGAACTTTTCAACTTCTTGCAAATACCACAAGGGGAAAGTATCGTTATCGCCATTGGTAAACAAAATAGAATTAGGTTCACATGAATTCAGTAAATTATGTGCATAATCGGAGGCAACATAATTCCCTGTCCTATCGTGGGACTCATAATTGGCGAGCAATAAATTTCCCGGTATAGCTATAACAAGCAATATAGAGATTGCCCCCAAAGCGATCCTGTTTAAATTCTTTTTCTTTAGAATTTTATTTGCGCCATCCAATAGAGCCAAAGCACCTAAGCCAATCCAAATGGCAAAGGTAAAAAAGGAGCCTACATAGGAATAATCCCTCTCACGAGGTTGAGGATCCGGGTTGTTCACATAAATTGCTATGGCCAACCCGGTCATTACAAAGAGCACAAGTACCGGGAAGGCTCGTTTTGGATCCTTGGAAAAGTGGAAGAAAGCCCCCAGCATTCCAAGAATAAAGGGAAGAGCCCAGAGTTGTCGGATATCTACTTCGGCACCATGCCAGCCGACACCACCTCCTTCGGCGCGCCCCATATATTGCCAGTTAAAATAACGGATATACATACGTTTAAACTGATAGCGCCAGAAAAAATCAAAGGAGTTTTTATATTGTACGCCGCTCTTACTTTGCGACATAGCATATTCGCGAGACCAGGAATGTTGTCCATACTGCTCACGATGCAAATACGAAACGGCTGCTGAAACTGTCTCGGGATCATTTTCATCGATACCGGGATTTTTAAGAGAGCGAATAAAGATCATTTCATAGCTTGAGTAGCCCACAGTGATAAGCACAAGGCCAACAACAATGAGACGACTCCATTTTGCAGCAGATGGTCTTGACTTGAAAACCTTTCCAAATATAAAGAAAAGCGAAATAAATATTGCAGCAAGAACAAGCAAAGCAAGCGGAAATGATACAGCAGCGGGGTTAATGTTAATCATGCGGGCAATTTCGGGAGTGCCATCAATAATACCCTTATGAATAATAAGATATAAACCCAAAGCCAGTGCTGTTACGCCCAAAAAACTTTTAATCTCAAATTTTGAATAACGAAAATAAATGATCAATACAATAAAAGGTATAGCAAGAATATTCAAAAGGTGAACTCCTACCGCAATACCCAAAGCATAGAACAAGAAAAGTAAATATTTTTCACCGTGACGACCATGAGTATCTTCGGTATCCCATTTTAGAACTAACCAAACGGTCAAAGCTGTTAGCAAGGTACTCAAAGCATAAACTTCGGTCTCAACGGCATTGAACCAATGAGAGTCGGTAAAAGCAAAAGCCATAGCACCAATAAAGGCTGAAAAATATACGATAAATTGATCTTTAGTTTCAGTAGCTTCTCCACGAAAACGTTCGATTAAAAGAACAATACTGTAATACAGAAAAATGATCGAGACAGCAGAAGTGACCACAGACATTAAATTGGTTCTGAATCCTATATCTGCAGAAAAAGGAATCATAGCAAAAATGCGCCCGAAAAGTAAAAATAAAGGAGCGCCGGGGGGATGTGGAACAGCCAGATTCGCTGAACAAGCAATAAATTCACCACAGTCCCAAAATGATACTGTCGGTGCCATGGTTGATAGATAAACGAAAAAAGATATAAGCAGAGTTCCAAGTCCGAATCCCAACTTCATCTTATTCGCTTGTTTAATCTTGTCAATTAACATTATAATCCTTTTTAATTTATTTGGCTACACCCTACTTATCTTCGGTAGCTTCTTTCTTGTCTTCTTTTTCTTCTGTTTTGTCTTCTTTTTTAAGGTCTTTTTTAGCTTTCTTTTTTTCTTTCTTTTCGCTTTTTTCTTCGTCTTTTTCTTCTTTTTTGTCAGGTTTATTAACTTCATCGACATAATTCAAACGAAGATCGGAGATAGTATGAGTCAGAAATTTTGCTTCTTCTTCCTCTAAATTCCCTTTAGTCTTATCTTCTAAAGCAACCAGCATATCGATGGTCTGTGCAGCCTGAGGTAAATTTCTTTCCATAATGCCACTCACAGGGTCGGGCAATTTACCTAATGATATAAAGGCAGATTGTGTTAGAGAGTAAACCAAACCCATAAATAATTGTGTGTTTTTCATCTTATCGTTCATCTTTTCCTCCAATTAATATTTCAGACAATAATCTAACAGAAAATGTAATGTTTAACAACAAAAAGCTACTTTAATACAATAGAATCTATGCCTGTAGTAAGGAAATAGTTCCATTCTAATCACGAAAGGGTAAACGCTGAGTTTGGCTCAAACTTTTTATCCGAGTTTGGCTCAAACTTTTTATCTGAGTTTGGCTCAAACTTTTTATCTTACTTTGAGCCAAACCAACAAATATCACCAAAAAATGTGACATAAGTCACAGATACAGCCACCTGGCAAGTTTTTTAATAAAAATGATATTATATTACAGAGAAAATAAAAAAACATGAGGAGGGACAAATCATGCGATGTTCAGAAAAAGAATTTCAACCCGGAGCTATCTTCCACATATACAATCATGCTATCGATGATTATCAGCTATTCTACGATGATGAAGATTATGATTATTTTTTGCAATTATTCGAAGATAAATTAAAGAAGGTACCAGCCAGTCTTTATGCTTATTGTCTAATGCCCGATCATTATCATTTCTTAATTCAACAAGAAAGCGATCGCAAAATATTTAATTTGTTCAATTATCTAGGTATTAGCTATGCTCATTATTACAACAAGAAACATGAACGCAAAGGTCCGATCTTTAGATCTCCACTACAGCATATCAAAGTTGATAATGATATTTATTTACTTCAATTATCAAAATACATACACTTAAACCCTGTGCGAAAAGAACTAATCAATAATCCGGAAGACTGGGATTATTCCGATTATAGACGATGGACGGATAATAACTTTACATCTAAAATACCTTTGATTAAACCCAATGAAAAATTATTACCTACCAAGTATACAGAATTTGTTAAAAGTTGGTATAATTCTTTTTCAAACAGGGAATTCTGGCAATTAATATTGAAGCATAAACTAACTATTTAAAATATTTTGCAGGATTAGATAGATAAGATTGAGTCAAAGTAATGACTTTGGCTCAAACTTTTTATGGGAGTTTGGCTCAAACTTTTTATGGGAGTTTGGCTCAAACTATTTTTCTGAGTTTGGCTCAAACTATTTTTCTGAGTTTGGCTCAAACTATTTTTCTGAGTTTG
>CAZNFT010000047.1:7270-13775 GCA_964572745.1 uncultured bacterium
GCTCAAACTATTTGATGTCGCTTAAAAAAACCTCTACTCCTCTATTAGTCTTGTAGATAACACTCTGGATCTTAAACAGATACACCCTTAATGCTTAGAACCTTAGGCCTCCGGCTTTAACTTACTCTTGCCTTTTTACTCACCTCCGTCAAGGCTAGGGCGAGTCTTCGACTTTTGCCTTCTTACTTTTTACTTGTGTTTATCCTATCCCGGAATACTCTAATTTCTTGGCATAATGCTTCTTAAAATGCTCGCGGAAAGCAGCATTAAGGGGTAAAAGCAAATGTTCATCTTCATTGAAAATAGAAATGGCGGATGCTCTGGCAGCTTGCATATATTTATGATCGGTGAACATATTGATAAATTGTAATTCCGGCAAACCGTGTTGACGTGAGCCAAAGATATCGCCATGACCTCGTTGCTTCATGTCTTCTTCAGAAATAATGAAGCCATCATTGGTCTTTTCCATGACCTTCAGTCTCTCAGTGGATTCTGGAGAATCATTGCGTTGAACTAAAATACACCAGGATTTCTGGGTCCCACGCCCTACTCGTCCGCGTAACTGATGTAGCTGGCTCAAACCAAAGCGCTCGGCATTTTCAATGAGCATCACAGTGGCATTGGGATTGTCCACCCCAACTTCGATCACAGTTGTTGACACCATAATATCTATCTCATTTCTCACAAAAGCTGACATGATCTGATTTTTTTCATCCTTTTTAGTTCTGCCATGCAACATAGCAATGGTCAAATGTGGTAATTGCTCTTTCAATTCCTCATAACCATTTTCAACGGCTTTCAGGTCCATTTTTTCGGATTCAGCAATTAAGGGATAAACAACATATATCTGATGACCTGCATCTGCTTCTTTATCAAAGAACTCGTAAATATTTGGCAGTCGTGACGGAGCTACCACTTTGGTCCGGACAGGGATTCTGCCCTTTGGCATTTCATCAATAATCGAAATATCCATATCGCCGTAAAGTGTCATGCTTAGGGTTCTTGGAATAGGTGTCGCTGTCATTGCAAGAGTATGCGGCGGCGGACCTTTCTTGATAAGAGCTCCTCGCTGATCAACACCAAAGCGATGTTGTTCGTCAATAATGACCAATCCAAGTTTTTTAAAATGTACATCCTTTTGTATTAGAGCGTGAGTCCCGATCACAATAGGGATCCGCCCTGCATTGATCTCTAGAAGGAGTAATTCGCGCTGTTTTCTCGGGGTTTTACCGGTTAGCAGACAAGATTTTACACCCAATCTATCGAATTCTTTTGTAAAACTTTCGTAATGTTGATTTGCTAAAATTTCGGTGGGCGCCATTATAGCTGTCTGGAATCCGTTTGCTGTCACAATAGCTGCAGTCATGGCGGCGACTAATGTTTTTCCGCACCCCACATCACCCTGAAGAAGTCGATTCATGGGATGCTCAGCCTTCAAGTCCTCATAAATTTCCTTCACAACTCGTTTTTGAGCATTAGTTGGATCAAAGGGAAGATTATTATACATATCACTTAAAAGTTGACCGGCTTTCTCACATTTAGCACCATTTTTATGAGCTTTAAATTTCCGTCTTCGCAATTCCACAATAGACTGAAACATAAGTGCTTCCTGATATTTAAAACGATGTTTGGCTTTTTCTAAAAAATCATTATCCGAGGGGAAATGTAATTCTTTTATAGCTTCCAAGAATGGCATGAGTTTTTTTTCTTCAAGAATTTTTCCGGGAATAGGGTCATGAATTTCAGGACTTAACTCATCAAGCAGACGAACAAATAATTTCCTGAAGGCACGGGAAGAAAGTCCGGATTTCCTCAATTCCAAAGTTAAAGGATAAACAGGAACCACTGCACCGGTATTGAACATGTCCCCTTTACCATCAATGAAATCAAAATCGGGATGAGTCATAGTATTCCCACGAAAAAACTCAACTTTCCCAAAAACCGAAACAAGGTCACCCTCTTTAAAAGCCTTGGCAACCCATTCAATTCCGCGAAACCAGTTGAGAGTCATAAAACCAGTGGAATCCGCGATCTCAATTTTAAGTATTTTTCTACGATTTCGAGTTGGGATGACTTTAATATGTCTTACCTCACCTACTACAGTACATTCTTCACCCACAACAGCTTGTCCTATAAGTCTGATATTTGTTCTATCAAGATACGTCCTGGGAACATAATACAAAAGATCCTCAAGTGTCTTTACACCCACAGTTGAAAGTGCGCGTTGTCGTTTCTCACCGATGAGTGGGAGATTAATGACGGAAGTATTAAGATCTTTAAAGCTCATAGTCAAAATTACAATAAGAAAAGTCAAAAGGCAAAAATTAAGGTTTATTTACTGTTTTAAATTGAGATTATGTGATGGAGGTCACAAAATGATCAGTGATCAGAAAATTGTAAGCATACAACTTTACTAAAGTGTAAGATGCTTGACGGTATCAGTATAGAATAGAGACACGATGACAAACTACGCTAAAGTTCGGCGAGGGTAACCGGGCTACTTTCATCCTTTGCTTAAACTCCGGTGCACTAGTCAGGCGGCGAAGCGTCGCAGGGAGCCTTCGTCTAATATAATATTACATTTCGACAGTGCTTGATCGCCATTCAGCCAGTGAGTCTAAAAACCAGAGAGTTTATAGTTTATCGCTTTATAGTAAAATTTTAGCTTCCATAAAATACTGACTAAACTTCTTAACTTCTTAACTTCTTAGCTTCTTAACTTCTTCTTCCAATTTCTTCCTTATAAGTGATTTGTTATTAACGATCACTTCACCTCGGCTCCCCATTGACCATACTCTCTGTCCCCAATCACTTCCCCCATAAATATTCCAAGACATCAGCAAACCTGGCCCGCCAATAGGCTTCGTGATGCTCGGCAGCTTCGTAAACCGTATATTTTAGCTCTTTTTCCGATTCCCAACCCAATTTTTTTAAGGCATCAACAACGGGCTTTTGACTTATACCAAATTCCAGCTCGTTGCCTTCTAATGATCCTATATCAATCCAGAACTGCATAGAATATCTTTTAGACTGTAGATCTAAATAGTGAAGAATATCTTCCAAACAAAGTCTGAATGAGGATGACATGGCTCCAACTTTCGAAAAAACCTCCTGATATTCTAAGGCAATATAAGTTGAGACCAATCCTCCCATGGATGATCCGGCGATTCCTGTATGTTTGCGACCCGATTTTGTTCGGTATTCTTTGTCAATAAATGGTTTCAATGTTTCGACAATAAATTGAGCATATTTATCCGCCTCTGCTTCGTGAAGTCCTTTATATTCAAAATCAAAAGGAGAATATTCACTCAAACGATATTCTGAGTTTTCAATTCCGACGATCATGATCTCTTTTATTTTCTTCTCAGCTATCATTTGTTCCAAATGTTCATCCACTCCCCATTCTCCGGAAAATGAAGTGGAGTCAGAAAAGAGATTTTGTCCATCATGCATGTACATAACAGGATATCTACGCCTGCTTTTTTCATAAGATGGAGGCAAATATATCCAGATCCTGCGTTTTCTGCCTAATTGTGGCATGTTAAAATCATTAATGACAGATACATTGCCAACAATACTATTTGCATCCTGTGCTTCATTCCATTTGCGAATCTTATAACTTTTTTTATTCTTTTCTCTGAGCTTTTCTCGTCTGTTTGGAATATTATTATTGTTTTCATCGACCTCCACACCTGCCCAGGAACCAAGGGTAAATTTAAACTCCACCTTTTCAAACTTTGTTAAAATATCGATCTTATAAAGATTCTGAGCTATCTTAGATAATTCCCGATCAGGGTCGGCGGGAGACCAATTGTTGAAATTCCCGACAATAAATATCCTGGCATCAGCCGGAGTTTCTTCGGGTACTTCCAATTCAATTTCCCATAAATAGACTTCTTGAGCAAATAAAAAAAAACAAGAAACAGCAATTGCAATTATCATTTTTCTAAACATAGAATATCTCCATTCATAAATAAATCTATTAATTAACACTTCCAATTACAAGAACTCTGAATAAGAATTAGACTTAGCTAACATTTATATTATATCCTTAACTCCTATTTTTTAATGCTGTTCATTTGCAAGTTAGTGATTTTTAGCTTATTTTTCACAAAATAAGGAATTTATATGTTCAATACATCTCGTATCAAATTTATACTAATCGCCATCTCTTTAATTTTTGCAGGCGGAGTACTATTTTATTCCAATTCCATTGTTTCTGACCTTCGTGATGAGTCCGAGCAATCTCTTATTTTCTATACCGAGCTCTATGCACGGCTTGCAGGGGATAGCGAATTTACTGATTATGGTTTTTTCTTTGAGCAGATCATACCAAGAATTTCTTTTCCCATCATCATTACAGTACCTGAAACAAACGAAATAAATGCCTGGAAAAATATCCCCGGAGTTAGCGATTCTTCTAAAATTGATTCTCAGCAAGTTGTTAAATTACAAAAACTTGCAGCAAATATGGATGCACAAAACAAACCCGTTCCTCTTATGGTTGAAGATCAGCTTATTGGCATTATTCATTATGGTGATAGCATTACCATCCGTCGATTGACCTATTTACCCTTTATAGAAATACTCGGAGCTTTTGTCATCATTCTTGCCGGTTTTTTGGGTTTCCAGTATATCCGAAGTTCTGAAAAAAAGTTTATTTGGGTAGGGCTAGCTAAAGAAACTGCACATCAGCTCGGGACTCCAATTTCTTCACTCATGGGCTGGCTGGAAATGCTAAGGCTCAAACTCGGGAATGATAATGAAATTGTTCACGAAATCGATGTAGATATTCAGCGACTGGAGAAAGTGTCTAATCGTTTTTCTCAAATTGGTGCAAAAGTCAAGCTCTCTTCAATGCCTGCTTCCGATCTTTTTGATAGTGTTAAAAATTATATCGAACGCCGAATTCCGCAAAAAAATGATGCAGTCATGCTCAAATTCGACATGAATGCCAAAGGTAATATCAAAGCAAATCCTGAACTTCTTGAATGGGCTCTTGAAAATCTTATCAAGAATGGTGTGGATGCCCTTGAGTGTAAACAGGGAAGTATAAAAGTCAGTTTTACTAATAATAACAAGAAACTGATCATCGATGTTGAAGATAGTGGAAAGGGTATTCCGGATAGTCAGTGGAAAAGCATTTTTAAACCCGGTTTCAGCACAAAAAAACGTGGGTGGGGCATGGGTCTATCTCTGACAAAAAGGATCATTGAAGATTATCATAATGGTAAAATATTTGTACTCCATTCTAAAGAAGGCGAAGGAAGCTGCATTAGAGTGATATTGAACTCTAAATAAATGATGTCAGATAATTAATAGCCTTGGCTTTAAACCCACGGCTGTAGTTCACTTTTATTTTGATTGCCAGCATTTCCTGATTATATTCGATTCATGTTAAAATCACTTAAAATCGACGACTTAGAAATTAAACACCCTGTTTTTTTGGCACCGATGGCAGGTGTTACAGACAGACCTTTTCGCACTATATGCAAATCATTTGGCGCAGGCCTTGTTTACACGGAATTTGTCTCTTCAGAAGGTATTATCCGTGGAAATGACAAAACCATCAACTACATGAAATTCGGTGAAGTTGAGCGTCCCATTGCTATCCAGATTTTTGGTCACGATCCCGAAGTACTTGCAAGGTCAGCGCAATTCATAGAAGAAAATTTAAAAGCTGATATTATTGACCTTAATTTTGGTTGTCCTGTCCCTAAAGTTGTCAAACGTGGTGCTGGGTCAGCTATTTTAAAAGACCTTGATCAATTAGAAAAAATAGCTAAATGGGTAGTTCGTTCAGTCAATGTGCCAGTAACCGCAAAAATTCGTTCAGGCTGGGATAATGGTCATATTGTAGCTGTTGAAGCGGCAAAACGACTCGAAGCTCAGGGCATATCCTTACTGACTGTTCATCCTCGCACCACAAAACAGAAATATACCGGTGAAGCCAATTGGAAAATTATTGCAGATGTCAAAAAGGAAATTTCTATTCCTCTCATTGGTAATGGCGATATTAAAACACCCCAAGATGCAAAGCGCATGCTCGAAGAGACACAGTGCGACGGCATTATGATAGGTCGTGGCAGCATGGGGAAACCATGGCTGTTTCGGGATATTATTGACTATTTAAATGAAAAAAAATTGAACCCCACACCAAGTAAAGCAGAATTGGCTGAGGTGTTTTTTACACATTTAGACCTGCAAGACGAAAATTATTCCCTCATGTATGCCGGGAATCTCTTTAAAACTCATGCCGCTGCTTATATCCGAGGGATGGAAGGCGCCGCACAAATGCGTTTTGAACTCAATCGTACTAAAGATATCGATGAAATAAGGGAATTGGCAAAAGCATTTTTTGAACTTTGACGCGATGATGAGATAAAATCTTAGGCAGGATAACATGGATTGCTTTTATTTGCCGCGATAACAGGATATACTTGATTACTTTTCTGACAGGATAACAGGATATACTGGAATGCTCTTCTGACAGGATAACAGGATA
>CAZNFT010000048.1:0-12560 GCA_964572745.1 uncultured bacterium
CGTTTTTCTTTTTACAAGGAATAGCATATTTTTTGCGTAAATGCATATCCGATCCTGAGGGAATCAAATAACAGTAGAAGAGAAGTTAACAAAAAAGCACCCGATTGAAGAATTTAAAAGATTGCTTAGGGAGTTTGAAATAGAGTTTTTAGATAAATATAATGGCTAGCTTATTGAACCCCGCCGGGGTTCCTTTTATGTGTGGAGATTTTTTTCTACTGTTATTCGACCCCGAGCAACCTTCGCCTCCGCCTACGCCACCAACTTTGCCTCAGCCTACGCCAAGGCTATGGCTGACCAGAAGGCTAGGGCGAGTCTTCGACTTTTTCCTCCACTACGCTCTTCGAGCTTCGTAGAGCAGGCTTTTGCCTTTTGCCCTTTTACTTGACTTTTGCCTTTTCCCTTTTGCCCTTTTACTTTAACTTAGCTTATGATAACGAACTGGTTTACTCTTCAAAAATGTGCGGATTATTTACAAGAAGAATATGCTTCGGCTGTTCTTGATAAGTGTATTACTTTTGAAAAAAATGAGCTCTGGTTTTTGTTCAGAGACAGATCCTCATTTAAGGTTCATCTGGGACAACCCTTCCAGTATATTCTGCAGTCATCACAAGTTATGAAAGTGAACAAATCCAGCATTAGAATATTCCCTTCCTTGGAAGGTGCGATCCTTGATACCATAAACATGATCCCAGGTGAAAGGATCATTCGAATTACCTTTACAAACGGGTCGAATTTATATATCACTTTTTTATCCAATCGCGGAAATATTGCCTATGTTTCGGGTGATAAAATGGAACTTTTTAAGAAAAAAATAATGGTCGAACTTCCTGAAACTCCGGGCAAGAATAGTTATAAAACTTTCGATGAAGATCCCCGCTTTTCGAATTTCTGGAGAAAGAATGCCTTCGATATTTTTGAAATTGATAATTACCATGAATTGATCAAGGTCATACAAAATTCCAATGGCAATGTGCTGGGAAATCGTTTTGTCCTGACCCGGACACCTGATCCCTACGACGCTAAAGCATTCTACAGAAATTATCGTTCTTATATTATTTCGGACCTAAAAGAAGACCATTTTGACAGCGAATACAAATCCCTGGAAAAACGTATTTCGGAAAAGTTGAATGATCTCCAAAAACATATTCATCGCACAAAAGATGATGGTCGTGTGGCTAAACGCGCAGAAAAATACCGCTATTTTGCCTCAATACTTTCTTCCTGCCGTTATATGATAGCGGATCACAGCGAGAATTTTGAGATCCCTGAAATGTACAGGCAAGAAGATTTCCCTGCCCTTATTCCTCTCAAAAAAGAGCTGGCTCTGGCAGATATCATCGATGGATTTTACAAAAAAGCCCGTTCGGCTGAAAACCGCATTCTAGAAGACAGGCAGCGACATCTTGATCTTATAAAAGAGTATAAAACATGGGAAACACTCTATAAAGAATTACTTGAAATTAAAGATATTCGACCTCTGAGGGATTTTAAGAAAAAACATCATGAATTGCTAAAGCGTGTACAAAGATTATCAACTCAGGATAATGAGCGAAAACCTTTTAAAGAATATTTTAAAGAGGACTGGCGTATCTGGGTGGGACGTTCGGCTCGCGATAATGATGAGCTGACATTTAAGTACGCAGCCAAAACCGATCTATGGCTTCATACACGCCACAGCACCGGCTCACACGTCATTATTAAAAAAGATGGACGCAAAGATATCCCGAAACATATCGTCGTGTATGCGGCTTCTTTAGCTGCGCGCTATAGCGAAGAAAAACACTCCTCGCTGGTCTCTGTGGTCACAGCCGAAAGAAAATATGTCACCAAACGCAAAGGTATGCCGGCCGGTAAGGTGCATTTTGCTTATGAGAAGGATCTTTTGGTCAAACCGGCGGATATCTAATAGTTCACACGGAAACACCTCTCACAAAGACTCAAAAAAATAAAGCCACCAAGAAGAAATATTTTAACCGCAAAGCTTAACAAGCTCACGGCAAGATTAGACGCTAAGTATAGTAAGTTCACAAGGTTTTGCACAAAGCTAATAAGATCCACAATAAAATACTTCTTCAACATAGTTACAAACATAATATTAGATAAGTACCTCTGTAGAATATGGAATTTCAATAGCTTATTCAATAATGCCATTGATAAGCCTTTTTATTCCATCTTTTATTAGTCTCTCTCCAAAATTGATTAATAACCCCAACTTATAAGCGCTAAGTTTTAAATAAGTGAGTAACTGTTTTTTATCAATATCACTTAATTGATTTTTAGACTTCAACTCAACCATTACTAAATCGTTTACAATGAGATCTGCAATAAAAACTCTATCTAGTTGAATATTTTCAAATTCAGCGGGCATTTTTACTTGTCTTTCAACTGTTAAACCTCTTTATTTTAAATACTCCTCTAGAATAGATTCATAAACAGATTCAAACATTCCAGGGCCTGTCTTTGTATGAATTTGATACGCCCAATCCACAATTATTTTGGCCACATCATTTTCATTCATAATTTCCTCCGTAAATAAATTTCACTCAATCAATGAGTGATTTAGTATATTTCTTTCTCAGAGAGGAGTTCGTCCGCCCTCTCCAAAGCACTATAAATTATTTCATGTTATTAAGCTTTACAAGCAAACAATTTGATTCACAGAAAAGTGTGATATATGCAACACTTTTTACCCCGAATATTGTGTGAGGATTTAATTAAGTATATAGACAAAGATATCGTAAATAGCATGCGTATAAACAGCTGGTCCTAGTCCACGGAACATAAAAACAAAGCCTAACAATAATCCGCCTAAGCTTCTTGTCAGAAAAGTACTCCAGAAAAATATATCAGCACTGGCTCCGATATAATGCGCAGCTGAAAACAAAAATGCGGTCAAAAAGACTGCAATAACTTTCCACAGATTTTTTCTGCCTGGGATCTTTCCTACTATAAAAAGTAAAGCATTTAATAATAAGGCTCTAAAAAGTAGTTCCTCGTAAACACCCGCACCCAGACTATAACCAATATCGACAAGTGATAAAGACATGGATGGAGCTAAGGCACTCATTGAAATTGACATGAGACCAAGAAGTAAAACTGCATATAAAAGGCTCTCTGCAACTAAAACAGGATAATATATCCATTGTATTTTTATACCTTTTTGCTCTTTATGTGCTCCCTGAGAAAATGCCGCAACAATAAATAAAATAGCAAATAGCAGAATACCGGCAAGTGGTCCTTCGTAACCCAGTTGTGAAAACAATCGCCTGAACAAGGCATCCGCAGCATTCCGAACCTCTACTTCGTAGCCGCGATTGACCATGATCATGGATATTTCGTAATAAATAGCCAGAGGAATGGAAATGATCACACCAAAAAGTAGCGATGAGCTATGCTTAAAATAATTATTTATTGAGTTTTTATAATTCATTATGGACTATCTTGCCATCTATTACCGTTAAAAGCGAATGAAAATCTTCCCAATCGTCCAAACCGTCTTCGAAAGCATTATGCGAACAAATAAAAAGATCGCCCAAATATCCGGGTGCAAGGACACCCTTTCTTTCATTTCGACCATTAATGATACCACCATAATAGGTCGTGGCATTAATTGCATCAGTCAAACGAATGATCTCCTCGGGATACCAGGGCTGTAGGTCATTGGCCGGTATTCTTTGAACTGCGGCATAAATACTTTTCCAGGGATGAATACTCTCTACCGGTGCATCAGATCCAAAAGCAAAAGGCAAATCAGCCATTTTCATGGACCTATAAGGAAAAGCAAAACGCGATCTATCACCCCAATGTTTCTCAGCAATTTCTTTATCATCAATAAGATGTGAAGGATTAACTGACAAGATGATATTATGCGCTTTCATTCTCTCGATCAAGCCACTATCGAGACATTGAGCATGCTCAATTCTTAAGGGCACACGCAATGGGCGACCAAAATAATCCAAGGTATCCAATAAATGCTCAACTGCAGCATCACCCAAAGCATGAATACTTAAAGCGCAGGATCTTGACTCCGCACGCGTAATTGCCTTCTGTAAAGGAAGATTGAAAAGCACCTTTTTACCAACATGTTCTGCATTTTCATAAGGCTCTCTCATCCATGCACTCTGAGACCCTAAAGCACCATCAATAAAGCACTTAATTCCGAAAAACCTTAACCAGTTGCCCCCACTGCTATAACGAAGGTCCTGCTCATACACCTTTGCGCTATCAGAATTATAAATATAAACACCAATTCTTAAGCCACGATTTAATTCATATTGATAAAGCGCAAGATATTTTAAATAATCATCAATGTGCTCCATGCTATGAACTGAAGTAATGCCGTGTCGATAAAAGGTATTAAAATATTTATAAGGATCGATAAAAATGGGAGAAGGATTGATTTTCATGATAGGATCAAGTAAAACTCCCATGGCTTCTTCGCGAATAATGCCATCCAAACGGCCATCCTCATCACGTCGTAAATAAGCCTTAGAGATCATCTCTATAACATCTTTAAAAGGAAAAAGATCAATAACAGCATCGTTTACCCATGCAGAATGAAGATCCTTGGAATAAAAAATCGCCTTTGTTCCCTTTTCAAGACCATCCAGATGTCGGCGATGTGGAAAACCGGCATCTCTCCAATTGTTCTGATTCCATCCGCTACCGAAGATCCACCCTTTACCCTTTGCCATTTTTCCAATGTATTTGACCATATCAGAAAGCGAGGTAAAATGTCCAAGTGACAAAAAATCCTGCTGACGCGCCCATTCACTAAGATGTAAATGCGTATCAATAAAACCCGGAAAAACAATATGTTCCTGCGCATTGATCAGCTCAAACTCACCATGCATATATTTACGAATCCCCTGCTCATCGCCAATATAAGAGATCTTTCCATTTTCAATAACTATGGATGTATCGTCCTGCAATCCTTGGCGGCCATAAATTTTCCCATTATGTATGCATAGTGTCCGATTCATGGCTAAAAGTAAAGAATTTTATGTGATAATCGAATTACTTTTTATAATTTCCAAAAAATGTAAGGAGACCTATGAAAACAAGAATAATACTACTTTCCCTCATCTTAGCAGGAATGCTATCTTGCTCCGATAACTCTGACCCTATCATTGCAATTGGCACTTCTTATTGGAATAAACAATACTCGATAAATAAATACTATATTAATTCCATCAGAGAAAACGGCGGACGTGTAAGACTCATCCCATGCACTGAAGATAAAGAACTCTTAATGACTGAATTACAGGAAGTTGATGGTTTTGTTTTCATTGGTGGCAGAGACTATGATCCCACCTGGTATGGCAAAGAAATGCATGAGAGCATGACGCTGATGGACCCTCATCGCGCAAGCTTTGATTCCCTGTATATGACTCTGGCTCTACAAACCAATAAACCAATTTTGGGGATCTGTGCCGGAGAACAATTGCTGAATATTTGTACCGGTGGAAAACTTTTCAGGGATATCCCCAATCATAGAAATGTTGAACACATGATCAATATTAAAAAAGGCAGCAGACTTCATTCACTTTTTGGAGATTCTTTACTTGTAAATTCCTGGCATCATCAATGTGTGGACCCCGCCTACCTTAGTGATGATTACACTGTTACCGCTTTATCAAAAGATTCAATCGTCGAATGTATAGAATTCAAACATGACCGTTGGATCATGGGTACACAATTCCATCCGGAACGACTGGATAAAGAACTCAGAGACAAACTATTCAAAGAATTCATTGAGGAAGCTGCTAAATAATGAAGATCACTCCTCTTTCCAGTGGCTCAAAAGGAAACTCGTATTTAATTGAAAGTGGCAAAACCCATATTCTTATTGATGCCGGCCTTTCTGCTAAACAATTGGGAAATCGCTTAATGGACGCGGATTGCGACCCTTCGAATATTTCGGCCATCTTTGTTACACATGAACATGGAGATCATATTGGCGGTGTCAGGGTTTTTTCCAAGAAATTCAAGATCCCGGTTTATATGAACATTGCCACTTATAATGCCGCTTGTGAAAAACACAAACTAGAACAACTAAATAATTTCCAAGAATTTAAAACCGGCGAAGCATTTGATTTTCAGGATATTCACATACATCCCCTAAAAATCACTCACGATACTGCCGACCCGGTCTGCTTTACCGTAAACGATGGAAGACATCTTGCTGCAATAGTCACGGATCTGGGAAAACTCAACACCTTGGTCAGCATGAATTTAAGAAAAGCTGATATCTTGGTATTAGAGTCCAATCACGATCTAAGCATGCTAAAATGCAATCCAATGTATCCGGAAAAAATAAAACAACGCATACGCTCGAATTTTGGACATCTTTCAAATGAGCAATCGGCAAAAGCAGCGCTTGAAGTTTTAAAACAAGGCAAATTAAAACACCTGATACTTGCCCATCTCAGTGAGAATAACAATAGCGAAACAAAAGTCAGACAATGTTTTGAAAAACACTTTCGGGCAGAAGGCATAGATTTCCCCATATCATTTGCAAAACAACATATTGTGAGCGATAAAATTATTTTGTAATATTTATCTATTATTATTACATTTACATCAAGTTAAAAAGGAGTACAAATTGAGAAAAAGCATTTTATTAGCCATGGGTCTGATTTTAATCCTATCATCATGTTCAAAAGACTATAGCGACTACAGAACAGCCATGAAAACTCAAAACCCCCGAAAAATATCAAAATATATCGAAAGCACAGAGTCTGATAAATACAAAGAAAAAGCAGAAAAAAAACTTGAGAACTTATATTATAAACATGCTAAAGATGAAGTATCTTGTCTTCGTTATTTAGCAAAATATCCCGGAGGTAAATACGTGGAAGAAACCAAAGTAAAGCTTGAAGATCTTAGCTACCAAAGCGCTAAAGAAAGCATTTTTGCTGTTGAAGATTATATAAATAAATACCCTGATGGCAAATATATCAACGATAAATATATTGTTGAAGCTCAAAAAACACTTAAAGACCTGATGCGTCCCTTAAGTGCAGATGAGATCAAATCCGTGCTTGCTGACCTTGCTGCCACAGCTACTGAAGCTGTTGCCAAGAATGAATATGCGCTGATTGAAACCAATTTTGGCACAATGAAAATGAAATTCTTTCCCGATGTAGCCCCCGGTCATTGCGCAAATTTTAAGAGATTAGCAAATAGCGGCTATTACGATGGAGTAAAGTTTCATCGCGTTATTCCCGGATTTATGATCCAGGGTGGTGATATTAAATCACGGGACGGAAATCGTTCTACAGACGGTATGGGCGGTCCCGGCTACACGATTGACGCAGAATTTAATGATATCTCTCATACAACCGGAATTGTATCAATGGCAAGAACACCGGACCCGAATTCAGCCGGCTCACAGTTCTTTATTTGTGATGGCTCACCCTCTTTTCTTGATGGTCAGTACACTGTCTTCGGTCAAATCGTTGAAGGTATGTCAATTATTTCCAAGATCGTAAATGTTCCCAGAGATAAAGCTGATAATCCCCTCAAACCCATCTATATGCGAGTAAGAATTGTAAAGGGATAAAATGTCCAAACAAAAAAAGATTGGAATTGCCTTAGGTGGCGGTGGAGCCCGCGGAATTGCGCATTTAGGTGCCTTATATAGTCTGCAACAGTACGGTATTCCCATTGACATGATCTCCGGTACATCTATTGGAGCTATTGTGGCAGCACTCTATGCCTACAAAGGTGACAGTAGAGAAATAAGTGATCTCTTTCTTAAAGCCCAGGACTCTAAAGAATTTAAAGCCCTTCAATTAGAGCGTATTGCAAAGAATGCAAGAAAAGTTTCTCGTTTTGAAAATGTAAAAGGTTCCTTTATAAATTACATTTTACAAAAAAGAATGGGATTCTTGAAAGCTTCTCTGACTGAAGAGTTCCTGCAATCCTTATTTGGTGAGATAAGGTTCTCGGACTTAAAACTCCCGCTTGCACTGATAGCAGGTAATATTTCACAATCTAAGGGCGTGGCTTTTAGAGGTGGTGATCTAATTAAAGCTGTCCAGGCAAGTATGAGTTTACCTATGTGGATGGAACCTGTAGAAATAGATGGCGATCTTTATGTGGATGGTATATCCCACGATGTAGTTCCGACACAAATTCTACGCGAAATGGGAGCAGATATCGTGATAGCAGTCGATGTTTCCCTTAGAAATAAACCGGAAAAGATCCGCCATGCACTCGATGTACATGCTATTGCTGAAACAATGTCAGTGAATCGCTCCATTGATCTTTCATTAGAATTTGCAGACATAGTCATTAAACCGGATACACAAGGTTTATTGTGGTATGATTTTGACCAGTCAGCTCAATTAATTAAAGCTGGCAGAGAGGCAACAAAGCCCTTAATACCCAATATAAAAAAATTATTATAATCCTTGCATATACAGCGGGAACAAAATAGCTTTAAATACTTAAAAACTAAAATAACATAGAGGAAATATTATGACAAAAAGAAGAAATAATACTATCTTGCTTCTGCTTGTCCTTATTGGCCTATCTGGATGTTTTGAGTTTAGAATTCCCCAGATAGGAACCATTGTTGCCCCAACAATAGAAGCGGGTCCATATGAGTTCTTTATAACATCGCAGACCTTGCCTTTTGATTCTGTATTAGCATTTGCAGGCGATCAGCTTCCGCTGGACGATTATAGGGAAAGCTACCCGGATGACCCGACAGGAAAAGCAGACTGGTTTGTTTTTAGATATGATCTGTCTGAAAATTTTTCAGTCGATCTGGATATAGAAGCTGAAGCGGTCAGTAAATCGTTTTCACAATCAATGGAAATGGTAGAAATTGAAACCCAAACCGTCTCGCTATCCAAACCTATTCAATTACAAGATATCATGGATCTAAGTCTCGTTCCCAACGGAACAGTTATCCCCATTCCTGCACTTGCCATTCCTCCCGATACATCTTATATCACCTTCCCAATGACGCGTCAACGTTTTTCATCGGGAGATATTGACGTTACACTTCACAACGATCTTGTCTGTGACCTTGGCGCTCCAATTTCGATGACATTTTACGATTCATCGACGGCCTCCCCTATTTTCGATGGGAATAGCGATACATTGCAATTACGTTGGAGCAATATAGTTCCTCCCGGAACACAGGCTACAGCAAGCACTTCCTTGGCCGGGTGTGAACTACCCAAGAATGTGATGGTTATAACCAGAGGCTATATAGCCAATAATGGTGGTGGACCGGATATGGTGACAGTGTCGGATGCCATGAAAACATCATCCTTTAATGCCAGCGGCTCCGTTTCCAATCTTCAGCCGGAACTGGTCGAAGGTTATATTGAAGCTCAAACTCTCGATCTGAGTGATGATATCAGCTTTGGACAGACAATAAGTGAACCGGGACTAAGTGTAGATATGGTCTATCTGGATACAGCACATGTATCTATCACTATCAGCAATACAAGTCCTATTACTGGTAAAGTCTTTTTTGAATTTTTATCCCTGGATACATCTCCCTTAGCCGGGATCCAGGCTTTTTCAACTGATTCCTTGACCATTCCTGCAGAAGGGTCTCAAACATATACTTTTGATCTGAACAGTGCTTCATTCGATCTTTCTCAAGATCTTTCATATCGATCCTATATACACACCTATGGACAAGATGCCGAATTTGAATCAAGTGATATCTTTCAGGTCGATTTTGCCTTCTATGGCAAGAATCCCGGTGATCCCATCGCAGTTAAATCCGTTGATGCTACTGCAAGTGATTATGTATTCGAGATCGACGATATGGCTGTTGATGGCTTTGATCTGGCTGATGTGATACCCGATGGATTTGAAGGCATTGAATTATACAGTGTTGAATTATCAATGGATATATTAAGTACAATTGATATACCAACAACTTTGGATCTGAACTTAATTGGCACTAAAAATGCCGGGCTCGACTCTGTAAGTATTTCTGTACAGCAGCAGATCACAGGTCCTGGCAGCAATCCTCATATAGTGATTACAAATGCCAGTGAACTGATCAATTTTATGCCTGAATCAATTTTCTTTGGTGGAAAAATAGCCTTAGATGGTAGCGGAAATCTGGAATTAGCGCAAGATCTTAGCGTTGATATACAGATAGCTGTTCCTCTGCAATTTATAATTACCGATCCTGTTTCCTTTAAGCTGCCATATTTTCCTTTGGATAAAATGAATCCTTTACCTTCATTCTTAGATGATTTTGCCGGTTCCTTAAAAGCTAAAATACATAATGGCTGGCAATTTGGAGTCGATCTGAATGTGTATGTTGCACATGACACCACTTATTTTAACAATATTGCCTATGCTGATTGCGTTAGAACATTGGTAGAACTCGAGGTAGCCGCTCTTGATACAAGCACACAATTGCTGGTTGTAACTAAAGAAGATTATGATTTTCTTGTAGCAGCTCAGGATTCTAACTGGCTTTATATAGATGTTTTGTTAAATGGAACCAACGATGGTCAACCATCAACATTTGTTACCACTGACTCCATAAGTCTGGAACTCTATATACAAGCGGAGGGCACTTTAAACTTCAATGAAATATTGCCTGATACAACAGGAGGTGCCGAATGAAAACTTTAGCAAAAGCACTACTCATTCTATCTTTCTTCCTTCCCCTCTTGGCGCAGGAAGAGCCTGAAAAAAAACCTGATCAATTCCTCAATGATCTGGTCAAAACATTAAAAAGTGGAAACGAAGTTTCAACCGATAATGCTGAGCAAAAAACTGCAGAACTTCCAAAACCGGCTACTTTGCTAGGTGTAGATAAAAAAGAAGAAGAACCTAAAATGCTTAGTATCCCCGATCCTGCTAAGCCGGAATCAGAAGATTCTTCGCTTTTACCCGAGAAAGATCTAGTAATTCCAGCTCCTGAAACGACAGCAAAAGCTAAAAAAGTCAAAAAGGTCAAAGAAGCGAAGCCAAAAAAAGAAAAAGAGACGAAGGTCCTTGCTTCTTACATAGAAGAACCTGACCCAAAAACAGGCAAGCAAAAAAAATATATTGCCAAGCTTGAAAAAAAACAACAAACGCGTATGCGCTTACTTACTCTGGACAATGCTGATATTGTCCATAGCCGCACGAACAGAGCACTACGAAATGGTTTAAATAATCCGGCAAATCTTGGTCTTCGCTCAGAACACCCGAGTTCACTTGCAATTATACCTTTTAATAATATTGACATTGATCTCAAGACCTCCGTTAAACCTTTTCTCTTTATGCAAGACTTTCTAAGCAGCGACGAATTAATGACTTCTGAAAGAGAAGACAGTATGTTGGCTGCACTTGGCGAAAATGGTCTGGAACTTCCTCTTGATATAAACATCCCCACACTTTTGGGTATAAAACTTAATCTATTGGGTGGATCCATTTATGCTAATGCCGGGCTTTTTGTTCAAGAAAGGATGAGAATTCCCAATGAATTCTGGGGCCTGATACTAGATGGAGCAACAATTTCAGAACCTTTCACAATGACGGAAGAAATGGGTATTAATATTAATGCCTACACCAAATTATCAGCTGGATATGCTTCCTATTATGAATTACCGACCTTCCTTGGTGAACTCCGTTTTGGTGCTTCGCTCAATGCTTACGCAGGAGTTTTTTCAGGAATAAATATTACAAATTTATCTCTGATTCCCGCAGCTGAAAATACGCGCTTTGAAGGAAATATTGAAATATTGAGTTTTATGGATACCTTGACAGTTTTTTCTCCCGGAGATGAACTTAATATTGATCCTGACTTCAATATAGAAGATGATTACTTAAATATCGCAAAAATGCAAATGGGACTAGATCTTGGAGTTGCATGGAGAATT
This sequence comes from uncultured bacterium, assembly GCA_964572745.1. Classification (GTDB taxonomy): domain Bacteria; phylum Fidelibacterota; class Fidelibacteria; order Fidelibacterales; family Fidelibacteraceae; genus M50B103. The sequence continues at coordinate 11,862 of CAZNFT010000048.1, forward strand.
AAGTTAAACCGTATAATTCCCGTTCTCCCTAATATGCTAAAGAATTATATCGATATTCAGCTTGGTTTTGAAGACATCGGCGCTAAAATTAAAATGAACCATGCCTACCTCAGAGAAGTGAAATTTGAAGCACAAGCCGGAGATATATTAAAACTCTTCAATTCAGATGAAGAATTTGATATAAATTCGCTGACAGTGCTCGAAGAAAATCTTTTAGAGGATGATACCACTTATACTAAAGCTTTGGGTACTAAATTTCATATTGCCGGTCAATATCAGCCCATATCACAAATTATGTTAAAGGGCTCTTTTGCCACTTATATCTCTGAAGGGATAAACTCTAATAGCGGACCCAATTATTCCTATGGTTTAGAGGTCTTCCCTGTGCCGGCATTCAGCATTCATGGTTCTGTACATCAAAAAGGACAATACCAATACTCCGAAGCCGGACTTAGGTTACAAGGCTTAGGATCCGAGATTGGACTTACATTAAGACTTTATGACCTTCCTTTCTCATTCACGGAAAATATTAACGGTCTTGGTCTTAAACTGCATTGGGCCAGATTCTTTTAATCAGAACTCGAAGACGCGCCCAAGCCTTCCGGTCAGCCATTGCCGCAAAGTTGCTAGCAAAGCAGTGCGAGAAGGCAGAAAGCAGAAAAATTTTAAAATTTAGAAAAAAAGTAAGGGCAACCCTAA
>CAZNFT010000049.1:0-12412 GCA_964572745.1 uncultured bacterium
TCATCGTTTAACATCAACGATTTTCGATATTCAAAAACTTCGTAAATCGCATATCGGCGTTCCTTGTTCAATATTCAAAAACTTCTTAAATCGTATATGGGTGTTCCTTGTTCGATATTCAAAAACTTCACATATCATATATGGGTGTTCCTTGTTCGATATTTAAGGGCTTGGCAAATCACATATCGGTGTTGCTAATTGAGATTAAGGCTGAGCTTTAGGTTAAGGCTGATATATTCTCTTACTTATTCGACCATCCTATGCCTTATCATTTTAATATATCCTTCGTGACATCGTTTAATCGATAATCCGACATCTGCAATCGGAAATCTGCAATCCGACATCTGCAATCTAAAACCTCTCTTCCGGTACACCTTCGCCCCGAAAGATCGGGATTACGGCGTGTCGTCGACTTTTCGCATCTCGCTTTCTCGCTTTTGTTTCCGGCTTCTGTTTTTTTGCGTCTCTGTGTAAAACACTCTCTTAACAATATTTCTTCAGTGATTCTATTTCTTGGGTGGTAAGTTTTTTCCATTTTCCCGGCGCTAGTTCGTTGGCGGAAATACCGGCAAAGCTGTTGCGATGCAGACGTGTCACCTGGGAGTTGAAATGCTTGAATATGCGTTTGACTTCGCGTTTTTTGCCTTCTTTGAGTATTAATCTAAAATGAGTACGTTGACGATTTAAGGCCTGAGCAAGGCCCTTAACGCGCTCACCATTATCGCTTAGCTCAAAACCTTTGGCCAACTCTTTTTCAAGTTCTGCGTCTGGTTCTTTCTTGAGCAAGACCTCATATTCTTTTTCTACACCGTGTTTTGGATGCGTCAATTTATAATTCAAATCGCCATCGTCTGTAAAGAGTAATACACCTGTGGTGTCTTTGTCAAGACGTCCTACGGGAACCACGGTCAATACTTTTGGTAAGAATTGCATTACGGTTTGAGGATTGTAGGGATCGGAAAGTGATGTCACAAAACCCTTGGGTTTATGAAGCTTAAGATAAGTAAAATTACTTTTAAGCCTTACTATATCTCCATCTACGCGAACTTCGGATTTGTTCTCGTCAACCTGAACACCGGGATTGGTAAAAACCTCACCATCAATCTGAACGCGTCCCTGAAAGATCAGTTCATCGCAATTTCGCCTGGAATCTACACCGCAGTGAGCCAGAAATTTATTAAGTCGCATTTTTTGCCTTTTTGTTTTTCCGCAATTGATATCTCATTTCAAGAAAGAGTTCTGCCAGCAGGGCCGGTACATACATATTCAGTTTTACATCACGAATAATATTTTCAGTTTTTCTGATCGTTTCGTAATAAGGAAAAGTAGGGTAATATTCTACAAAAGCAGACATTTCTTTTATTAAATGAGAATTGATTATTTGATCCGCATTTCCCGATGCTTCAAGCAGTTGGGCATCTCTAAGCCAGAAGATCATAAAACGCAGTAAATTTGTAAAAGCAGTTGGATCTTCCTTGGCCATTTTTGTGTAATCTTCAATCAACTTAGCAACATCAGCTAAGCTTGTCGATCGTCCATTTATATTTCCCGCCATCATAATACGCCAAAAATCAAGAATGGTGGTATCAACTTTAGAAAAATCTGCCTTCATCAGCAATTTTGCCTGACGCACATTTCCACCCGAAAGTCGCGCTACTCGCTGTGCATTAGAATCATCAAGTCCCTGAAGGCCTAAATACTCTACCAGTATCAGATCGGGCACGGGATTAAATTTAACATTCTGGCAGCGAGATCGTATGGTAGGAAGTAGTAGCTCAAGAGAAGAAGTCGTCAAGATGAATGTTGTTTTAGGTGGTGGCTCTTCCAATACCTTAAGAAGTGAATTAAATGCCTGCTCATTTGCCATTTGGGCTTCTAATATAAGAACGACCTGTCGCCCGCCTTCACTGGGTTTCATGGACAATTCTTTTTTAATATGGCGCATTTGCGAAATAAGTATATGCTTTGCACCCGGAATATTAATTCCACTGTAAGGATCTTGACTCAATTTTACGCGCTCTTCACGAATAATCTGATAATCTTCTTCCTTTAAGCCCACAAAGGGATCAGTGGCAGATGCTGTTTTTGCCTTTGGCATAGCATGAATAAAATGAAGGTCGGAGTGATTCATTGTAATCATTTTCTGGCAAGAAGCACATTTGCCGCAGGCCTCGCCATTTTGTGGGTCCTGACACAATAATGCAGCTGCTAAATTAAGAGCCATGGCAGTTTTACCCGAACCATCAGCCCCGCTAAAAAGATAGGCCGAACCAATTCGTCCTGAGGAAATTAATCCACTAAAACGCTTAGCTATAGTTTCTTGTCCAATTAATTCGTAGATCATGCCGGATTCAAAAGCTCCTCTGCCGTTTTCATGCTTGCATCACTAAGTTTTTCGCCACCGACTAAATAGGCGATCTCTTTAATTCTATCTTGTGGTCCAAGCGATTTAATTTGCGCAAACGTTTCATTATTCTTGCTAAATTTATCCACGCGAAAATGTCTTTCGCCCATGGAAGCTATCTGCGGTAAATGAGTAATGCACAAAATCTGATGATGCTTTGCAAGTTCGCGGATATGTTCGCCGACAACATGAGCTACGCGGCCGGAAATACCCGTATCGATCTCATCAAAAATGAGCGTGGGCATTTCATCATGTCCGGCAAGTACGGATTTAATTGCCAGCATAATTCGCGATATCTCACCGCCGGATGCTATCTTGGCAAGAGGCTTAAAATCATCCCCCGGGTTTGTAATGATCAAAAATTCAACCTCATCGATGCCATTGATGCTAGGCTCGACTTTTCTGTTTTTAAATAATATATGTGATAATTTGTCAGTTTCTTTCTGACGAAAATCGAGTTTCATTTTAGCATTTGGCATACCCAATAAATGCAGTCTATCTTCTATATCACGGGCAAAGATCTCGCCTGTTTTCACGAGGATCTTATGAAACGCCAAAGCTTTGTTACTCAGATCCGTTCTCGCATTTTCCAAAGCTTTAGATAATGTAGCAAGGCGGGTTTCATAGTCTGCTTCGGAGCTCATTTCATCTTTGAGCTGCTCGTAATATTCACATAATTGCTCGAATTCCATATTATGTTTACGCATCTGATAATTAATGGCACCCATTCTGTCCTGCAAAGCTGATAATCTTTCGGGGTCGTGCTCCATTGTATCGCGATATTCGCTCATATTGCGACCTACCTCAGTCAGCGAGATCAGGGCACTTTGTAATTCTTTTGCAGTCTCTTCTTGTTTTTCATCGAATTTAAGAATATCCCGCATGCTCTGTTTTAAGATCTCTATCTGATTGACAATAGCATTATCATCTTCATAAAGCGCACGCGCAAGTTCATCGGCAGAGCCGGCAAGTTTGGAACTGTTTTCCAACATCTGAAGCTCTTTTAACATACTGTCGTACTCGCCAAAACTCGGCTTGATCTCATGCAGCTCTTTAAAATGAAATTCCCGTAATTCTCGCTCTCTTAAATAGCTATCACGCTGTTCCAGTAATTCCTGATATCGTCTTAATTGTTCCTTAAAATAATGATACGACGCTCGATAGTCAGAAATAAGCTGAGGATCTGCAACGCATTTCCCAAGATACAGCAAGTGATTCTTGGGCTTAAATAATTTTTGATTTTCATGCTGTCCGTGCATTTCTACAAGATTGGCTGCAATGATCTTTAAAGCGGCAAGAGGAATGAGCTCATCGTTAAAAAATGCCCGGGATTTTCCCTTGGCATTCACTTCGCGACGAATAACCAGATCGCCACCATTATATTCAAGCTGGGCAGCTTCCAGCGCTTTTTTAACTTCGCGATTAAGTGTTAAACTATCAAAATGAGCCTCAACCACAGACTTTTCAGTTCCCTGCCTTACCATAGAAGAATCTGCGCGAACGCCAAGGGCTAGTCCAAGTGCATCAATAATAATTGATTTACCTGTACCGGTTTCACCTGTTAGCATAGAAAGGCCGGGGCCTAACTCGACCTCGATTTCTTTGATAATGGCAATATTGTTAACACTAAGCTTCCGGAGCATTTTCCTCTTCCTGTTTAACAGGGTTTAAAGTTTCAAGAGCTTGAGGTTCATTTTCCTTATTTCGGAATAACTCATCCAGTTCGCGTGTTCTTGGCAGATCTGCCGGACTCGCCAGTCCAAAATATCTCAAAAATTCATCTGTTGTAGAATAAAGCAAGGGGCGACCCGGTGCATCGGATCGTCCTGATACGGTAATCAATTCACGCTCTAATAAAGTTGAAAGGACACCGGCACAATTAACGCCACGTACTCTTTCAATCTCGGGTTTAGAAATTGGTTGTTTGTAAGCAACCACGGCTAATGTTTCCAAAGCAGCATAGGTTAATCGGGCACGAACATTTCTGTTGATATAATTTCTTATCACTGTCTCGAATTTATTTACGGTCACTATCTGGTAACCTTTTCCCACTTTCATGATATGAAAAGCGTGTTGTTCTAAAGAATATCTTTCATTCAGTGCTTCAACCGTTGCATCCAGATCGATACGATGTCCGTCATCGATGCATTCATCAAGTCGCTCGAAAGTAAGAGGTACATCAGTGGCAATTAAAAGTGCTTCCACCAATTGCATATCAAGTAATGTTGTATTATTCGGCAAGGTCTTCTCCGGGTTCTCTTTGTTCAATAATAAAATCATCAAAAGTTTTTGCTTGTAGCACGCGGATCTGACGATGTTTCATCATATCAAGAATAGCGATAACTGTCACAATCAGGGCTATTTTTGTTTTGATCCCCGGGAGCAAGCTGGAAAAATTCACTCTGGGAGATTTGTGCAAAAAAGTATAAATATAATCTATTTGATCCCCAATATTGGATCCTTCTTGTTCAACTTCGTGTGGCTCTGAGTCCTCGGGCAATCTTTCCATTGCCTGCTTATAAGCATTTAAAATATCAAATAGAGAAACATGCGCTAAAGCATCTTCGGGCATAATATCGTGATCAATATAATTCCAGTTGGGTTTTCGTGGAAATTCACCGGCATGCTGGGATTCCAGCTTTTGTAATTCCCCGCCAATTTCTTTGAAGTACTGATATTCCAATAAACGCTGAACTAATTCGTTACGGGGATCCTCTATTTCTTCATTGTCTATAGCATCTTTAACACGAGGAATGAGCATTTTAGCTTTTATACGCATCAGCATAGCGGCCATGGCAACAAATTCGCCTGCTAGCTGAAGATTCAGGGTGGTCATCAAGTCCAGATATTCCAAATAATCCTTTGTTACCTTCATGATAGGAATATCATAAATGTTGATCTCATCGCGTTTGATAAAATACAAAAGCAGATCGACCGGGCCCTCAAATACGTCCAATTGGATCTTATAATTCATAAATGCCGTTTTATCCTTTTACATCTTGTAAAAATACAATTTTTTCAGCTGGAATAAAACATATAATTCTTGATTGTGACATAGCTCACATTTATTATGGCAAGAATGCTTAAGTGCGCGCGACATCAGCATTCTTGGAAAAATAAAAAGGCACGCGATATAAATACCTCGTGCCTTCAAAAGCATTGTGTTTTTTTAAGACTTAAACTAGATTTTATCGGTTTCGACGACCTTGGCTAAGATATCAGCATATTGGATCAACAAATATTTTGTTCCATTATACTCAACTTCGTCGCCTGAATAGCTTTTGTAGAGGACAACATCGCCAACTGCAATTTCGCAATCTTCGATATTACTGACTGCCAAAACTTTTGCAGTAGTTTTCTTTTCTTTTGCTGTATCGGGGATAATAATACCCGAAGCTGTTTTTTGCTCACCTTTTTCTTCTTTAAGTTCTAAAAGAACGTATGGATTTACCGGTTGTAATTCTTTCATTTATCTATCCTTTCTTGTTTTATTTAGCTTATACCTAAAAGCTCATTGAGTTTTACTTTGTCAAAACCTAGGACTATGCGACCGTTAATATCGGTCTGGGGCACACCTCTTTGACCGGAGCGTTGAAGCAAATCTTCGGCTGCCTTTGCATCGCGAGAGATATCCACATCTCTATAGACTATCTTTTTTTCCTTAAGATAATTCTTTAAAGTATTGCACCAGGAACATGTTGGCGTTGAATAAACCGTAACACGCCGAGCCATATTTTCCCGGGAAGCGGTTTTGGGCCGTGATAATGGCATCTGTTCGAAGAGTGATGAATAGAGCCCATTTTCATTGCAACCCTTCACAATATTCTTAAGCTCTCCCTTATCAAAGATCAATAAATTTGGGACTGAATTTATTTCGTAGTGCTCGTGAATATCTCGGACCTCATTTACATCTGCGCAGAGCAAAGTAATATCTTGGGCTGCAGATGCTGCCTTAGAAATATTTTCATAAGCACAGTCACTGGCGTCCGTTCCTTTTTTATACAGGAGGAGATAAACCGTCCCATCGCTCTTAATTTCTTTTTTCAGCTCCTCGTGGGAGTGAATTGCCTTCAGTTTTTTCATGCTTTGCTCCTTGCTGTTGGCCTTCCTTAACCCACAACTTGTCGCGCTGGTAAATTTAATATTTTTTAGTGAATTTTCAAGTAAAAATAAGGGCTTAATTTTTCAACAAGAAATTGAATATTTCGGAAAAAAAGCTTTGTAAGGCAAATAATCTTAATTGTATTTATTCTTAATTTTGACTAAGTTTTTGCATACATCAAGAAAGGGCTTTCTATGAAAAAACACAAAAATGTCGCTTTGGTTTTATCAAGCGGTGGTGCAAAAGGATTTGCTCATGTGGGCGTAATTAATACTCTAAATAAACATGGTTTTAATATTCATTCCATAGCAGGATGCTCCATGGGAGCATTGATCGGAGGTTTATATGCCACAGGGGAATTAGATATTTTTGTCGATTTTATGAAAGAACTGGACTTTCTTGATATGCTGAAATTTTACGATATTAGCTTGGGAGCCGGCGGTATGGTCAAAGGAGAAAAGATTATTGCTCAGCTAAATGAATTAATCCCAGACAGAGATATCAAAGACCTTAATCTTCCTTTTTGCGCAGTTGCCACAGATATTGTCAGCGGAAAAGAAAAAGTATTCAGCAGTGGAAAACTTTATGATGCTATTCGCGCATCAATATCGATTCCAACTTTTTTCACGCCTCATGTGATAGATGGACAACATTACGTGGATGGCGGCGTTGTCAATCCTATACCGGTTAATAGAGTCCAACGCAAAAAACGAGATATCCTTGTAGCTGTAAATGTCAACGACATTGGGGAAAGCAAAGTCCCTGAAAAAGAAGCAAAAAGAGAAAAAAACTATGATAAACTTCCAGAAAGCATTCAGCAATTTTTAGAAAAAGCCGAAAGACTGCTTCCGCGAAATAAAGGTGAAAAGATCGGCACCTTTAACATCACGAATAGAAGCATTAACCTTATGCTTAACAGGATCTGCGAACTTACTCTTCAGCTTGATCCTCCCGACATTCAAATTGACATCATTCTTGACTCCTATGGTATTTTAGATTTTTACAAAAGTCAGGAGATCATCAAAAGCGGCGAAATAGCAGCAGAAAAAGCAATTGAAGAATACCTCTCTAAGAGATGAACACTGCGCAGGGAGAAAGGATTAAAAAAAAGAGGTTGAGAAGTTAAGAAGCTAAGAAGCTAAGAAGTTGAGAAGTTGAGAAGTTTAGTCAATAGTTTGTGCAAGGGGTAATTATGCTTTTGCGCTTGAATGTAAACGGCTCTGCTTCGTTGAAATGTTGAATCGTTGAAGTGTGGAAATGTGGAAGTGTTAAATTACAGGAAAAGCTTCGTTTTAAGACAGAGGATCACAAAAAAGGGTCCCTTCAAATATCTTATATCCTTAATCCTTGTTCAATATTAAAGGACTTCGTAAATCACATAGCAGCGTTCCTTGTTCGATATTCAAAAACTTCATAAATCGTATATCGGTATTGATGATTCGTGGTGGAAAAATTGATAGAGACGCAATGCATTGCGTCTTTACAAATTTCTCTTCTTATTCTGACACAGCTTCGCCCCGACAATTCGGAGCTACTGCGTGTCTCCGACTTCTGGCTTCCGGCTTCTACAAAATATATCGGCTCAGATCATCATCTGTGATAATATCTTTAAGTGATTTTCTTACATCATCGGAACTTATCACTATTTTTTTAGGGCCATCGGGAGCAGTGAACATAATCTCGTCTAAAATTTGAGTCATAATTGTATGTAATCGACGAGCACCGATATTTTCGGCTTTGTCGTTGACTTCAGTTGCATTTTTAGCAATTTCGTATATCGCATCTTCTTCAAAAACCAAGTCAAGTCCTTCAGATCTGAGTAAAGCCTTATATTGTTTGATCAAAGCATTTTCGGGACGAGTAAGGATCTGTACAAAATCATCGGTTGTAAGACTATCCAACTCCACACGAATGGGAAATCTTCCCTGAAGCTCAGGAATAAGATCAGAAGGTTTACTTGCATGAAAAGCTCCCGAAGCAATAAAAAGAATGTGGTCTGTTTTGACAAAACCATAACGCGTCTTAACCGTTGAACCTTCAACAATAGGTAAAAGGTCACGTTGAACACCCTGACGCGAAACATCGGCACCTTTGCTCTCATTACTGATGGTGATCTTGTCGATCTCATCAATAAAAACTATACCATGATGCTGCACACGTTCGATAGCTTCATCTTGGACTTTGCTTCTATCAATTAATTTTTGCGCTTCTTCTTCGACTAAGATCTTGCGGGCTTCCGGGACTTTAACTTTTTTCTTTTTAGAATCCTTTTTCTTTCCCCCAAATAAATTACCCATGGCTTCATTCAAAAAATCACCCGCGCCACCATCCATCATATCACCGCCCATGCCTTCCATGGGGCCCATAATGGAAATACCGGCAATACTGGGCTTTTTGGGGGGAGCATCAATTTCTACATAGCGCTCATCAAATTGACCTTCTTTGTACATTTCTTTTAAGCGTTCACGGGTTTTATCAATACGCTGTATCTCTTCTTCATCCATACTTTCCTTTTGTTCCACAGGAAAAAGCAAGTCCAATAAGCGTAAATTCGCCAATTCTTCGGCATGTTGCTTTACCATTTCTTCATGTTCTTTTTCGACCATATCCACAGCCATATAGGTAAGATCGCGAATAATAGATTCTACATCGCGACCCACATAACCGACTTCGGTGAACTTTGTTGCTTCAACTTTAATAAAAGGTGAATAAGCCAATGAAGCCAAGCGACGAGCAATTTCGGTTTTACCTACGCCGGTGGGGCCTATCATAATGATATTATTAGGTGAAATCTCATTTCGGATGGATTTGTCGGCCTGCTGGCGGCGCCAGCGATTGCGCAAGGCAATCGCTACTGAGCGCTTTGCCTTATCCTGACCAATAACATATTTATCTAACTCTCTGACTATCTCTTTAGGTGTCATCGATTTCATTGATCTAACTCCAATACTGTAATATTATCATTGGTATAAATGCAAATAGACCCGGCGATCTCAAGACTCTTTTGGGCTATCTCGGCAGCGCTCAGTTCGGTGTTTGCCATCAAACCCCGCGCCGCCGCCAGGGCGTAAGCTCCACCGGAACCTATAGCATAAAGATCATCGTCAGCACCAATAACATCACCACTTCCACTGAGTATATAACCCTTTTCTTTATCCATGACGATCAAAAGTGCTTCCAGCTTTTGTAAATATTTGTCTCGGCGCCATTCCTTGGTCATTTCAACCGCAGCACGGGTGAGATCACCTTTATATTCCTTGATCTTGTTCTCGAATTTTTCAAAAAGCGTAAAGGCATCAGCAGTAGCTCCGGCGAATCCGGCAAGGATTTTATCTCCGTAGAGCTTTCTTACTTTAACAGTTTTTGCTTTCATTACTGTATTTCCAAGAGTCACCTGTCCATCACCAGCGATTGCGGCTTTTCCATTCCGGTGGACTCCAAGAATTGTTGTACCATAAATTGTGTCCATATTATTTCCTTTTATTTTTTACGCCTCGCGCGTGAACCGGGAATTCCTAGTTTTTCCCTGTACTTTGCAACGGTGCGCCTTGCGATCTTATATCCCTTTTCTTCCAAAGCAATTTGCAATGCCTCATCGCTTAAGGGTTTTTCTTTATCTTCATTTTCAATAATTTTTATGAGATCTTCTTCCAGGTCTCTCGTCGATGCTTCCACTCCATCTTGGCGTTCCGTTCTTTCACTGAAGTAAAAACGCAATTCAAACATGCCTGTGGGTGTTTGCATATATTTTCCATTGACCACCCGCGAGACCGTAGAAATATCCAGATCCGTGTCCTCTGCAATATCTTTCATGATCATTGGCAAAGGATGTTCCCTCTTTCCTGCAAGAAAATCCTGCTGCCGGCGCACTATGGCCTGTGCTATCGCGATCATTGATCGTTTGCGCTGTTCTATGGCCTGAATGAACCATTGAGCGGCTTGCTTATTAGTGTTCAAATAACTTTGGGTGCTTTTGTCGAGATTTTTCGTATTCATCATAGATAAATAGGTATCCGAAAGCTTAACACCCGGCTGACCCGTTTCTATTAATGCTACATAATAACGACCATCTTTTTTTCTCAATACAAGATCTGGAATAATACTCTTTTTCATGAAATCTTTATGACCTGCAGCCGGTCTGGGATTCAGTTTTGATATTTCTTCTTTGGCATAAGCCATATCTTCATTGCTGAGTTCTAGTTCTTTCGAGATCTTATCGCATTGGCCATCCATATATTCTTGAAAAAAGTTTTCTATGATATCTATAACAAAAATTTCTTCATGATTGGCTTTAAGCTGTAGAATCATACATTCACGAAGATCCCTGGCAGCAACTCCGGGAGGTCCTAATTTTTGTATTTGTTTTAAAACAGCTTCTGCTTTGTTGATGTCCACAGATAATTTATACGCGATATTCTGAATAGGAGAAGTTAAAAAACCATCTTCATCCAAAGAACCGATAATTTCTTCTGCAAGCATGATTTCTTCATCATTCAAGCCTGATTCTTTGGCTTGTATTAAAAGTCTATCAAAAAAATCAAGCTCTTCGGCCTGAATAATGTCCATAGTATCCAGTGATGATCGCCTTGAGGAGGATATTGAAACATTTTCTTCGTTCCACACATCATTCTGCTCATTGCTGTCTCTTCCCTCAGCACTTTCATCATCTAATTCAAGCAGAGGATTTTTTTCCACTTCTTCAAGAATGGCTTTTTCCAGCTCAGTTTGTGTTAATTGCGCTAAACGGGCCAGCATAAGCTGAACAGGTGCTAATTTTTGTATCTGTTGTTGAGATAAGCGCTGTTTCATGAACGGATCAGCGGTCTAACTTGAACTTAGCTCCAAGGTAAAGCCGCCTTGCCTCCGGATCGTTCGCAAGAAATTCTGCCGTTCCTGCATTAAGGATCTTTCCCTCGAAAAGCAGATAGGAATGGTCAGTAATGGATAGAGTTTCGTGAACATTGTGGTCCGTAATGATCACACCAATTCCGCGATCTTTTAGTCTAACCACCATTTCCTGAATATCTTCTACGGCAATAGGATCAATTCCTGCAAAGGGTTCATCCAATAAAATGAATTTTGGATTCGTTGCAAGAGCCCGGGCAATTTCTGTTCGTCGGCGTTCACCACCGCTCAGCGCAAAGCCCTTATTTTTACGGACATGCTCCAGCTTAAAATCTTCTATGAGAAAGTCGATCTTTTCACGAATGGTCTTTTGATCTTTGTAATATATTTCGAGCACCAATCGCAAATTATCCTCAACGGATAGCTTACGAAAAACCGACGCTTCCTGGGATAAATAGCCAATACCTTTCTGTGCACGCTTATACATGGGAAATTGAGTTATTTCTTCGTCATCCAAAAAGATATGACCCTGATTAGGACGTATCATTCCCGTGATCATATAAAAACTGGTTGTTTTTCCGGCGCCATTGGGACCAAGAAGTCCCACGACTTCACCCGTTCTTGCCTCAATATCTATTTCATCCACCACCCGACGGCGTCCATAGATCTTGACCAGTTTTTCAGCGCGTAATATTGACATTCTCTACCTTCAGATGTCTTGCATTGTTAATTCATCCTTAGAAAATACAATCATTGGAGGGATAAAAAAACATATTTGTTTGGATTGTGATATAAGTCACAGTTTAATCCAGAAGCTAGAAGCCAGGAGTCAGGAGCCAGAATAATTTTGAAGTCGAAAACGCATCCTAGTCTTCCTGAGCGACGAAGCCTTCTGGTCGGCCATAGCTTTGACCTAGGCTGAGGCGAGGGTGTTCCAGAAGACAGCGGAGAATTAACAACTAATAAGGAAGAGAGCTTAATGTCTCAATCTTTTATACAGTTACTTGACCCAAGGTTGACCCAAGGTTGACCCAAGGTTGACCCAAGGTTGACCCAAGGAA
>CAZNFT010000050.1:0-12144 GCA_964572745.1 uncultured bacterium
TGTTAGCGAAAATATAGCGGTATAGATTATGACGCATGAGGTAATAAAACAGTCATGTCTCAGAAGATAAAAATACGGCATCAAAAGCTTGATAAAAAAGCGAAATGTCAGCTACTTGATGAAATATAAGTAACTACTTATCACATATTGTTGGGGACGTATCGCGACAACACGCAATCAATTGACCCAAAGCTACGCAGGATAGGCAAGTGAGCATCCTTCACTAAAGCTAGGGCGAATCCATGATTTATAAGGACCCCAATATTGCTTTTAGATAAGATCTCATCTTTAAGCTCGCAAATTGTCACCATAGACCAAGATAGATAATCATTTTAGAGGCGCTCTAGCACGTCTCGTTTTATATTACTCTTTCCACATCATAATTTCTCTGCGGAGCCTGTCCCGATGAAAATCAGAAAGTTATTTGGTCTGCTTATTAGATTGGATAGTCCTTTGAATTATTTAAAATGCCTTTTTATTGCAATTCATTAACAATAAATTCAGCACTAAATGATACGAATGAATTCAAAAGGAATAATTTATCATGCTTAACACAATTCTTCTCGACCTCGATGCCACAGTTCTTCCCATGGACATGGATACCTTTGTCCAAAAGTATTTTCATGAAATGGGCAAGATGTTTCATGATCTCATTGATGGCCGCGTACTGGCTAAGCATGTAATGGAGTGCACGGAGTATATGGTAAAAAATCTTGAAGATCGCAGGAATGAAGAGGTGTTTTTTACACGCTTTGCTGAGCTGGTTGATGGTGACATTGCGATATATCAATCCAGATTCGACGAGTTTTATGATACAGGGTTCCTTAATGCGCAAGTAGCCACGCATCAAAGTGAGGCGATGCTCAAAGCAGTTAAACTTTTACAAGAGAAAGGCTACAATCTTGTCTTGGCGACCAATCCGCTTTTCCCGATGAAGGCGAATCATCATCGCATTCGCTGGGCAGGACTAAGTCCCGATGATTTTACCTATATTTCATCCATTGAGAACAATCATTATTGTAAACCAAATCTGGAATATTACAGAGAAGTATTATCGGCGATCAATAAATCACCCGAAGACTGTATGATGGTCGGCAATGATGCTCTCGAAGATATGATCGCAGCTAAACTGGGCATCAAAACATATTTGATCGATGATCACCTGCTTAATAAGTATAATGTAGAGATCGTGGCGGATGAGCGGGGGAGTTATGAAGATTTCTTAGCTTTTGTTGAGGAATTTCCTAAGCTTGGGAAGTAGACCCTATCTCCAAAAAATAATTGTTAAATAAATCTACCTGACCGACACTAGTCTGTAATAACCTTGATGAAGCTATCTTTTCCTTAATGATCTTGGCAAGAGCATAGAGTATAAGCTAATCTCTTGCGTATAAAATAGTATCTAAATAAAACTATTTTAGATATTTAAAAGAATTCATTAGGAATAAGAGATATATGGTATTATCATACTGCCCTAGGATACTGTATAGACGAGATCATTTCACCCCTATATAAATTACAAGTTTTGTTGTCCTGCTGTCGTCAGACTAGGTGCGTAAGTTACATGATAGCGAAAATAAATTAACGCACAATAAAGGAATAGATATGAACATCTATGTTGGAAATTTGAGTTACGAGACTACAGAAAATGATTTAAGCAATGTTTTTGGCGAACACGGAACTGTTAGCAAAGTAAACATTATCATGGACAAAATGACCGGAAAATCAAAAGGTTTTGCGTTTATTGAAATGGATAATGATGCCGAAGGACAAAAAGCAATTGAAGAATTGAATGATGCTGATCTTAATGGTCGTAATCTAAAAGTTAATCTTGCACGTCCTCGTACAGAACGTCCTGCCCGTAATAACTGGTAAGAAAAGATTATATCTTATTAAAGCTCTCGTTTACGAGAGCTTTTTTTATTTCATTGGATTTTAATATTTTGCCTTGCGAAAGAAGTAAGAGTACCTTTTCCTTTTTATATAATCAATAAATATTTGTTTCTAGAGTCGGACGGGTGTGTCCGAACATTGAATACGCAGGTCAGGCGACCCGCCCGTATATATACATTGAAAGTATATTTTGGATCGAAACAAAAAAGGCTCTCAATTGAGAGCCTTTTTTGAATATAATATTAATTATAATTTAGATGTCAGCATGTCCAAATATTCTTGCAAAACTTCCGGCTTACGATCTGCCATGTGAGCTATGCGGAAGGTTTTACCTTTTAAAGCTCCGTAGCCATTAGACATAAGATAGCCATTTTCACCTGCAGCTTTTACAAGGGCAGCAACATCAACATCGCGCGTGTTCTTGACAGTTGTGACCGTATTTGAACGGTAGCCTTCGCCCGCAAGTAGCTCAAAGCCATTATCAATGGCCCATGTGCGAGCTGTTTCTGCCATCGCAGTGTGGCGTGCATAACGAGCTTCCTGACCTTCTTCTTCTAGAATGTACTGCAATTGCATATCTAGGGCGAACATGTGCGGAATACTGGGAGTTGTAGGATATTGGTAGGGTTTTGTTTTGACAAATTTATGCAAGTTCACATAGTCAAAGTAAAAACCACGATTAGGAATAGTTTTAGCTTTTTCAATGGCTGAATCAGTAACGGAAACAACTGCCATACCCGGAGGTAATCCCAAACATTTCTGTGTGGAAGTAATACAGACATCAATACCTAATTTATCCACTTCAATTTTTACTCCACCCATGGATGAAACAGCATCAACACACCAGATAACATCCGGATATTTTTTTCTGACTTCCGAAATGGCTTCCACGGGATTCATCACACCCGTTGACGTTTCGTTATGAGTCACACAGAAAAGATCGTATTTGCCGGTTGAAAGATATTTATCTACATCTTCAGCCATAGTAGGATTTCCCCATTCAACTTCGACTTTATCGACTGGAACACCGTTGGCCTCTGCCAATTGTGCCCAACGATTACCAAAAGCACCCACGGAAAATACAAGAGCTCGCTTAGCAGTAAAACAGCGAACTGCTCCTTCCATCAAACCGGTTCCGGATGATGAAGAGAGAAGGATGGTGTTGTCAGTGTAAAATAATTTCTGAAGATTCTGAGAAATTCTTTCCTGTAGGACCGTAATATCTTTTGTACGGTGACCGATCATCGGTGTTGCAAAGGCATCCAGCACTTCCTGTCTAACATCAACAGGACCTGGAATAAAAAGCTTTTTGGCCATGGTTTTTTTCCCTTCGTGTTTTGTTGTTAAGTACCAACAATTATACTGAATATATTTGTTTCTATCAACAATAAATCAACAAAAATACAAAAAAAATAACAATAAATAAAAATTAGAGAGTCTTTATAATAAGATCTTCGAGAGCTCGTTTAGGGACATGATGAACAGAATTATTATCTCTATAATATTTTGTATCCTTATCCTTCATAAGATCAATGACAACTTTTTCATCCGGCTTACCCAAAGCGATCAAAAGAGCAATTTTATCTTCTTCGTCAATTGAAAAAACTTCTTTTATTTTAGCTCTCTCAATTGATCCTAAAATACAGCCACCAAATCCTTTTTCGACAGCTGTTAACAGAATACTTTGAGCAGCAATTCCTACATCAATACCATAAGCTGAGGTATCGCCAAGAATAATAATATAAGAAGTGGGTCTTTCGTTTTCCTTTGGTCCGTCCCAGTCTCTGAGATATCCTGCCCATGCTGTAAAAGGGAAAAGTTTTTCACAGGATGCTTTAGTGTTTACAAGAATAAATCTTAAGCTTTGATCATTACGGGCAGAAGGGGAGAGGCGTGCTGATTCGATGAGATCGCAGAGATCTTTTTCGCTTAAAAGAGGAGTTTGCTTAAAACGACGATAAGAGCGACTTGCAAGTAGGAGATCTTTTAATTTCATAAATTATCCTATCAAATTGTTAAAATACCAAGAAAAATGCAAGGTGTATTCACAGCTTACTTGTTTATTTTTTCTGTAAAAAGCGACGAATAATTTCTTCAGTATTCAAGTTCTCGTCTTTTTTAATATGCTTTTCCAGAATAGCCTGAACTTTATTCTTTTTATAACCCAGAGCTTCCAGGGCCAGTATTGCATCATTGATCTCTTGAGATCGGGTAGAGCCTTTTATTGAACCGGCTATTTGTCCAACTTCCTCATCACTGATCTTATCTTTTAATTCAAGAATAATCCGGCGAGCGGTTTTATCTCCAACTCCGGGAGCTCTTTTTACAGCTACAACATCACCCTGGAGAATATCTTCCATTAATTGGTCATAACGAATTCCTGAAAGGATATTGATTCCCTGCTTGGGACCAATGCCAGAAAGCGAGATCAGTTTGTCGAACATTTTGCGTTCTTTTGGCTCTATAAAGCCATAGAGGTGGAGAATATCTTCCCGGACATGCAGATAGGTCAGAATCTTACAAAGGCTTCCCACAGGACCTAATTTTTCATAAGTGTATAAGGTGATAGTACATTCAAAGCCGATCTGACCAACTCGTAATATTAAAGAGTTTGGTTCTTTATGTTCAATTTTACCTTCAAGAAAATGTATCATATTATATCCTTAATCATTCTTGTGAAAGTACGAGAGGGTCTGCAGCTTTTCTGTAATATAGAACAACGCTCAAATCGCTCCAGTACTTTTATTTATTCTTTAATAAGCCAAAACGCAATTGATTATAATGGGTAATTGCAATGGCGAGAGCATCGCTAACATCCATTTTACCGCCAAGTGCGGGAAGTTTAAGCATTTTTAAGACCATATATTTTACTTGATCTTTAGAAGCGGAACCGACACCTGTAAGAGCTTTTTTTACTATGGTTGCAGGATATTCGTAAACAGGTAAGGATTTTAATTGGCCGGCAAGCATTAATGCGCCTCTGGCATGCCCTAGTTTTAAGGATGTTTTGGGGTTTTTATTCGTAAATGTTTCTTCGATTGCAAAAACATCCGGTTGATGATCCTCTATCACCTCACAACAAGAGGTATAGAGTATCTCAAGTTTTTCTGCGAAGCAATTTGCTTTTGCCGTTGATATTTCACCTGCGGCCACAAATTGGATCTTAGAGCCATCTACTTTAACAATGCCGTATCCACTGTTGTTTAAGCCCGGATCTATACCAAGAATGATCATTCCCCTAACTGTTCCATTATTTCTTCAGGAATATCTGAGTTATCCCAAGCATTTTGTACGTCCTCATGATCATCTAAAAGATCAAAAAGCTTCATATATTTTCTGGCATCTTCGAGATCATCGATCTTAACGCTAGTTCCGGGAACTTGCTCGATATCTGCATTGAGTATTTTAAAGTTTTCTTTTAAGGCTTCATGAACGTCATTAAAGGCATTAGGATCTGTTAGAACTGTAAAGCTATCACCTTCATTGCTAATATCTTCAGCACCGGCTTCTAATGCTTCCATCATGAGTTCATCTTCATCTACACCTTCAGCATCAACAATAATATTGCCTTTACGGGTAAAGTTCCAGTTAACTGATCCGGTTTCACCAAGATTGCCGCCATGTTTTGATAGTAAGTGACGGATCTCTGCAACTGTACGTTGTTTGTTGTCGGTAAGAACTTCAAGCATAATGGCCACACCAAAAGGTCCGTAACCTTCATAGACGATCTCTTCGTAGTTAACACCCTCGAGTTCACCCGTGCCTTTTTTTATAGCACGGTTTAAAGTGTCATTGGGGACGTTTACAGCACGAGCAGCTATAACAGCTGTGCGCAATCTTGGATTAGACTCAATATCGCCGCCAGATGTTCTTGCAGCTACAGTAATTTCTTTGAGTAATTTTGTCCACACCTTTGCTCTCTTAGAATCCTGTGCAGCTTTACGGTGTTTAATATTTGCCCATTTACTATGTCCAGCCATACTTATTCCTTGTCTTATTCGTTTAATTACTTATCTCTTAAAAATAAGCTTTTGTGATGAAAAATGCAATTATTAACAATTGATAATTATAAAGTTTTTTCAGAAGATTGAATATTAACAATATTATTTTTTTATAGAATAAAAAACGCCTCGATAGTTCGAGGCGTTAAGTTTGATGTCTTTAGAACTTATTTTCTAACTTTTTTTCTGACAGCTGTTGTGTCTAATTCTGTTACTTGAGCTTGGATCTTTTCAATTTCGCGAGCCAAGTTCTGTAGTTGCTGAGTTGCACGAATGTTGTTCTGAGTCACTGTACGACGAAGGTTTGTAACCTTTTTATCAACATCATCTGTGCGTGAACGTAATTGAGCTGTGTTGGCTTCAAGGACTGAACCTAATGAATCAATTCTTGTGTTGATATAGAACATATCGCTTGAATGTTGGTCTTTGAATTCATCTAAGTTTTTTTCCAAAGCTAAAAAGCGCTGACTGTTCTGATTTATATGTTTTCTTTGACCAATAAGACGAACATCATAATCATGCTGATCATCAGTGAAAACTTGATATTTGTCTTCAATTGCACTTGCTCGTTCACCCGCTTTTACAAGACGACTATCAAAAGAGGTCTGTGTAAAATACATAAAACCCAGTGCAGCAAAGAGAAGGACCCATAGAAGAGACATAAAAAACTTTTTCATTATTTACTCCTAATTTCAAATAAAACATTCATATTAATTACAAGACAAAAAGTAAATAAAAGATTATCTAAATGCAATAAATGTTATAAAAAATATAAGATTTTTTAAATATGCTTAAAATACGAGAGAATTTTCTCCTTTAAACACATTATCAAGAGATTAGGAACCCGAGTCCACGAATAATTAAGCATAAATCAATAAATGCCGGAGCCTAACAAGATTGTTATCTTGGGTGTAAAGCCGTGGAGTGGAAGAAAGTCAAAGGGAAGAGAATAATAAAATGATCCAAACTCATATCTAGAAAATTCTTTTTAAGACACACTATATATAAAACTGGATTTTATAAGCAGAAAAAATGAATTTATACAGAGGAACCCAGACTAACTCAAACTATCACAAGTCTGCGCCTCTTTTACTTTATAAGAATGATATTTTCATCAAATCTAAGTTTTTACGCTTATTTTGCCTCGGGATTTATCTCTTAGCTTTCTTTAAATTCTTCCTCAAATCCAATATTTCATCTCTCATAGCCGCAGCTTTTTCAAATTCCAGATCTTTTGCTGCTTGTTTCATGCGGATAGTTAGAGTATCAATCATATCCAGAGTTTCGAATTTTCCCAAGGATCTCATCGTCCTCTCAGCCTTTGTTTCGGGCTTATACACGGCTTTCATATCAGCTATGGATGTAATTTTGTTGATCTCTTCCGCACTTTTATAAATACTTTTGGGCACTATATTACGTTCTTTATTGTATGCGATCTGGAGTTCTCGTCTGCGCTTTGTCTCATCTATCACGCTTTTCATAGCAACACTGATCTTGTCAGCATAAAAAACCACAAGTCCTTCTGAGTTTCTTGATGCACGACCGGCGATCTGAAACAATGAGCGCTCGGAGCGTAAGAATCCTTGTTTATCGGCACCTAAAATAGCGACTAAGGATACTTCCGGAAGATCTAGGCCTTCACGCAGAAGGTTTACGCCAACAAGAACATCAAATACAGCCATTCTTAATTCCCGTAAAATGACCACGCGCTCTAAAGAATCGATCTCTGAGTGCAAATAGCGTACTTTTATGTTAATGTTTTTAAGATAATTAGAGAGATCTTCGGATTCGCGTTTAGTTAATGTCGTAACAAGTACGCGCTCTTTTTTCTTTGCTCGTATTTGTATTTCGTTGATAAGGTCGTCTATCTGACCTTCTGTGGGACGAACAACAATATTTGGGTCTAATAGTCCGGTAGGTCTGATAATTTGCTCTACAACGACACCTTCGGACTTTTCTACCTCGTAGTCACTGGGAGTTGCAGAGACAAAGACTGCCTGATTAAGCTTATCTTCAAATTCATGGAACTTTAAGGGTCTGTTATCAAAAGCAGATGGTAATCTAAAACCGTGCTCCACCAAGACATTTTTACGCGAGCGGTCTCCATTATACATGGCATGGATCTGGGGAATAGTTGCATGCGATTCATCAATGATGGTAATAAAATCGTCGGGGAAAAAATCCATGAGAGTAAAGGGTTGCGAGCCTTCTTCGCGCAGAGTTAAATGGCGACTGTAGTTCTCGATCCCTGAGCAGTATCCCAGTTCTTGTATCATTTCAATATCGTAATTAGTACGCTGTTCAAGTCGTTGAGCTTCAAGTAGTTTGCCCATCTGTCTTAAGTCGTTTAATCGCTCTTTTAATTCTTCTTTGATATTATTAATAGCGATTTTAACCTTCTCTTCGTCTGTAATAAAATGACGCGCCGGGTAAATGACGGCAAAGTCCAATTCTTTAATAACTTTCCCTGTTAAGGGCTCAATACTTGAGATTTTTTCCATCTCGTCGCCCCAGAATTCTAATCTTATTGCTGAGTCTTCATAGGCAAGATAGATTTCTATACTATCACCACGGACTCTAAAAGTCGAACGTGAAAAGGAAATATCATTTCTTGAATAATGGATGAAAACCAATTTTTGAAACAGTTCTTTTCGCGTGATGCTTTCACCTTTTCTTAAGACAATGATCTGCTTTTCATAGTCTTTGGGTGAGCCAAGTCCAAAAATACAAGATACAGAAGCGATCACAATAGTATCGCGACGGCCAAGCAGGGACGTCGTTGCTTTCAAACGTAATTTTTCTATTTCTTCATTTATATCGGAATCTTTTTCAATATAGGTATCTGTGGTGGCAATATATGCTTCGGGTTGATAGTAATCGTAATAGGAAATAAAATATTCAACCGCATTTTCCGGAAAAAAGCTTTTAAATTCTCCGTATAACTGAGCTGCTAAAGTTTTATTGTGAGAAATGATCAAAGTTGGACGCTGAACCTGCTCAATAACTTTTGCCATGGTATAGGTTTTACCGCTACCGGTAATTCCTAAAAGAGTTTGAAAAGCATCGCCGTTCTTCAGACCTTGAGTTAAAGATTTTATTGCTTGGGGCTGATCGCCTGCGGGTTCAAAGGGTGTGTGGACTTTAAATTTTTTGTTCATGTATAAAGGGTTAATGAGGTTAATAAATAAAGACGCAGGATAACTGCGCCTTTATCATAGATATATTTTATCCGGGAAAGGCCAGCATAATCTCTTTCATCATTATATTTCTATCGTATTCTTGCTTGGTAGAATCTCCAAGGCGGACAACAACAAGCTCTTTAGAAGGAACGATCATGATCCATTGGCCATCATATCCTTGACAAAAATATGTGTCTGCGGGTGCATCCGGCATTTGTTTTGAATTATTGGTCCAGAAAAACGCTCCGTATTTACCATCGGAAGCTTCAACAGGTGTTCGTGTATAATCCACCCAGCCTTCAGGTAAAATACGCTCGTTTTGCCAAACACCATCATTTAAATAAAGTAGTCCAAATCGCGCATAATCTCTGGCAGTTGCATATAGATATGATGAACCAACAAAAGTACCCGATGGATCTGTTTCAAAAACAGCGGATTTAATATTTATCTTGCTGAAAAGTTCATCATAGGGAAAATTGTAATAGTCCAGGTCGTTTTCAAACAACTCCCGGATCTTATAGCTTATAATGTTGGTAGAACCCGATGAATACTCCCAGACTTCGTTAGGCGCGCTTTCTACTTTTTTATTAGCCGTATAAATGCCAAAATCACCGGTTTTATGCAGCATAACATTAACATCCGATTCATTACCGTAGTTTTCTTCCCATTCAAGACCAGAGCACATGTGCATAAGATCATTCCATGTGATCTTAGCTTTTTCAGTATTTTCCCAAGCCGTCATTAAAATAGGATCATAAATATCTACTTTGCCTTCTTTTACAAGAATACCGACCATCGCATTCGTAACACTTTTAGCTATTGACCAGCTTAATAACCTGGTCTGACTATCAAAACCTTCTGCATAATCCTCTGCAATCAATTCACCTTCGTGAACGACCAATAGAGCACGCGTGCCATAGTAGGGAATTTCGTTTGAAAAGGCGTTTTCATAAGCTTGACTCAAAGCAGCATAATCTACATTTCTATGTATGCGCGTTATAACCTGATCACCTTCCGGCCAAAGTTTAGAGTAATCCAGCTCAGTTGTGCTTTCATAGTCTATTATAGGACGAGCGAGGATCTCGGCTTCATCGTATTTCTTGACTAAGGTAGCTCCATATTGTTCATCGAATACTGCCTTACTTGTGTACCAAAGAAAACGAGATTTAACGGTCTTTTTCTCCATATCCACTATATTTTTATTGTATTTAATAAATGAAAAATTGAGATCCACTGCTTCAACATCCTCTTGCGCTCGTCCCGATAGAAAAACGCTGGAGGTCATAGCTTTTGCGGCGTAACCTGTGATAATTGGCATGAGCGGAGAGATATAAATCGCGACACCAATAAAAAGTACAAGCAGAATGGAGAATACGATCAATAATGCTTTTTTCATGGAAATCTCCTTATATTTTGATAAATAAATTCTAATTAACTAAACACCTAAGCCTGAGCATCTTTATGATTTACTTCCATCTCTGGCCAGTTTATCGGCGACTTCATTCCATTTATTACCGCTATGAGCTGCAACTTTATGAAAATGGAGTATAATGTTCTGTTTTTGCATGTAATCCTGATAAGCTTTTGTTAGCTCTTTATTCGCTTTCCATTTTTTTCTTGCCCACATTTCTATGCCTTTATAATCATAATAAATATCTAGCTCTTTAATGCCATTTTTTTTAGCCCAAGAAACACTTTCCAGCGCTGCTTTTAATTCTCCGGCAATTTGATGGTGTTCCTCGTATTTGCTATCCATTTTTCCTGATATTTTATGAAGAATACTTTCTCCATCAAGAATAACAGCACCGTATCCTATGACTTTATTTAAAAAGGAGCCATCTACATAAGCGGAAATAATGCCGTTTTTTAATCGAGACCCCGTCTGATGTGTAAAATCTTGCCATTTTTCGAGAAACTCTTCTTTATAAGAAGCAATTTTTAATTCCTGGCAGGTGAGTTTATATGTCTTTTTCTTAGGGCTATAATATACATTGATCTTGCCAATATAGTTACCGGCTACATCAACGTCAATTTTAGCCACATAATCACGAGTTGCGTCAATATCAATAACAGTTTGATAGTCGGATTTGTTTAAATAGTCCGAAAAAGCTCTCGCTTTAGCTATGGTTTTATCTTGGTATAAATAATTCATCTTTAAATATAAAGAAGCTTGATATCATAAGCAAGAAAACAGAGTTCAGAAATAAGAAAGCTAAAAATACTAAAATAAGCAGTAAGGAGGTCGGGCTAGGGAGTGATAAGCACAGCACGCTTGAGCAAAAATAAACATGAAAGAGGGAAATTTTAACTGCAAACAGTTGGAAGGGAACTTAGGCGAAGGGTTCTAATAAACATTTGCCAGGTGAGTAGCGACTTTTACTTTAGAATTTTTTCGGATATAGGTGATCAATCCTTCACTTCCTCGTGGGATAATATAATCAAGCTCGTCTTTTAAGGTCATCAATTCTGCTATTGCAACTCTATCTGTGGTAGGGATAAGGGTGATCAATGCTCTAGGAAGTCCATTTTTTTCCAAAACATCCCCCAAAATTGAAACAATGGCTGTATTCGTGTGAAAACCTTCTTTGCCACCTCTAAGAATGATAGCATGTCCCGCCGCAAAGGCCTGGATAGCGGCTTCAGCGGAAATATAGGGTCGGGATTCATAGATAACAGCATAGAGGGAAGGCGGCGAAATATCTATATTTTCATCATTTTTGAGCAAAAGAATATCAGTGTTTTCTGCGTAGATCCTTGCTTTTTCACTTATGTTAAAGATTTGTTCTTTTTTTATACACAAACGATCCATAGCTATAGGAGATAAATGCATGGCATGACCATTCTTCATATCATGAGTATTTAGCTCTAAAATAATATCTAAATTATTTTCTAAAGACTCCGCCACATCATTCAATATCTTTTTTACACGAGAACGATCGATCTGCTTCAAGAAGAGAGAAGCCTTTTTAGCTTTATTGATCAAAGGAATGACCGTTTTCATGTATTATCCCTGCTGTTTTCTTTTTTACTGAGCCAAATATATTAAAAATAAATATAAATAAAAGCGAAAT
>CAZNFT010000051.1:0-11850 GCA_964572745.1 uncultured bacterium
TACGGGACTACACTGCCAAAGGTTTTTAACACTTATTCGTCAGATTTTCTTAACGTGTCGGAGCTGAGGCGGCAAGCCAAATATCTTCTGCAAGAAGTAATTATACTGCTAAGCTTTATAAATATCCTCAAAGGCATCGCTCTGCAATCGGGAGTCATCAACTATGTCTTCAACCCCGAGTATTTCGAGGGGTTGAAAAAAGTTAAGATCTGGACTGTATATGGCAACCGTAGCAGCAACAACACATAATCAACATTTAAGAGAGTTTTACTATCATTTAAGAAATGATAATCACTGTAAAGAAAAAGTTGCTAGAATTGCTGTCATGAGAAAAATGCTTATCGCGGTTAATTCTTTGATGAAAAATGCAGATTTTGAACTTGCTTCTTAACACCGTTGCTTCGCCAAGGCTTCGGTTGGCAGGCTCCGAGTAGCTAAGCATCAACGATCAGAAGTTGGAAGTCAGCAATCTGGAATCTGGAATTGTGTCTTCAACCCCGAGTATTTTGAGGGGTTGAACACTCAATAACCCGGTACGAAGTGCCGGGGAATAAACTCAAAAACGAAAACAACCCCGAGTATTTCGTGGGGTTGAAAAAATTCATTATTTCAATAGATTTAAACCATGACTTTTTATTCTTCGTTATGCTTCCTTTCTTTATTTTCCAAGAATTTCTGAGTGATGAAGCCCAAATCGAGACGCGATAAATCATCGTCTTTATTTTCCGCTTAAAAAAAACAGAGAAGCAAAACGTCTCAGAGATTTCCCGACCTTCGTCCCGAAAAATCGGGAATTCGGTGGACACGGTGCTTCGCAATCCGTCATGCGACGGACTGAACAATTACAAAACAAACGCTCTTTGTTTAATAATTTTCAGAATGACAGGTCTCTTGTGTCACCGTGCGCCAGAAGCCAAGAATTACACCAATTTAGAATTAGCTGTGTTCTCTAAGATATTTTCCTTGATATTTTAAAATAATAAAGCGTATATTAGCATGTTATGCATTTTAAAATGAAAAAACTGGTTTTATTATTTGCAATTCTATTGCTGACTTGCTCAATGCTTATGGCATGGGATGGTTTTACCTATGTTGTCGCTAATGAACATGGAACAGGTGTTAGGGTTAGTTGGCAGGCTAAAGATGAGCATACTGTTGACTATTATGAGGTTTACCGCTCTCGCGTTGGAAGTTCTAATCTTGAAAAACGAGCCTCAGTAACTGCTTTAGGTATGGGCGCTTCTTATGTTTTTCAGGATGATAATATGTTTTCAAAAGCTTCGGAATATTCTGATTACTCCTTTAATTACTCTGTGAAAGCTGTTTTTAAAGATCACAGCTATAAATTTTCAGAGAAGGTATTGGTCTCTATTTCTAATTTGAGTGTAAGCCAGCAGACCTGGGGCAGTATTAAGGCAATGTTCCGCTGATTTTTTATATATGATCTACTTTAAATTTTTAGACGTAGTTTTTCTACGTCTTTTTTGTAAATACTCGTTAATTCACTAAAAAAGAATTATATTGTTTCCATGAAATACACCGGATCCATAAAAATATTTTTAATTATTATTATATGTTCAACGGCATTGTTTTCGGCCTCACTGAAACCTATGCAAATTGCTCGTTTAAAATATGACGGGGGAGGAGATTGGTATAGTAATCCGGGGTCTTTAGAGAATCTTATGGATTTTATCCAGTTCAATACAGGCATTGATATGGCCGAAAAACAGGCCATTGTGGAGGCTTCTTCTCCAGACCTGTATTATTACAATTATCTCTACATGAATGGTCACGGTAATGTGCGTTTTAATGAAAAAGAAATTCGTAGATTAAGATATTATCTTGAGAATGGAGGTTTTTTACATGCCGATGATAATTATGGCATGGATCATTCTTTCCGTAGAGAAATGAAGCGGGTTTTTCCTGATAAAGAGTGGGTGGAATTACCTTTCGATCACCCAATTTATCACCAGAAATATAGTTTCCCTAAGGGATTGCCCAAGATACATGAACACGATAATAAACCGGCGCAGGGTTTAGGGCTTTTTCATCGGGGACGTTTAGTCGTTTTTTATAGCTATGAATCCGATCTAGGTGATGGCTGGGAAAATCCTGAAGTTCATAATGATCCCCCTGAGTTAAGAGAAGCAGCATTAAAAATGGGCACAAATATATTTTTATATCATTTGAATAGATAAATGAAAAAAGAATTTAGAGCATATTTTTCAGACATTTTCAATTATTACTGCCGAGCGCGAAAAAAAGACCGACTTCTCCATCTTTTCTTAGAGTTTTTGATCGCAAATTTACTTTTTTTTATTATATTTTTCCTTTTAGAAAGCATCTGGTATTTATCGTCTTCATTTAAACAGGCGATGTGGTATCTGATGTTCTTAAATAGTTATTACCTTTTTCGTTTTTTCAGGACACTCATAGCCAGAACTAAAGACAAAAAAGAGCGAGAATCAATATATCTCAATATAGGAAATAAATATCCCCATGTCAGAGATAAATTATTAAATCATGTTCAATTAGCCGAAAAACAAAATGAGATCTCGGATTTAGCGGTCGAGTCCTTTATTGCAGCTAATCCTCGCAAGTCTTTCCAAGATGCTTATTCTCCACAACCTAAAGGCGGGAAAGTCAAACTGATGACGATCTTGCTGTCGATCTCACTACTCCTGATGATATTCTTATCTGCAAGCCTAACTCGTATTTTTCATCCTGCAGAGACCTTTGAACCGGATTTTGATTGCAAAGTCGCTTTTTCAATCTCTGATACCAGTATTTATTCTTACGATTCTCTAAGTTTTAATATTGAGAAAAAGCATGGCAAGAAATTTCCGCTGGAATTCTACGAGCTGGATATTTCTACAGGGGAAAAGAATTTGCTTTTAAAAAGTCAGGATACTTTAATTGAATATAATAACTATCGATTAAATTCATCTAAGCAGTATTTTGCAATGTTACGAAGACCGAATATCTTTTATCCGCGTTTATTTCTTGCCAAAGATACTTTGACTGTAGAGGTGCTGCAACGCCCGCAAATTAAAACTCTGGATATTCGTGTTGAATCACCGGAATATTCACAGATTCCCGATGCTTTTTATCAGGGAAATATCGATAAAATTAGCTGTCTGGCCGGATCGAAGATCAGCATAGATCTTTTACTTTCTGAGGTGCCCGGAAGAGCTTTCTTGCTATATAATAACGATAGCTTTGTAATGGATATTCGCTCCCGAAATTGTTCGGCAGAATTTACTGCGGAAGAGGATGCACGAATTAGAATTCTTGTAGAAAATAAAAATGGCATTCCGAGTGAAACTCTTCCCGAATATCAGATCAGGATCAAGAAAGATGAGTATCCTTCGATATATTTGCTGACACCCCGACAAGGCGAAGAATATTTGCTTAACGAAAATATGAGTCTGCCTTATGCCGCACAATTGCAGGATGATTTTGGGCTGACCCGCTTCGAACTGGAATATTCTATCCATTCCGATTACGTATTTACGGCCGATAGCACATTCTATAGACAAGAACTTCAGCTGGATACAAAGTCAAGAATTCAAACTCGAGCAGGGATCTGGCAAATTGAGCAATTTATTTCACCGGGTTCGGAAATACGCTATTCATTTTTGATTTATGATAACGATGTTGTTAATGGTCCAAAATATACCCGCTCAACATTATTTTATGCCAAATTGCCTACACTGACGGATCTATTTGAATCTAATCGAGAAAAGGGCGAAGAAACCCTGATGAATTTAGAGGAAGAAGTCGAGATTCTTGAGGAGTTAGCCGAAGATATAGAGATGGTTCGCAAAGAACTTTTACAAGAAGGAAAACTCAACTGGGAAAACAAGTCATCGCTGGAAGATAACCTCAACATGCTGGAGGAGAGTCAAAAAAATCTCCAGGAAATGCAGCAGGCAATGCAGGAACAGAAAAAAATGATGGACGAGAACGCCATGTTCTCTGATAAAGTTATGGAAGATTTTCAGCAACTCCAGGAATTGATGAATGAACTTATTGATGACGAATTATTTGATATGATGCAAGAGATCCAAGAAAAATTGAAGTCCAATGATGATACCGACATGGAAAAACTCCTGGAAGATTTTTCTGAAAAAGCCAAAGAATTTGAGGAAAGTCTCGATAGAATGCTGAAAATATTCAAAAAGATCCAGCAAGAGCAGCGTCTGGAAGAATTGAATGAGCGTATTCAGAGATCTTTGGAAGAGCAGAATAAGATCCTGGAAGAAGCTGAGGAACGTTCTACAAGTGAACTTGCCGGAGAGGAAAGTATCTTACAAAAAGAGACAGAAAGCTGGGAAGATCTTGCTCGTAAATCAGCTGATCTTTTTTCGGATGAAGATAAAGAGGCCTTTGAAGAATTTCTTGCCTCAATGGACGATGAAGCCAGTTCTGAAATGATGAAAAATGCTTCGGAAAGTTTCAGTCGTAGCGATAAGCAAAGCGGTCAGGAGCAGAGTCAAAGTGCAAAAGAAAAACTGGAAAAATTAAGTCAAAGCTTTTCTTCCATGATGTCCATGATGATGCAAAAGCAAAAGGCTGAAATAGAAGACGCGTTTAGAAAAGCGTTTTTACAGTGCATGTATATATCCACTCAACAAGAAGAGGTGAATGAGCACTATAAAGGTATTACCGCAAACTCTCCTTTGATCCATGCTTTTAGCTCAGATGAAAATAATATTCTGGGATTGGCACTGGAATTGAATCGCGGTTTACTTGATCTATCGAAAAAAACATTTCTAGTCGATAAAGCCATAGGGATTCAATTAGGTGCCATGATAGGACATTTAAAAAGCGGACTCCGTGAGGTAGAGGATGCAAAAGTTGCGAATGGAGTCAAAAATTTTAATACTGCTTATAAGAGCATGAATGAATTAGGTCGCATATTATTGGATCGAATGAACATGGTTCGTGATGAGCAACAGGGAAATGCTTCGGGTATGGACTTTTACATGCAGCAGTTGCAAGAAATGGCGGGAGAACAGCAAGCGATGAATCAGGTCATGCAACAAATGGGGATGAGCGGTTCTCCATCGCAATCCATGATGGACCAAATGGCGCAGATGGCCGCAAGACAGCAGGCACTGAGACGTTCTTTAAAAGGTATGCAGCAAGCGATGGGCGAAGAAGGCAGTGGGGGAAAAAGAATGATGGGCGATTTGGATAAAATTGCCAAAGATATGGAAGATGTGATCAATCAGATGAGGCAAAATAGAGTTGGTCGCGAAACCATTATTCGCCAGGAAAAAATATTACAACGATTGTTAGATGCGAGCCGATCGGCAACATCAAGAGATTATAAAAAAGAAAGAGAATCAAAAAGCGGGCAGGCATTGAAAAGAGAAAATCCGCTGTCCTTGCCTTCGGACCTGGGTGATCATGAAAATTTAATTAATCAAATCCGTCGCGAACTCAGGGAAACAGAATTAAGTCCTAAAGAAAAGCGCGAAATGGAAAAATATCTTGAATCCCTACTCAATGAAAGTCGTTTTCAGGAGGTGGGAGAATGAGAATTCGTCAACTTGTTTTAATGCTTTTATGCTTTAGCATGAGTAGTATATTATTTGCTGATCTAAGTAATAGCAATCTTTACCGCTTGGCAGGAAATTTTGAAAGAAAGGGAGAATACGCTAAAGCTGAATCCCTTTATGTCCATCTTTTTGATGCCGAACCCGGGAATTATAATTATTTTTCAAGGTATAAAAGTTCTCTCTTGTTTCAGCAAAAATATGACGACATCAAGATCTTATTAGAAGAGCGTTTTAACAAGAATCAGCGTGATATTTATACCGAAATAGAATTATCTATTGTCTATTATGTTCTTGATGAAAAACGCAAAGCGATTAAACACTGGCAACATATTTTCTCCGGAAAAAACAGCAGGATGCATCGTTCTTATGCCAATAATCTTTATAGTAAGGTTTTAGAATATCGTTTGGGTGGGAGTTTTTACAAAATTGTTGATGAGCTTCGGACAATCACGAACAAGAATAATTTTCTGGTGAATTATAACTTTTCGACTGCTTTCCGTTTCAGGAACTGGGATCAGGCAATAGATGAGATCCTACATATTATTAGAAATAATCCCACAGATTTAAAATATGTCCGCCAGTATTTATTTCTCCAGGACCCGGAATCTCTTTTATACGAAAAAGCGCTTAGTAAATTAAGTTCTGTACAAGAAGCAGAGGCACTGATCCTGATGTCCGATATAAATCTTCATATAGAAAACTATAAAGCTGCTTTAATGAATTTAAGCACAATGAATGAAAACACTTTAATTCAGAGTGCTCTGGAAAAATTAGCTCACACATTGATAGATGAAGAAGCATTCGATCTTTCTTATGCAGCTGCTAAGCGCGCCTTTGATTATAGTAAGTCAACAAGCACAGATATGAACATGCGTTTTATAATGGCTGAATCATTAAAAGGAAAATTTGAAAAGAACAATCGCGTACACACACTTATCCCTAAACCCTTTGTTTCAACATTTACGCAATTACCCATTTTGTCATTTGAAGCCAGTGATATTGCTTTAATAGAAGATGCTTACAGTTTTTATGATAGCTTAAGCTATAGTAGAGGGAAAATCGCAGAAAGCTCGACGCTTAAGCTGATCGACATAGAGCATATTATTTATCAGGATATTGATGCAGCTTTAAAAAGAGCCCTGACTATATTGCCGGAAATTTCTATAGAGAACAGGGTGACGCTTCTTGGGAAAATTGCAAACTTGCACATGGCAAAAGGAGATATAGAAAGAGCTCGGGATTTTATTGAGACAGCACCCGAGACATTTAGTCTGATGGTTCATGAAGAAGACAGACTTCTTGCAACATTATTACATGTGTCGGTCTTAAGTTCTGAAAGCGATTCTTTGGCAGAGCAGAGTGATTTACTCCTTTCACTTTTGGAAAAAGATGATCCTTTGTATAATGATATTTTAAATTACATGGCATTTATATCAGTTTTTTCAAAAGACAGCATAAATTATGAAAATTGGCAAGAAGCTGAGCGCGAATTAGTGCAGCAAGATCTTGCAGAAGCAGCCGGGATCTATTTTGCAATGCTTCAAAGTCAGACAGAAGCAAAATTTGTGATAGCGCTAAGATATTTAGACTGTGTGCAGGCCATGAAAGACAAGGAAGCCGAAAGAATTTTTTGGGATGATTATTATGAAGAATTACAAAACATAGAAATGTCTGATTATTTTATGCTAGCGTATGCAGATTTTTTAGAAAAGAGCCAAAAAGGTGAAAAGGCGGCAGAAATATACGAAAAATTTTTACTCTTTCATCAAGAAAGTATGTATATTCAACAAGTGCGAAGCCATTTACGAAAAATTAAACACTAGGTGAAATGTGATAGACAAAAACAAACAAAAAGAATTAGTTGAAGCGGCATTAGATGTTCGAAAAAACGCTTTTGCACCTTTTTCAAAATTTCAGGTCGCTGCCTCATTGTTATCTACTGATGGTAATATTACTTGTGGCATCAATGTAGAGAGTTCTTCATACGGATTAACTGTCTGTGCGGAACGAAATGCTATTTCAGCAGCCATAGCTAATGGTAAAAAAGAGTTTGTCGCATTGGCAGTCATTTCTAGGGGAGCCGCTTATCCATGCGGAGCTTGTCGTCAGGTGATTTTTGATATTTGTGGAAATATTGATATTATAGTTGCTGATGAAAATGGTGAGATCAAGGATATAACAGATACAAAAACACTCTTGCCGAAAGCATTCGGCATTGAAAATTTGGAATAAGCATGGTAAAAAGAATTGTTATTGGTATTGCCGGAGGAAGTGGCTCAGGAAAAACTTCAGTTGCTAAAGCTCTTTTAAAAAATCTGAATTTAAGCGGTGTTGTGATTATAGAACAAGATTGGTATTATAAAGACCTATCTCATCGGCCGCAAGACGAGCGTTCTAAGTGGAACTTTGATCACCCGGATTCTGTAGAATTCGATCTCCTGATCGAAGATTTAATAAAAATGCGTGCAGGCGAAACTGTAGAAGTTCCGCAGTACGATTATGTAACACATTCCCGACTTGCAGAGACCATGACCATTGAACCCCAAAAGGTGATCATTGTGGAAGGTATTATGGTTTTGTATGAGCCCATATTACGCGAACTATTAGATATTAAGATCTTTGTTGACACCGATAAGGACATTCGTTTTATTCGCCGTTTAAAACGAGATATTTATGAGCGCGGTCGTGCCGTGAATAATGTTATTGATCAGTATATGCAAACAGTAAGACCCATGCATGAAACCTTTGTTGAACCAAGTAAACGTTTTGCTGATGTTATTATTCCTGAAGGTGGGAAAAACAAAGTCGCTATAGATCTTTTTAGAACAAAAATTTCAACACTATTACAAGATGAGGGCTAATATGCAATCAGGATGGCGTCCTCAAAACGGACATATTGAAGTAATTTGCGGATCGATGTTCAGTGGTAAAACTGAAGAATTGATCAGGCGTTTGCGCCGTGCACAGATTGCAAAACAAAAGGTTGTGGTGTTTAAACCTCAGCTCGATGATCGTTACGACAAAGAAAAGATCGTTTCTCATTCAAAACAAGAAATACAATCTATTGTTATAAAAGAAGCTAAAGAAATTTTGCAGCATGCAGTTTTTGCTCAGGTCATAGGTATAGATGAAGCTCAATTCTTTGGTTCTGATCTCATTGAAATCGTCCAGGGATTGGCTGACAGTGGAAAACGTGTGATCATAGCGGGTCTGGACATGGATTACAGAGGAATACCTTTTGAACCCATGCCACATCTTCTTGCCATTGCAGAAGATATAACTAAAATGCACGCTATTTGTATGCGTTGTGGCGCTCAGGCTAATTATACTTATCGCATGACGGAATCCACAGAACGAGTTGTTGTAGGCGCAGGCGAAGTTTACGAAGCCAGATGCAGACATTGCTATGAAAAGCCTGACCAGGAGCCGGAAGCCGAAGACGCGCCGTAGCCTTCCTGAGCGACGTAGCCTTGGCGAAGTTGGTGGCGAAGGTGTGTCAGAAGCCAGAATAATTTGTGATCAGTGGCCAGAGGCTTCGTGCGAAGGTCCAGATGCCAAGGTCACATTAAGCTACTATAAGTATCACTAAGAAAAATATTATTATCTATATGAAGCAGACAAAGCCTTTGCTTATAGAATAGAAAGTAAAATTAAAACACTATTTTGTTAAGTGGAGTAAGCTCACAAATTCGAGAAGAATGCCTTATGGTAAAAAGTCCAAATTTCCGTATCTGTGTGAAAGCGGATTTTTACTTTGTCATTAAATTTTTTCATTAAAAAGATGATCTTCGAGTGATTCGTTTTCTGATCGCAGTTCAGGAACTTTCTCTGTTGATTTTACTTGATAAAATGAATGGTGTTGATTAAATTTCTGAGCTAAAAAATAACGTAAAATGGAGGAAAAAATGGCTAAGCAAATTGAGTACAATGTTGATGCCCGGGCTAAGTTGAAGGCGGGTGTTGATGAGCTTGCGAAAGCTGTTAAAGTAACACTGGGTCCAAAAGGAAGGAATGTAGTCATTGAGAAGAGTTTTGGAGCTCCTCAGGTCACAAAGGACGGTGTGACTGTTGCTAAAGAGATCGAACTAGAAGATAGAATTGAGAATATGGGCGCTCAAATGCTAAAAGAGGTTGCTTCAAAAACATCGGATGTTGCCGGTGATGGAACAACTACGGCAACTATTCTTGCACAAGCCATCGTTACAGAAGGCATTAAAAATGTCACTGCCGGCGCTAATCCAATGGAATTAAAGCGAGGTATTGATCTTGCAGTTGCCGCTGTAGTTGAAGAACTTGCAAAAATGAGCAAGAATGTGAACGAATCACGCGAATTGATCGCGCAGGTAGGTACTATTTCTGCGAATAACCAGGTTGTTAGAATGAGTAATGGCCAGGAAAAAGAAGAGATCATTGAAGTTCCTATTGGTGAGATCATTGCAGAAGCAATGGAAAAAGTTGGTACAGACGGCGTTATTACTGTTGAAGAAGCCAAAAGTGCATTGACATCAATGGATATTGTTGAAGGTATGCAGTTCGATCGCGGTTATATTTCACCCTATTTTGTCACTGATACAGAATCCATGGAAACCGAGTTAGAAAATCCATATATTCTCATCCATGATAAAAAGATCTCAACAATGAAAGATCTTTTACCTATTCTTGAAAAAACTACACAAAT
Source organism: uncultured bacterium (assembly GCA_964572745.1). GTDB lineage: Bacteria > Fidelibacterota > Fidelibacteria > Fidelibacterales > Fidelibacteraceae > M50B103. Next base: position 10,246 of record CAZNFT010000051.1, read on the forward strand.
GGGGCGTGCACTTTTGATCATCGCAGAAGATATTGAAGGTGAAGCATTAGCTACATTAGTTGTAAACCGTTTGCGCGGAACATTAAAAGTCGCTGCTGTAAAAGCACCGGGTTTTGGTGATCGTCGCAAAGCCATGTTAGAAGACATTGCTATTCTAAGTGGCGGAACAGTTATTTCTGAAGAACAAGGTTATAGTCTTGAAAGTGCTACTCTGGATTATCTTGGACAGGCAAACCGCGTAAATATCGATAAAGATAATACAACTATTGTTGATGGCGCAGGTTCTCCTGATGCGATTAAAGCTCGCGTAAATGAGATTCGTGTTCAAATTGAAAATACCACTTCAGATTATGATCGTGAAAAACTACAGGAACGTCTGGCTAAATTATCCGGTGGTGTTGCCGTTTTGAATATTGGTGCAGCAACAGAAGTCGAAATGAAAGAAAAGAAAGACCTTGTTGATGATGCACTTCATGCAACGCGCGCAGCTACCGAAGAAGGTATTGTACCCGGTGGTGGTGTAGCTTTATTGCGTGCTACTAAAGTTCTTGATAAAGTTAAAAAATCAGTCGAAGGCGATGAAGTTGTTGGCGTTGATATTGTGAAACGTGCTCTTCTTTATCCTATCAGACAGATTATTTTGAACGCTGGTCTAGAACCTGCGATCGTGATCAAAGAAGTTGCTGATCATAAAGGCGACTATGGTTTTGATGCACGCAGAGAATGTTATGGTTCAATGTATGAATTCGGAATTGTTGATCCTACAAAGGTCACACGAGCCGCTATTCAAAATGCCGCATCTATTGCAAGTCTGTTATTGACAACAGAAGCAGTTATCTGCGATATTCCTTCAGACACACCTGAAATGCCTCCTATGCCAGGCGGTGGAATGGGTGGTGGTATGGGCGGAATGTATTAGGCCAACATTCACGTTTAGTGATAAATTGAAGGCTCTTTCTGTCTGCGGATGGGAGGAGCCTTTTTGTTTAGCTAGGTGTATAGGTTTAGGGTTTGGGGTGTAGAGGAAGAAACAAGAGACAGTATCCAAATTCCATGAGACAAATGATTGCAGATTGATAATTTCAGATTTTAAATCGATCTGAAATTTGAAATGTACGATTTGAGTTTTGAAATTAGAGGCTCAGTACTCCATACTTCTTCGCAAGAGAGAAAATATTGAATGTCGAACAAGGATCTCCTTCGCATAAAGCTTCGGAGATTAAAATTAACGATATTCGAAGTATTCGAAAATCATATATTCTTATTTTTTGTTCGGTGTTTTAAACCCCAGCGGGGTTAAATGTCTGTAGTAGAAGATAACAAAATCAATTTCACATGCCGTAGGTATGAAATATTTCACTCCTACGGAGTGAGAGAGTAAAAGTGAAAATTATTTCTACATATATATTATCCCTATGGGATATTCTTTATGAGGGCAGATTAATGCCTGCCCTTCCGATCTGTGCACCTTAGTTCGCCGACGCTGAAGCTATGGCGAGCTTTGGCTGACAGTTCGGGGTTGTGTAATCTTCAAGAAGCGTTTTTTATACTGCCTAGATTCAAGTAGTAAGTGCAATTTTATAATTCTTAAAAAATACTTCATTT
>CAZNFT010000052.1:0-11835 GCA_964572745.1 uncultured bacterium
CCAACCTTGACCCAACCTTGACCCAACCTTGACCCAAGAAAGTTTACATAATATATTAAAACTTGGTTAATCACCTCTCACTACTTAGGGATTACCGCCGCTTTTTTACAATCTTTATGGGCTTAGTTGATTTAGCAGAAATCGTGGTTTTTGTCCTTTTTAAGGTATTTGAAGCAAGATTTTTATTTATTCTATCGGTTTTTTTGTTTTTTTTACTTAGCTGTTTTGTGTTCGCTAAGCACTCGCAGCAATGTCTCCACCTGTTCTTCGCTATGTGCAGAGGAGAGGGTGAATCTAAAGAAATCCTCTTTGCCTAAATAGGAAATAAATGAAGGATAGATGCCTGCCTTTTCAAGTCTGCTTGAAAGAGCCAAAATTTCATCATTATCACGAATGATGATATTAATTGCCGGGGCGGGGTTAACCGGAACATCATATCCCAAATCATTGAGTTTTTGTTTAAAAGTCAAACTCCTTTCCTGGAGCATTTTGATCATATCCGGGTTTTCTATAAAAATGTCTATGGCTTTACTTGCTGCCGCTACTGTAGGCAAGGGCATGGCAGATGTTGCGACATAAGCAGTGCTGCTTCGCACAGCGCCTACACATCCCGCTAGTCCGGATACAAAACCACCGGATACTCCGGCAGCTTTGGATAAAGAGCCGGTGATCAATAAATGTTTTTTGGAAATATTAAAATATTCGATGACACCTCGCCCGTGTTCGCCAATTAAACCCATGGTGTGTGCTTCATCAACAACAAGTGCACCCTCATATTTTTCAACAATTGCTTCGTAGTCTTTTAAAGGTGGAAATTGAGTATTAACCGCATTTGTAACGACACAAGGTTTTCGACCATGAGCCTTAATATGTTTTTCCCAGACTTCCAAATCACAAGGAATTTCCGAGCTGGGAAGGCCGCTCATCTTTATTGGGACTTTTAAACTCGGGTGGCATTCAGGATGAAAATAAACATGTAAATGTTTTCCCGAGAAGACTTCAAAAAGAGCAATATTTGCTTGGTAACCTGAAGGCAAGATAGCTGTCTCTTCGGTTTGAAGGAATTCCGTGATTTTTTTTTCTAGTTCAGTGTGTAAGGGATGATTACCTGTCGTTGCACGTGAGCCACCACAATTTAATCCGAATAATTCCAAAGTTTGAATTATCGTATTTTTTATTCCGGGATCGTGAGACAAGCGGTAATAATCGTAACCACCGAAGAAAAGATATTTTTTATTATTCCAGATAATATGAACGTTTTCGCAAGGCTGTAAAACGGGAGGGTTCATGTCAATATCCTTATTGTTAAGTCTTGTAATATATTTTGATTTATCGAAAAAGCCAATATGTAAAAAGAGTTAGTATTATTTATCTGCATTTTTATTTAAGAGAATCCTTAGCATAAGTTCTCATCTAAGCTTTTATGAATACACCCCCCCCCTTTTTTTTTCTTTAAATATCTTTCTAATATTTCATTATAAGCAACGATCTTCGTATCGAAAAAGAAACTTTCTCTCACACATTAGATAGTTTTAACTAATGTAAAGAGGCCTAAGAAGTTAAACAGTTATGTACAAGAATAAAACTTATAGCTCGGTGAGTAAAATATATTTTTACTAAATCTCAACTTTCTAGTACAATAAATTTTAAAATATCCAGACAAACCCCTCGTAAGTCTTTATTTATATTTAACTTATATTAAATGCTTTGAAATATAGCTTAAGTCTATAATAATCATTGCCTTATCAATAATTACTTGCTTAAGAGAAAAATGCATATTATAATTAGATGTTTGTTGAATTGTTTGTTCTTCTAGAGAAAAACAGTTACAAATAATACTAAAATAAAGGAACAAATTATGCCTAAAATGACAAGTAAAGTTACTGCTTACAGTGAAAACCCAACCAAAACCATTGTTCAAGCAAGAGATTTTAAAATAGTTATCGATGAACCTGAAAATTTTGGTGGAACTAATCATGGTCCAAATCCTGTAGAATATGTTTTATCTGCTCTCGCAGGTTGCTTGAATGTAGTAGGCCATATTGTAGCTCAAGAAATGGGTTTTGAAGTCCGTGGTATTAAGATTGACCTTGAAGGTGATTTAGATCCTTCAAAATTCATGGGTCAGGATACTGACAAAAGAGCCGGTTTCGAAGCTATCAAGGTAACACTAAAACCAGATTGTGATGCAGACGAAGCTACTTTAGCTAAATGGCTTGATGCTATTGAAAGTCGTTGCCCCGTTAGTGATAACCTTAGCAATGCAACTCCGGTAGAAATTAAAGTTGTTTAAGCTTTAAAATAGTATTAATAAATCACTTTAGAATTGCCCTTCATCCGAAGGGCAATTTTTATATACGAGGTTTTTAAAAAAAGATGCTCGTGATAGTAGATAGATCAAGGTCTATTGCATAAAAAAACATTTGACTCCAGCTTAAATATTGAAATAGGATTTCTCCATTATTCATTTTTTATTCTTCAATAAATCCTTACATTTCGCTGTCTAAAAAGGAGGCCGCTATGGACCTACTAAACACCCTTCCACCCAATCTCGTACAATATTTAATTATTCCTTTGCTCATTATGTTTGCAAGAATTTTTGATGTTACCATTGGTACCTTCAGGATCATTCTTGTGTCGCGTGGTGAAAGGTTGTATGCTTCTATTGCGGGTTTTTTTGAAGTTTTAATATGGATCGTTATTGTTTCCGAAGTGATGAATAATGTTGGCGGATTGTTAAACTATGTTGCCTATGCTGCCGGTTTTGCCATGGGAAATTTCATTGGCATAACACTGGAACGCCGATTGGCAATGGGTATGGTTGTAATGCGTGTGATTACTAATAAACCTGCTGATGAATTAATTGAATGTTTAAAGCAAGAATATCATGGCGTTACCAATATTGCAGCGCGCGGAGTTTCCGGTGAGGTCAGACTAGTTCTTGCAGTTATTAAACGAAAAGATATTTCCTACTTTCTCAGCATCGTTGAAGAGCATAATCCTAAGGCCTTTGTTTCTGTAGAAGATGTAAGATTGTTGAGTGAAAGCCATAAACCCCCAAGAACGCGAAAAAGAAAAAATATAAATAGGCATATGAGATTTTCACTTAAACGAAAATGATCAGAAGCCGGAATCCAGAAGCCGGAATATAAAAGATAGAAATAAAATAGATCAAAATATAATGGAGTTTAAAATGAAAAAATGGACATGGGTTCCTGTTGGGATATTGCTCCTGTTCTTAAGTTCGTGTGGAGGAAAGATGATAGAAGTACCGAAAGCAAAAAAGATCAACAAAGAAATGAATGTTCACGGTGATACCCGGGTTGATCCCTACTATTGGCTAAGAGAAAGAGAAAATCCTGAAGTGATTTCATACCTTGAAGCGGAAAATGAATATGCCGATGCCAAAATGAAAGATACAAAAAAGCTTCAGAATCAATTATATAAAGAAATGATATCCCGCATTAAGCAGGATGACGAGTCAGTCCCATATTGGATGAACGGATATCTTTATTATTCTCGCTACGAAAAAGGCAAAGAATATCCAATTTTTTGCCGTAAAGTTGCTGAAGATGCAGAGGAAGAAATTCTTCTGAATGTGAATGACCTGGCTAAAGCTTATACTTATTATCATGTTTCGGGTCTCTATGTTTCTCCCGATAACAAAATTCTGGCTTTCGGTGAAGATACGCTATCCCGTCGTCAATATACTTTACGCTTTCTAGACCTGGAAAGCGGTGAATATCTTCCTGATCAGATCAAAAATACACCGGGTGGTCTTGCCTGGGCAAATGATAACAAGACTGTTTTTTATAATTCAAAAGATGAAACTTTAAGACCTTTCCAAACCTGGCGCCACGAACTTGGTACAGATACAAGTGATGATATTCTTGTCTATGAAGAAAAAGAGGTCAATTTCTACCACGGTGTTTACCGCTCTAACAGTGGTAGCTATATCATGATGGCGTCTCAATCAACAATGAATACCGAATATTCTTTTATTTCTGCCGATAAACCACTTTCTGAGCCAATCCTGATTCAAAAAAGAAGAAAGGATCTGGAATATCATCCCACGGATGTCGGATCTGTCTTTTATATTCTTACCAACGATAATGCCAAGAATTTCAAACTGGTTGCAACACCGATTACCGCTCCAGGCAAGAAAAATTGGAAGACAATTGTAGCTCATCGAGAAGATGTACTTCTTGAAGGGACTGAATTCTTCAAAGATCGTTATGTTTTGCAAGAACGCTCTAATGCGCAACCACGCTTAAGAATATTGAGTTACGATGGCAAGCTCGATGATTATATTAAATTTGAGGAAGATGCCTACAATGTCTGGATCGGCACGAACCGTGAATTTGATTCCGACGTTTTGCGCTTTGGCTATGAATCCATGACAACGCCGGGTTCGACTTTTGATCAAAATTTACTGACAGGCGTGCGCGAACTAAAAAAACAACGCGAAGTTTTAGGCAGATTTAAATCACAAGATTACAGGACTGAAAGACTTTGGGCTGATGCTCGTGATGGTGTTAAAGTTCCAATGTCCATTGTTTACCATAAAGATACACCGCTTGATGGAAGTGCTCCATTGGTGCTTTATGCCTATGGATCTTATGGTATGAATATGACGCCCTATTTTTCATCTGTGCGCTTGAGCCTTCTTGATAGAGGCTATATTTGGGTGATCGCTCACATTCGTGGTGGACAGGAAATGGGTCGCCAGTGGTACGAAGACGGTAAGCTTCTTAAGAAAATGAATACGTTTACTGACTTTATTGATTGCGGTGATTATTTGGTTAAAGAGAAATATACAAATTACAATAAAATGGTCGCGATGGGCGGTTCTGCCGGTGGGTTGTTGGTAGGCGCTGTTGCCAATCTTGCTCCCGAAAAATTTGCGGGTATTGTAGCTCAGGTGCCTTTTGTGGATGTTGTAACAACTATGTTGGACGATACAATTCCTTTGACTACCAACGAATATGACGAATGGGGAAATCCCAATATCAAAGAGTATTATGATTATATGCTAAGTTATTCACCTTATGATAATGTTGAGGCTAAAGATTATCCGAATATGCTTATTACAACCGGTTTGCACGATTCTCAAGTCCAGTACTGGGAGCCGGCAAAATGGACAGCCAAGCTTCGTGATATGAAAACTGATGATAATTTATTGATTATGAAAACCGAAATGGATTACGGTCATGGCGGTGCTTCAGGGCGTTTCCAGGTCTATAAAGAGGTTGCGTTGGAATATGCGTTTATCATGAAAGTGACAAAACCATAAAAGCTTTATAATAATTTGAATATAGGGGCAGACCTATGTGTCCGCCTTTTTTATTTAGCTTTTTTACTTCCGAACGAAGCTTGGTCCTCCGCCTGCCTTGCTCTGTGCCATGTCTTAGCAAAGGTTGGAAGTAGTGATATGCATCTTGTTTTCTATGCATGTAAATATTTTTAATATTCGCTGTTATCTTCGGAATTAAAACCATCGCTATCAAAACTACTAATGCTTCTTTGCTTTTTGTAATTATTGATCTTCAAGGAAAGATTCAGTGAGATCATAGGAACATCGCGTTGAGATTTAAAAAAGCTATAGGTTGTTGGAGTATATGTTTCGAATTCCATGGAACTTTTGCCAAAGATATCACTAGCTCTCAGAATCGCGGATAGTTTGCCTTTGAAAAAGTTTTGACTAAGACTTATACTAGTCCTAAGGCCTAATGAACTAGATCCTTGAGCTGTTGCCTATTTTGGTAAATATCTTAGGTTAAGTTGAATACGAGTTTTAGTAGGAAATATAATAGTGCTCATCATTGAGGTGGAATAACCTAAAAAGTCCCTTAAGATATCTTCTCCGTATAATTCACCTTCAATTTGATAATGGTATAGGCTTCCTGATACATTCATCCTCCACCAGGAGAATATACTTAGATTTGCCATTGCCATAAAACTAAAAGTTTGATCTATGCCAACATTTTCATAGGTGCTCAGGATCACATCCTCACCTTCTTTGTAGATTGTTTGGATACTTTCGATCTTATCGTTTGTATGGCTGTAATAGACATTTAGTGATATGGAATTTCTTCCGAAAACCTTCTGAACACTTAATAAATAAGAATCTGTCATTTGTGGTCTTAAAGCGGGATTACCGATGCTAATATTGTAAGCATCTCTCCAAGTATAAAATGGTTCTAACTGATAACCATATGGCCGGGAAATACGATGGGAATATGACCCCATCAATTGAATATTGTGGGGTAACTGATAGGATAAATGAAAGCTTGGGAAGATGTGTAAGCTATCAATGACATGGACCGAATCAACTGCATCACTATTTATCTCACGATAAGTATATTCTGCACGTATTCCGGGTTGAATTCCCAGTTGGCCGAATTCGGCACTATAAAGAGCATAGGCGGAGAGAGTATTTTGTTTATAATCAGTAAGATTGGAAAATTGATTCTGGAAGTCAAAATCATTCCTTAAAGGGTTATAGTGATAGACATTGTTTCCATCGCTTTTCCAGTTGAAGTTAGCATTTACTCCTGTTTCAAAATGACTTGTACTGTTTATGGGGCGTTTATATTCAAACTTGGCCGATGGATTGGTCATGATCTCAATGTTCTCAATCGTTTCGGCAGGAATGGTTTTCAAAGCATCCTGAAGTTCCAATACAGAAGGGCGTCGGTCTATCATGACGGTGATATTAGTGCGGCCTAAAAGAGATACTTTCCCTTCGATATCTACTTGAACACTGGGGACATTTTCGAGGATATCAACCGCTGTACCACCACGGGCAGAAATAAATTGCCTTGCATCTATGACTTGTTTATCAATTTTATACCTTATTGCGGGCTTTTCTGCTTCTACTGTCACATTATCCATCTTTATTACAGTTGGTGTTAAAAGGATAGTTCCAAGATCTACATTCTTACCCTTAAGGCTTATCTCATCAGATTGTTTTTTCTCGTAGCCCATGTAGGTGACCATAAGATAATAAATGCCGTTCTACAGGTTAAAAATACGAAAGCTACCATCAACGCCGGACATGGTTCCGGTCTTAATGCTTTCTGACTCTTTTTCATATACGGCAACACTGGCGAAGGCTAAAGCTTTTTTTTGTCTTAATATCTTTAATCCGTCCCGAGAGTGTAGCTGCAGGTAATATCGTCACTGTTATCAGGGTCAGCAATAGTATTAACTTACTCCTCATTTATTTCCTTTTTAAGTTTTTTGTGTTTTAATAACATTTCCTTGTGTTGCAATTACTACTTGAATCTAGGCTTTGGTATTGCTAATGAATAATATATTATTTACAGTAATAGTAAAGATAATAAGAAAAACAATGGAATAAGGGAAAAGTCGAATTGTGCGATAAACGATATTGATTAACATGCTATTATTTATTAATAAGAGTAGTATAGACAGCTAAGGTGAGATATTTAAGCTTTCTTTTTTATTTCAGTTTGTGCTTGAATGCCTTATATTTCATATTGTTAAAAAAGGAGTAAAAATGCTAGGTAGAAAAACTGACCCTAAAGAACTTAAAGAGGCCCTCTTTCTAGAACGCGAAAATGCATGGGATCATATTCCCGAATCGCAGATGAAGGCGCTTGAAACATATATGACCAATTATCGCTTATTTTTAGATTATGGTAAAACAGAGCGGGAATCAGCAGAAACTGCTATCGAAATATTAAAAAAAGCAGGTTACACTGATATTCGTAAAACCAAAGATACTAAAAAGATTTATTATAATCATCATGGACGTGCTGTTGCAATTTTCCGTCAAGGAAAAGGCCCTATCGATAAAAATTTGCGTATTTTAGTTGCTCATATTGACTCACCCCGTTTGGATCTAAAACAATATCCACTTTACGAAGATGAAGAAATGGCCATGTTCAAGACCCATTATTATGGTGGAATTAAAAAATATCAGTGGGTATCTCGTCCATTAGCTTTACATGGTGTTATCGCTTTTCCTGATGGCACAGTAAATCCTATTATCATTGGTGAAGATGATGACGATCCTGTTTTTACTATTTCCGATCTTTTGCCACATCTGGCCGGCAAAGCACAAATGGGTAAAAAAGCCAGCGAATTTATTCCCGCTGAAAAACTCAATGTGTTGATCGGGGGTAAGCCCTTTACTGATGATAAAGAACTTAAAGATCGTGTAAAATTAAATGTTCTTTCATTATTGAACGACACCTATGGTATCACCGAAAAAGATTTTGTCTCAGCCGATCTTGAGATCGTTCCCGCAGGGAAAGCGCGTGATGTTGGCTTGGATCGTGCATTTATTGGTGCTTACGGACAAGATGACCGCGTTTGCGCTTATGCTTCTTTGCGAGCAGTGATAGATGCAGAAGATTCTGAAGCAAACACCATGGTTCTGCTTTTAGATAAAGAAGAAATTGGTTCCGAAGGTGCAGCCGGTGCAAATACTGTGATCGCAGAATTGTTTCTTGGCTATGTTTTAGCTCGCCATGGTTTAGATCAATCTGCTGTTGTTCGCAGAATGCTTGCCAATGCTAAATGTTTATCTGCAGATGTAAATGCAGGTGTACATCCTGACTGGAAAGAAGTTCATGAACTTCGAAATGCGGGTTATATGAATTGCGGACTTGTTTTATCAAAATTTACCGGTGTGCGTGGAAAAGGCGGTTCAAATGAAGCTTCGGCTGAATATGTATCTTATTTGCGTCGCTTATTTGATGATAACGGCATTATCTGGCGCATAGCTGAATTGGGTAAAACCGATGAAGGTGGTGGCGGTACTATTGCAAAATTCATGTCTTATTATTGCATGAATGTGATCGATGCGGGAGTATCGGTTCTTGATATGCACTCACCTTTTGAAATTTCTTCTAAAGCCGATATCTGGATGATGTATAAGGCTTTTAAATTGTTTATTGAGGATTGATATGAAGAAAGCACTTATTGTTTTATTTGTTTTGTTTTCTTTGGCGTCTGCAGAAATTCTGGTGATGGGCGTTGATCTTGATACAGTAGATAAACACTATATAAGACTAAGTATTGGTGGAGGTTTTATAAACAAGATCTTTGCTTATGTCGATTATGGACAAGCTGGCCGAGATCGCCATCATGTTGTCATCGAAGAAGAAGGCAATAAACGAGAATTTAATTCTGAAATTCAAATTCTGAATCTTTTCTATGAACATGGCTGGGAAATTAAAGCAGCAATTACCGAGCCCTCTGGTGGTTCGGATGGCAGCTCGGTTTATGGAGATACTTATTATATACTCGAACGAATGGACGAGAAATAAAAAGGAGCTTTTATGAAGCGCTTTACGATTCTGCTTAGTTTGTTAATGTTGGTTTTAGTTGCTTGCAGTTCAAACGTTGCTGACATTACCATTTTACATTGGAATGATTTTCATGCACACAATATTAGTTGGGTGCCTACAAATTACAATCCCGAAGGTCACATGGTTGGTGGTTATGCTGTATTAGATGCTTATCTTGATAGTTTGGAAAAAGTTTATCCCGGTGCCTTAAAAGTGAATGCCGGTGATGATTTTCAGGGTTCGCCGATCTCGTCTATGACGAAAGGTTATTCTCAGATCGAGATCCTGAATAAGGTTAAACCCGACTTCTTTACACTCGGAAATCACGAATTTGATTATGGTTGGAAAAACCTGGATTCCCTCCGTAGGAATGAAGCAAAATTTATGATGTATTCAGCTAATTTATTAGATAGTGAAAGTGGCGAAACAGTAACACCTGAGTTTCGTATATTCAAGCGCGATGGCTATACTTTTGCCTTAATTGGAATTACAACACCCTATCTGGATGAGTTGACCATTCCCAAGAATCTCGAAGGCCTTAAGCTGGCTGATCCTGCTGAAACGGTTAAAAATGTGATGAAGAAGCTGGAAAGTCGAAATATAGATCTTTTTATTGTTGTATCGCATATGGGTATTGGTCTTGATAAAAAACTTGCCCGCGAAGTTCCCGAAATTGACCTGATCGTTGGTGGGCATTCTCATACTTATCTAAGGGAAGCAGTGAATGAAAATGGTGTTTGGATCGTCCAAGCCAATGCTCATGGCAGATATATTGGTGTGACAAGTTTTCATGTTGAAAAAGGTGAGATCACCGAATTGGAAATGGATTATGTCGAAACAGTTACAAATAAAATAAGACCTTCTAAAGATATTGCAGAGATCGTGATGAGACAGGAAGCTGCCTTGGTCGAGGTCATGGATGAAATAATCGGACAATTGGAAACGCCCTGGACTCGTCGTGGCCTAGAAACTAATCTGGGAAACTGGATAGCTGATGCTTTTCGTCATAAAACCCGTGTTGATGTTGCCATGATGAACAATGGTGGTATCAGGAAAGACCTGGCAGCGGGCGATATTAAAGTCCGCGATATCTGGGAAATTTCTCCTTTTGGAAATACTTTGGTTACTTTTGAATGGACGGGCAAAGAACTATGGGATGCTATGGATAAGATGACAAAATCCGGCCGTTCTATGCAGGTGTCCGGAATTCAGATGACATTTAAAAAAGACAAAGGACTTATTTCTGCAAAAGTGGCCGGCAAGAATATTGACCCCGATAGAGTTTATACTATCTGTATGAATAATTACTCTGCCTCTCAGGGTGAAAAATATTTTGGTACAAAAATTGACGATGTGCTTGAAACAGGTTTGATCGATCGTGATGTACTCCTTGAAGAAGTCCGCAGAAATCCCAATATCAACTCTAAAGTTGAAGGCAGGCTTATTATCCAATGAAAAAATTTATCCTTTTTCCCTTAGTGTTGTTGCTGATGTTTTCTTGTTATGATCTACTTTTTTCACCTGAAGTCGAGGAGAATAATGGTCCCGAAGATATTATACCTTCCGAAAAAGAGCAGCTAAGTTTATTTACTCCTCCTAAGCGAATTTCTTTTGATAGTTTTACCCGGGCAATTCCAATCCCGGAAGTCACCAGCGAACTGGTGGCAGTTTACAACGATACAGCCAGTGGTGATTTTATCGCTGAATATACGCAAGAAGATATGGCGGACACTCTGGATGGCTATGTGACCGATAATCAGGCTTTCTTTGATAATGTATTATCACCGGCAATTGAGCCTTATCTGGATTCTTTGAAAAATTTACAAAAGTATGAAGCTATAAATGCTTTGACGCTTTTTATATATGAAAGTTATGTCGATTTTTTCGGAAATAGTTTTTATCGTTGGGGTGGTGATCTGACCGATCGCGATCAGCCTCAGACAGAAGGATCTCACTCCACTTCCAAAAATCGCTATGGCATGGATTGCTCGGGTTTTGGCGCTTCGCCTTATGAAGCGGCTGTTCTATTAGAGCTTTTAGATCCGACAAGCAACGAAGGCGCATTTTCTTGGATGGGGTTTAAACATATTTGTGAAAACAATGCCTCCATTTCCGATGGCGGAGGTCGAGGCGGAACAACAAATAATTTCAGACTGGAAGTATCCGATTTTCCTAAAATTGGTGAATTGATCACCACCATTGCTGCCGGTTCAACTCCAAGCGATGAACAATTAGCACTGATGCAAGCGGGTGATGCGGTAGTTAAAAGCGGACATATGGGATTATTGCTAGAGATCAATGAAGAACTCTATTTTCTTGAATCCGGTGGCTCTACGGTAAACGAAGAAGGTCTATATACGCCTTACAGAGCAAAAGAAGCCTTGGCGGATTTCGCTAGCCGACGAACGACAAAGATCTTGAGATGCTTGCCTGATAAAGAAGCGACTACGGGGATAGTGCAATATTGATTTTGACTGGATTGCTTTATGACAAGATCACAGGATATATCAGATTG
>CAZNFT010000053.1:0-11597 GCA_964572745.1 uncultured bacterium
TGACCAAAGTAAAAGAAGCAAAAGAAAGTCTGCCACTGCACCTCCTTTGACTAAAGATCATCTTCGCCAAAACATTGTTGAGACAAGGCAATGCCTTGTCTCTACTTTAGAAAAAAATCATCTTCGTTAAAACAAGGCAAAGACGCATCATCCTGATGACCTTTTTATATCCACTTCGCTCCTGCGGAGCTACGGAGAGCAGGCCTCTTTTCTTATCTTCTTCTTTTCTTACCTTCTTCTTTTCTTACCTTCTCACCTTCTCACCTTCTCACCTTCTCAACCTCTCACCTTCTTACCTCCACACCTAAAATCATTCTGATGACCTTCTTACCTAATTTTCTCAATACTGCATCGGCCGGTAAATCTTCGTTTTACTTAGATTCCAACTGACTTGTTTTGCGCTCTATATACATTAATTATATAAGAAAAATGTTTCTTTCAAAGCTAAAATCTTGTATCTTATTTACTTACCGTAAATCTTTGAAAAAAAATATGGAGGAATTGTTATGAAACGAAATTTATTAATCACCTTCCTGCTCATCCTTGTGGCATCTGCTGCATGGGCACAAGGTCTTGAGACCTTTGACGGCTTTTCACTAGCCGGGAATTCCTATGCGGATGGGACATTTACCGGGCAAGATGGCTCAACTTGGACATATACTCAATGTAGAGGAGATTATACTATTACGGGTAATTCTATCATGATAGGACGTAATAGAGATCCACAATCAAATTTTTATAGTGGAAGTATTTCAGGTGGAATTGGAGTACTTAATTTTGATTATATGCAGGCCTTTAGTGCAAATGTCAATTTAAAAGTACTGATAAATGGTATGGAAGTTGCTACCCTAACAAGCAATGATGAAAATATGGTCGTTAAAAACTCAGGTGATATAACTGTAAATTTACCGGGCGATTTTGTCATTAAGTTCATCAATACAAACAACGGTGATGGACAAGTTAATGTTGATAATATTTCATGGACTGCATATTCCGGAGCGGCAACCGATTATCCGCCTGTTGCAGATGCGGGTCCTGACCAACTTGTTTTTCTTGACGAAATTGTTACCCTGGATGGCTCAGGTTCTACAGACCCAAATGATGATATTGCATCATACCAATGGATAAAAGTTGCCGGTTCTGCATCACCTGTTTTAACTTCTCCCACTTCAGTTACAACAACTTTTACAGCTCCCGGCTCACCTGACGATCTATCTTATGAGCTGGTCGTAACTGATAGTAAAGGTCTCATCGACCGCGATACTGTTAAGATTGCAGTACGCGAAAAAAGAGACACAGAACTCATTTTCAGTGAATACATTGAAGGTAGTTCCAATAATAAAGCCTTTGAATTATATAACTTATCAGATCAAGCTGTTAATCTGGCTCCCTATGTTGTAAAAGTTGCCAGAGATGGTTTCGGCTGGGGATATTATAAAGCTGGCGATCCAAGAGATGCTCTTGTACTTAATTTAACAGGTACATTGGCTGCCGGTGAGGTTTATGTTGTAGCAAATGCCGAAGCTGATGCAAGTATCCTGGCTCAGGCCGATATTACTTTTGCATACAGCACTACTGCTCCTGGTGCTTATACCGTATGTTTTAATGGAAATGATGCGCTTGGACTTTTCCTTGACGGCATACTGGTTGATGTCATTGGAGATCATACAAGTGATGTGGACTTTGCTGTTGCCGGTGTTGCTGCTGCAACTAAAGATCACACACTGATCCGTAAACCTTCAGTAGATGCCGGTAATCCCGACTGGGCAAGTTCTGCCGGTACAAATGAAGAAAATTCAGAATGGATAGTTCATGATATTGATTATTTCGGCAGTATCGGATCTCATATGTCGGGTCCTGTAGCTTATAGTTTTACAAATTCAACTGTCACTACAGATTTTCCACAGGCAGGTTCTGAGATTAGTATTTCAATTGATATTACACCTGAAGATGGTGTCGCTGCTCCAAGTACTATAAAAGTATTTTATGGTACCGGTGGCACACAAGAAAACCAGGCTGATATGTGGCTGGAAAGTGGCAATACTTATGCCGGAGCTATTCCTGCACTAAGCTCGGGTAATGTTGTTTTAAATTATTATGTTTCAGCTAGCGGCACAGAAACAGCTAAGTCTCCGACTTATGCCATCACTGTTGCAGGAGCTCCTACAGATATTTCGGATATTCACAGTAATATTACGGCTTATGATGGCAAACTGAAAACTATCGAAGGTATTATCACAATTGGTGCCGGCGTTCTTCGTAATGATATGACTTCTTGCTATATTCAGGATGAATCTGGCCGTGGTTTAAATCTTTATAACTACGAACTTTTCTCTGACCTGACCAAAGGTACAAAAGTAAAATTGGTCGGTGAAGTTGACCTTTATTTCTCCACCGTAGAAATTAAAGATTTTAAATACACTATTATTTCAAGCGATAATACTCTTCCTGCTCCTATTGCAGCTACGCCTTCAACAGCCAATAACGATGCTTACGAAGGTACACTTGTGACTATTACCGGTGTTTTTTCAGAAGTTCAAAGTTTTGATGGCTCCAAGAACATGATCCTCACAGCAGGAACAGATTCCGCCATTGTAAAAGTTTGGGGAACAACGGGTATTGATCCTTCTGCTTACAGTATTGGCACAGAATACGCCATTACAGGCGTAGGCAGCAAGTTCTCTAGTGAACATCAATTGCTTGTTGGATATGCATCTGATATCACAGATCAGGTTGGTGTTTGCCAAGACTGTGTTCCGGAAGCTTTTGCAATTAACAAAGCTTACCCCAACCCTTTTAACCCCACAACAACCATAGAATTCTCATTGTTGGATGCTTCTGACTTTGAGGTCTCGGTTTATAATATCGCCGGTCAGAAAATGGGCGTTTTAACTTCAGGTTATGCTCAACCCGGCGTTTACGAATACGTATGGAATGCGGCTGATTTTACATCAGGTGTTTATTTTATCCGTTTAAATGCTGATAATAATATTGCAACACAAAAAGTTGTACTCATCAAATAAGAAGAGTGACTATGAAATTAAAAAAATTATTCATCTCATTCCTCTTGCCAATTCTTGCATTTGCGCAGGGGCACCTACTCTTTACAGAAGTGGTGCTCCAGCCTTCTGCCGGTGAATATGTTAAAATCAAGAATCCTACTGCCTCGGCCGTAGATCTTTCTAACTATTACATCACCGATGCAACGGATGTGGCAAATGGAAAATTGTATTACAAACTCGCCGATGGTGCTGATTACTGGTCAGGTGTAGGCTCTGATTTTATCGCTCGTTTCCCTGCCATGAATTTAGCTGCCGGCGAAAGCATTGTTCTTGGACTAGGACGTAATTCCGACTACCAAAACGAATACGGTGAATTGCCGGACCTTTCTTTAAAAGACAATATGCTTAATGCAGTCGATGGTTTTACGACCATTGGTGGTTCTCCCAATGCAAAATTGGATAATAATGCTGAAACTCTCATCCTCTTCTACTGGGACGGTGTTTCATCTACAGTTAAAGATGTAGATTACCTGCTTTGGGGAAATAATTCACACGCTATTGATAAATCCGGTGTTTCAACTTATGCAAATGACACACCTGTCGGCTCTCAGGCATTCTTGCCAATACATCTTGATGGCGAAAAATTAGTTCGCATTGATGAAGCTGAAGGCACAGAAGTTAAAATCGGTGGTAACGGAATTACAGGCCATGATGAAACCTCGGAAAATCTTAATGCCACATGGCAGATATCTTCACTCGCTTCATCTCGTCCCGTACTCAGCGATCTTATTTTTAGTCCTGATGCACCCAACGAAACTGATACATTAACTATATCTGTTAAGGTTTTAGATACTCAGGGATTATCCTCTGTTGAATGTGTTTACACCTTTAAAGGTAGTAAAACTGTCGTAAATATGACGGAATCAAGTGCTGATAACTACAGTTGTATGATCGATCCCTTAAGCTCCACCGGAACATTCACCTACTATGTCCGGGCAGAAAATACTCTTGGACTTAAAGATTCAACACTTGTAACATCAGAGACAATTATTCCCTATACAGAAACTCAGAGCATCGCTTATTTTCGTAATAACTTTGAGACTCTCGAAGATACTAAAATTTCTGTGACCGCTGTAGTTTCAGTTGAGATGGGGCGCATTAATACCTATGCTTCCTATATTCAAGATGATTCCAATCGAGGCATCTATGTTTTTGGAGCTGCTATGAGCGGTTTTGCCCGTGGCTCCCTTGTAGAAGTAAAAGGTACTCTCTCGCAATATAACGATTCAAAACAGATTAAAGATATCACTGCAAGCAAAATTGGTGAAGTTGAATTACCACCCATTGCAGAATTTAGTTGTCAATCCATCAGCAATAATTTTATGGAATTAGAAGGCACACTTGTTACCGTTCATGGCCAGGTTACCGACCGTGCAGATGGTATTGGTGGTGGATCTAATATTACCATTGATGATGGAACTTCGGCACTCACTTTGCGAGTCTGGGATTCCACCAATCTTCTTTCAGATCCAACCGCAGATAGTCTGCTACAAAACGGCAATGCCGTTGAAGTCACTGGTATTGTAGGCTTCTTTGGTACAGCTGCGCAGTTAATGCCTGCCTATGCTGAAGATGTAAAAGCCTGGACTGATGGCGAAGCGGGAACCGGAAATGTTTCTCTTACTGTTGCGCCTTATCCCTTTTTACCACAGATCGGTGAAACACTTAAATACAGCTACGAATATCCCGATCAAGCCCGCGTGATCATTCGCCTATATGATGCGTCAGGACGATATGTTACCTCGCTTACCGATGAATATCATGGTGTAAGCTGGTCACTGGAAAAGAATTGGAATGGCCGCGACGAATTAGGTCGCACCGTGCCTCCCGGTACTTACCTGATGCATATGGAAGTTATTGAACGATCAACCGGAAAAGTCACCCGCGTGGCTCAACCGGTAGTCATTGCAGTTAAAAACTAATGAGATACATGCTTATGAAACGACTACTTATATCTATACTCTTGATCGGAAGCCTCTCTGCACAAGTCTTTACCGACTCCTGGCCCGGAGCGGCCGCAGGTGCCGGTTCCGGCGGTGCACAGGTAGCTGTGAACCAAAGTATGTGGGCACATAGTTATAACCCGGCCGGATTGGCCTTCGTCGATAATTTCGGCGGCGGTTTTGCTTATACAAATCCCGGCTTTTACGGTTTTGCTTCTCTGTCCATGTTTACGGCAACAATGCCGATTAACGAGAAATTCGGAAGCCTCTCTCTTCATGGAGATATGCTTCGAACAAAGAACGGCGAAACCGTTCTTAGCTCCGAGAATTCCCTGGGAATTACTCATGCTTTTCACCTGATCAAAGACTTACGCTCCTCTTTTAGCGTGGGTTACTCCGCAAATCTGCTACTGATGGATTACGGACAATCTGCAGGACAAAGCGGTGACGGTTCAGACGGTATTGACCTAGGGTCTGTTGCCGGTTTAGGTCTTGATCTTGGTATTCAGGCCTCATTAAGAGACCGTGCCTGGATGGGACTTACAATTAAGAACATCAATGCTCCACAACTTGGAAGTTCGGAGACAGAATCCACAGCTCCACGAAAATTCGTGGCCGGCTTAGGTTATATGCCTTATTACGGACTTACAACCTCATTCCAGGTTGAAAAGATGCAGGGATTTGATGCCCAGTATCGCATGGGACTGGATTACGCAATCAACGAATGGTTCAATCTTCGTGCCGGCGTTTCTACCTATCCCTCTCAACTGACCTTTGGCTTTGGCGTAAAGCAATCTTTCTTTAGCGTTGATTATGCTTACGTAAGTCACCCGGTCTTAAACGGAACACATTTCTTCACTGTGGAGATCACCAAACCATAAAGCATTGGCATAAAGCATGAAAAAAACTTTTTACAACTTATGTTTAATCGTCTTTTTACTACCACTCTCATTAGTGGCAGCTGAAAAGCTCGATATTAACAATGCCTCCGCGGATGCTCTCAGTGAACTCAAGGTATCGGAGAATACTAAGCTTCTTCTTGAAGAATATCTCCTTTGCCATGGTGAATTCACCTCCATTTATCAGATCAGAGATATTAAAGGGGTCCCCTATGAAGAGTTTCTTGTGCTTAAACAAGAACTTGCCATTTTCCCTCAGATCGATGTCGATGAAACCTCAAGTAAAATAGAAGACCGATATTATAAACTTGAGAATATGATGAATGACGAAGGAGCTTCCGAAGGCCTTGTGGAATCCTGGATCGATCTCTTTACGAATCCCCGGGATATTAATGAGATGCATTATTTTGATCTTGTCAACCTTCCTACCGTATCACCTATTGATGCTGCGGCTGTAATGAAATTCTTCAAGGATGGCAATGAGATTAAAACGTCTCGTGATCTGCGCGGCTTGGAAGGCATTTCTTATTACGGATATAGAAATATATCCGACTATGTTAAATACTCAACTGACACGGAACACAAATGGAACGGTTACGGAACGGTGACCATCAAAGATTTCGCTGCTCAGATATCCCCTGATGATGGTGGTTCTTTAATGGATCAGATGGTTTATGATAAGTATCCTCTGGACCAGTATTATAAGTTTCACCTAAATTATGGACAAAAATACTCTGTAGGCTTGGCTTACACTCAATCAATGAGCGAAAACATACCTACCATTAGCGATAGTTCAAATTTCCCTCAGATAAAAAGCTATGTTTCGGCACAAAATATTTCTCTGGGAAAATTCGGCAAGATTAACAAGATCATCGCCGGTAACTACATTGCGTCTTTTGGACAAGGTGTGGTCATGGAGACCGTTGACTTTTTTACTCCTCGTAAATCCGGCTATGGTTGGCGTAAACGCCTCATTGGTATTAATGGCGATGCCTCACGCGCTCGTTCTTATTCGCAAAATGGTCTTACTCTGGAATATCAGGCAGGTCCTGTATTTATAACACCTTTTATAGCTTACAATACCCGCGATGCCATCCTTAACCCCGATTCTTCTTTCTCGGCTTTCATTCGCATGGAACCCAGAGTGGCACACGGTTTAGGTGGCGATGTTGCATTGGGACTTATGAATAATGTTCACGAGCTGCTCTATGGATCGAATATCCGTATCAAACCCATAACTAATGGCCATATTGGTCTTACTTTCTACGAAAGCCTTTATGACCGTAAGTTAGATTTCCAGCCTGAAGTCATTATTTCTAATATGAGTAAATATTTGAATCAGATCGGAAATTCGGCAGATGCCGAGGTTGCAGCCACATATGAATCCTACGCAGAATCCGGTTTATGGAACAAAGCCAAAGCCTATCGCCGTGTAATGGGTATAGATTTTTCCTATTCACTCAAGAATGTTGTGTTCCAGGGCGAGTTAGGTATTCTTGATAGAGATGGCAAGATATTTAATGTATCCGATGATCCTATCGCTTTTACCGTGAACATGTACTGGCTATTCGAAAACTTCAATTTCCTTGCTTTATACAGGAATTACGATCTGGCGTTTGATAACCCCTATCAGCGTTCATTTTCGAACTATGCTCGCTACAAAACCACGATATACGAAGATATTTATTACCTGCATGACGATGCGTATGGCTTCCTCTATTCGGGTTCTTCACAACCTCAGGCCGAAAAAGGTTTTTACTATTCCTTCCGTTACCAGTTGAGCCGTTCGCTTATTGCAACCGTTGAACATGATATCTGGGAACGCGTTGCTGACCGTGCAAAATATAATCGCTTGGTAGCAAGAATGGAATATCGCCCGGTTTTTAATTATCGTGTGCGACTACGTCAAAAATGGCAAAGCCGTTACAACGAGAATTTCTTTACATCGAATGTTTACCGTTCTTACGAAACAATTCTGACCAACGAATTCCGCCTTTCACGCTTTAACAAGCTCTTCTTTGATATGATCTACGGATATACGGAATTCTCACCCCGAGCCCGTCTGGTTTTCTCAACCAGTGGCGGAAGATCCATGGTCGGAAATGCCGGATCGCCCTCAAAGGGTCTTCGTATGGGATTTACACATAATTTCAACAACAGACTCAAGGTCATCGGTTCAGCTATGGTTTACAATGGATTTATCTGGAACTTCGAAGATACCGATTTCCGCGTGACAAATTCACCTGTCGATGCTTTCCGAGGATGGATCACATTGTATAGTCGTATCACGGATAATTTATCCTTGCGCTTTAAGTACACCGTAGATACACGCCTCGATCAAGATAACATTGTTGAAGCTTATATAGAACTGGAAGATGGTTCACAATTACCATTGAGTAATTTTGATTACCGTCAAAGTACAAACGATTTCAGACTTCAACTAGATTACCGTTTTTAAATTATAAAAAGGAAAGAGTATGACTCGAAAACACCTTTTAACATTATTATTGTTAATGACCTTAAGTGTAGGTCTTGCCTTCGGCCAGGTCTATTTTAACTACATGGGCATGGAAAGCATTAACAAGCAAAGCGCCCGCTCTCTGGCAGTTGGAAGCAATGCTTTAGCTTTAGAACAGAACCCTGTTGCAGGTTTTAATAACCCGGCAACACTCTTTTCTACAACAGATGCTTTCAAGATCTATGCCAACCTGAACACACAGTCATTTATTGAACGCCGCGCTTTTCCTGTCCAGGATAGTTTTGGTGATTTTCTTGCAGAGAACGACTATGTTTCAAATCGCTTCCAAGGCTTTGAAGGCGACCTTGCAATGTATTATTCCCAAAAGGGATTTTCACTAAGTGCCGGTTGGTTTACATTGAACAATTTAAACTACCAATACCGCGAAGAGATCCGAAGTGATCTTGGAAGCGGTGCCTATAGCCGTGATCCTCTGGCAGGCTTACATCTGATCGATTTTTCAGGTTATAATCACGGACTTAATATTGCCCTGGCTCATGATATTGGTAATCGCTTTGCCATTGGTTATGCTTATACACGTTATTTTACATCAGGTATCAGTGAAGGTTTTGGCGTAATTCCTATTTTGAATGACCCAAAACTTTCTTCAAAGGATACAACTTTCTTTGCTGTTCAACCTACTCATGGTAATGGTAGCAATATCAACCTCGGACTTACAGCTAAAGTGACAGAGCGCCTGACCCTGGGACTTAGTAGCATGATCTCCGGACATTATTCTTTAGAGAATACCAAAATGACAGTAAACATAGATAGCACATTACTTCTCCCCGCTTATTCAGTTTCGGCGGATTCCTCTTATGATCTTAAAATGAACAGACCCAATACCTATTCGCTGTCTGTAAGATATATTCCCGCAAACGAACTAAAGACTGTGCTTTTTGCTCAGTTTGATCTTATCAACTGGAAATCTTATGGCATTGCATATTTTGATGCAGCAGATTCATTGGTCTTAGAGCACTCACCTAAATTTTCTCCCTCCTGGGCCTTTAGAGCCGGAGTTGAGCATCTGTTCTTTACAGGTGTCCCACTGCGTTTTGGTTTTGCTTATGAGGAAAATCCCATGAGTAAAGAAATGAACCGTATGACCATTAATCTGGGATCCGGTTGGTCGAATGATCATGTTACTTTAGATTTTGGTTTAGGCATTTATCAGAATATGTACTATTACAATGACCTCTTCCCTGTAGAAGGCGAAGTGAGAGCATCTCGCGATAAGGTTAAAGAACAAGGACTGAGAGGGAACCTCTCTCTATCTTATTCGTTTTAAAAGGGATGAATTGACATTAAAGATAAAGGCAAATTATGTTAAATAAAATAAAAAAGATCCTCGTTTTCACCCTGCTACTTTCTGTAGCATTTGCGGAGACTTATCCGGCCTCGGAATATCAGCGCATTATGGTAGTTTATACCAATGATATTCATGGCGGCATTCCCCGTACAGAAGCGACCTTTATGAATCCGCAGTTCCCGCCCAAGATAGGTAGTGCTCCAGCAATTGCCCGTATTGTAAAAAGGGTTCGTAAAGAAGCGGAAGAAGAAGGCTATGGCGTTTTAGTTATTGATGAAGGTGATTTCTTTTCAGGAACACCTGTTGGAGCTAGAAATGCCGGTCAAACAGTGATCGAATTTATGAATATAGTTGGATATGATGTCCTGACCGTGGGAAACCATGATTTTGACCAGAGCCATACAGAACTTCGTAAAAGAGCAGAACAGGCAAACTTTGCATTATTGGGTGCCAATGTGGTAAACTCAGAAAGCGGTGAAGTCCTTGACTTCCTAAAGCCCTATATCATCAAAGAAATACATGGCATTAAAGTTGGTATTTTAGGCATTGCTACAGCCGTAACTCCTTCAATGAGCTTTCCGGAGCATGTTGAGAATATGACTTTTTTACCAGAGATCACTACAGCCAATAAATGGATCCCCATCATGAAACAAGAAGGCGCAGATGTCATTATTTTATCTACGCACTCCTGGACACCCTATGAACGCGATAAAGCTGCGGCTGAATTGCACGAAAAAATCCTGCGCGGCGAATGGCCCGATAAAGATAAAATCGGTGCAACGGGAATGGAGATCGCGGTTTCTGCTCCCGGTATCGACGCTATGTTCACCGGTCATGTCCATAAAGGTTTTGCTGAGCCCTACGAAGATCCCATTAACCATACTCTGGTCTTCCAGAACTATGCAAATGGTACTAATTTGGGTTTGGTCAACTTTTACATTCATAAAGAAACTAAGACTTTAGCCGGTTATGATTTTGAAGTCGATGGCACATCCTATGTTACCTTACTGGAAGATGAATTCTGGATCGATGAAGAAATGGACTCAATTATTGAACACGATAGAGCCATTGCAGAAGAAGGTTTTGACAAAGTATTAACCGTTTTACCCGCTCCTTTGCGCCGCGCCAACGAAGGTCAGTCTATTTTAGGCAACCTCCTTTGCGATGCCGTGGCCTGGGGGTCTAACGCTGACGTAGCTTTCTCGAACTATGGTGGACTTCGTTCAGACTTAGAAGCCGGTCCTCTCACCTACGAATCACTTTTCCGCTTCTTGCCATTTGGCAACAGCATTGTGGTTTTTCAGATGACAGGCGCTGAACTTCATGCATTGATCGAAGACAGGGTCATGGGAAATTCCCGTGGAATGCTGGTCTCATCAGGCATTGAAGTTGTAGTTGATAAGCGCAAAGCTAACGGAGAACGGGTCACGATCAAAAAACTTGCCGGTAAAGATTTCGATCCCAAAGCCATTTATAAGATCGCGCTTTCAGATTACCTTGCAGAAGGTAACTCCGGTTACGACAGACTTACCACCATTGGAATTGAACATCGTATGAATACCAGTTATGTGATGCGTGAAGCCCTGAGAGATTATCTCATAGAATTCGGACCCAAAACCCAGATTGACAAACGCTGGACAATTATTAAATAATATTTAGCTAAAATATAGATTTAAAGGGTTGGATTGATTTCAGCCCTTTTTTATTTATGACGGGATAACTTTTCGACAGGATACTTTTGACAGGATAACAGGATTTATAAGATTGTTTTTTTCGACAGGATTCCGGGATAGCCTGGATTGTTTTTTTTTGACGGGATACTTTCGACTGTTTAGACAGGATAACAGGATTTATAAGATTGCTTTT
>CAZNFT010000054.1:0-11492 GCA_964572745.1 uncultured bacterium
AACAGTAGAAAACGACCTCCCTACATAAAAAGACCCCTGCGGGGTTCAATAAGCTTGTTTTGTATAGTTTATCCTTATTTCCATTCTATGTTCAACACTTCAACCTTTCAACATTTTACCGTTCTTCCTTTTATCCTAACGATCCCTTACCTTCTTAACCTTAACCTTAACCTTAATCTTAATCTCAAAATAAACCTAATCACCCATCAATTTTTTCCTTTTTTCTCCTTAAATTCTACTTCCAAATATTGACTAAAAGACGTATCTTTCAAGATAATTTTAGGAGAATAATGTCCAAGAATAAGATCATAATTACAGGAGCCAGAGAGCATAATCTCAAGAATATAACACTTGAGATACCACGAGATAAACTGGTGGTTATCACCGGTTTAAGTGGTAGCGGTAAGTCTTCTTTGGCTTTTGATACTTTATATGCTGAAGGTCAAAGAAGATATGTCGAATCTCTTTCATCTTATGCTCGCCAATTTTTAGGTATAATGGAAAAGCCCGATATCGATAAGATAGAGGGTCTGTCGCCTGCAATTTCTATAGAACAAAAAACGACGCACAGGAATCCACGATCGACCGTTGCAACTATCACGGAGATCCATGATTATATGCGTTTGCTTTTTGCAAGAATTGGTAAACCGCATTGTTTTATTTGTGGCAAACCCATTTCAAAAATGACAGTTCAGCAAATCGTTGATAAGGTCATGCAAATGCCTCAGGGCTCTAAAGTGCAGATCTTAGCACCGGCATACAGGCAGAGAAAGGGTGAATTCAGGGAATATTTCAATCAACTCAGAAAAGAGGGATTTCTTAGGGTCCGTGTTGATGGGAAAATTTTACAACTAAACGATGTAAAGCCACTTGAAAGAAATTATAAACATGATATCGATGTTGTTGTTGATCGCTTAGTGATTAATGATGATGTGCAACAACGCTTGACTGAGAGTGTAGAATTGGCCTTAAAATATGGCAATGGCAATGTGGTTATCTACGAATCAGCCGAACTAGAGCATAAATATAGCGAGAATTTTATCTGTACTGATCATCCTGAGGTGAATTTAGAAGAATTAACACCCAGAATGTTTTCATTTAATAGCCCTATCGGTGCCTGTCCGGCTTGTAATGGCCTGGGTTTTCAAATGGAGTTTTCTCCTGATCTTGTTGTGCCCGATAAAAATAAATCTTTGCTTCAGGGAGCAATGGCTCCTATCGGTGAACAACCCAAAAATACCTATATAGGCAATATTCTCAGAGGACTTGCCACAAAATATGATTTCAGATTTTCCACTCCTTGGTATAAACTTACTAAAGAAGTTCAAGATATTATTTTATATGGAACCAAAGGGAAGAGTCTGGTGATCGACTATCAAGGTAAAAACCTGAATGGTCAATATACCGGTGGTTGGGAAGGTCTTATTCCTAATTTAGAACGTCGCTATCATCAGACTAGATCCGGTTTGATGCGTGATACAATTGAAAAATATATTTCTCAACAGACTTGCCGTGTTTGCGGTGGTTCTCGATTAAAGAGAATTTCCACCTCCGTATTGATCAATAACAAGAGTATTGATGATCTCGAACGTATGTTTATCCATGAAGCACTCGACTTTATTAGTAATCTCAAACTGACTGAAAATGAAAGAGTTATATCAGAGCAGATAACTAAGGAAATGAAGCAACGTTTAGGATTTTTAGAAAATGTCGGTCTGGATTATCTGACCCTTAATCGTAGTGCCGGAACTCTTTCCGGTGGCGAAGCTCAGCGCATCAGATTGGCTACACAGATCGGATCGCAACTCATGGGCGTTATGTATATTCTTGATGAACCCAGTATTGGTTTACATCAGCGCGATAATGCAAAATTGCTTGAAACCTTAAAAGGTTTACGCGATCTGGGGAATAGTATTATTGTGATCGAGCATGACCAGGAAACCATGGAAGAAGCCGATTGGATCATTGATATTGGTCCAGGTGCAGGAATTCATGGTGGAGAAGTGGTATGCGAAGGCTCACCCAAAGAAGTCATGGCTTGCGAGGAATCATTGACCGGTCAATATTTATCAGGTAAAATGCGTATTGAAATCCCCAAAAAACGCAGAAAATCCAATGGAAAATATTTAAAAGTCTTTGGCGCTTCAGGTAATAATCTTAAAAATGTTAATGCTGAAATACCTCTGGGGACCATGACCTGTATTACCGGTGTCAGTGGTTCAGGAAAAAGTACTTTGGTTAACGAAACGATAGTCCAGATCCTCAGCCGCGATCTTATGCATGCCAAGGGAAGTCCATTAAAATATGAGCGCATGACCGGAAAAAATCATCTCGACAAGATTATTAATATTAATCAATCACCCATTGGCAGAACTCCACGTTCCAATCCGGCGACTTATACAGGCGTATTTACCCATATTCGTGATCTTTTTTCCTCTTTGCAGGAATCGAAACTTCGCGGATATAAACCCGGTCGTTTTTCTTTTAATGTAAAAGGCGGTCGTTGTGAATCTTGCAGTGGTGATGGTGTTAAAAAAATTGAAATGCACTTTTTATCTGATGTTTATGTGAGATGTGAGGTCTGTAAAGGTAAGCGCTATAATCGCGAGACCCTTGAAATAAAATATCGCGGCAAGAATATATCGGATGTTCTTGATATGACGGTAGAAGAGGCTCTGGAATTCTTTCAGAATCATCCCAAGATCAGAAAAAAGTTGCAGACACTCACGGATGTAGGACTTGGATATATACATCTTGGACAACAGGCGACAACTTTATCCGGTGGTGAGGCACAACGTGTAAAACTTGCAACGGAATTGAGTAGAATGGGGACAGGAAAAACTCTTTACGTTCTTGATGAACCTACGACAGGTCTTCATTTTGCCGATGTTAAGATGCTATTGACCGTACTGAACAAATTAGTTGATAAAGGTAATACTGTACTGATCATTGAGCATAATATGGATATAATTAAAAGCTCTGACTGGCTTATTGACCTTGGTCCCGAAGGTGGAAATAAAGGTGGTGATATTCTGGTCAGTGGAACACCTGAACTTGTGGCCGAAACGAAAGATTCTTACACTGGTTATTTTTTAAAGAAGATCCTTGACGATGAAAAAAACAAATAAGTATGATCTGATCATTATTGGTGGCGGTATCAGCGGTACTGCCATTGCTTCTGCATTATCCGCCTATAATTTATCCATTTGCCTTTTGGAGAAATCCAATGATCTCTCAAATGGAGCGTCAAAAGCCAATAGTGGCATAGTTCACGGTGGATACGATGCAGAGTCCGGAACCTTAATGGCAAAATTCAATGTTCGCGGTAATGAAATGTATCCGGATATTTGCCAAAAGCTTGATGTGCCTTTTTCTCCTTGCGGTTCCTATGTGATTGCTTTTACTGATGCCGAAATAAAGACTCTGGAAGAGCTGAAAAAACGCGGCAAAATAAATAATGTGCCCGGACTGAAAATTCTTGATAGAGATGAAGTTCTTAAGCAAGAACCCAATCTTAATCCTGAAGTTAAAGGTGCTTTATTCTCTAAAACTGCGGGTGTAGTAAGTCCTTATGAATTATGCATTGCTTTTATGGAGCATGCTATGGATCATGGTGCTGAACTTAAGTTAGAGCATGAAGTCAGAGATATAAATCTGCAAGATGGTAAATTTCTTGTTAAAACTAATAAAGATGATTTTGAAGCTGCTAGCGTGATAAATGCTGCCGGTGTTTATGCTGATAAAGTCCATAATATGGTCTTAGAGCCGACTTTTAAGATAGATCCTCGCCGGGGTGAATATTTTTTAATGGATAAATATATTGGGGACAGTGTAAAACATGTGATCTTCCAATGTCCCAATGAGATGGGCAAAGGTGTTTTGATAGCCCCTACAGCTCACGAAAACCTAATTATTGGACCCAACGCTGAAGATATTCAGGAAAAAGAGGCTAATGAGACTACATTTAGCGGACTAAATGATGTCTGGAGTGCAGCGCTTAAAACCTTGCCTGAGCTTAATCGATCAATGACTATCACAACTTTTTCAGGGATAAGGGCTCAAGCCAGCACAGGGGATTTTATTGTCTGCGATTATCCTGAGCTACCCGGATTTATTGATGTTGCCGGCATTAAATCGCCTGGTCTAACTGCTGCACCTGCTATTGCAGAATATGTGGTCGAGCTGCTTAAAAAACAGCAAGAATTGACTGAGCGCAAGAATTTTACTTTTAGTCGGCGTAAACAAATTCGTTTTCATACTCTTTCGCATAAAGAAAGAGCGAAAGCCCTTAAAAAAGACCCGAATTTTGGCAGAATAATTTGTCGTTGTGAGGGTGTTACTGAAGCTGAGATCATCGATGTGATTCATCGTAATGCAGGTGCCCGCACTCTGGATTCGGTTAAACGCAGAACACGAAGTGGAGGAGGACGCTGTCAGGGAGGATTTTGTTCTCCTAAGATTATTGAAATACTTGCTCGTGAATTAGGTATATCGCAAGATGAGGTTTTAAAAGATTCTTCTGCATCACGCATCATTATTGATCAAACCAAGAAGGAGGCCGGTAATGACTGATTATGATGTAATGTGTATTGGTGGTGGTCCTGCGGGCTTGGCTGCAGCTTTAGCAGCGAAAGAAAATGGCGCAGAGAGGGTTTGCATTCTTGAAAGAGACAAGGAACTTGGTGGTATTTTACAACAATGTATTCATAATGGCTTTGGACTTCATACATTTAATGCTGATCTGACAGGTCCTGAATATGCTCAGCGTTTTATAGAGCAAGTTGAAGCTACAGATATTGAAATTAAAACCGATACAATGGTTCTTGAAATAACTAAAGACAAAGAGGTTTTTGCCCTTAGTCCAGAAGATGGATACCAAAAACTGAAAGCGAAAGCTATTATCCTAAGCATGGGTTGTCGTGAAAGAACGCGAGGAGCTTTGGCCATTCCCGGTACTCGTCCGGCAGGAATCATGACTGCAGGGACAGCTCAGCGAATGATCAATATTGATGGATATATGATTGGCAAGCGCGTTGTTATTCTTGGCTCGGGTGATATTGGTTTAATAATGGCAAGAAGAATGACATTGGAAGGCGCTAAGGTTCTTGCAGTTGCCGAGATCATGCCCTATTCCAGCGGATTGACGAGAAATATTGTCCAGTGCTTAGATGATTACCGGATCCCGCTTAAATTACAACATACGGTAACGAATATTTTTGGTAAAGATCGTTTGGAAGCTGTCGAGATTTCGGAAGTAGATGATAAATTCAATCCGATTCCGGGAAGTGAAAAGCGCTATGAATGTGATACTTTGCTTTTATCCGTTGGTCTATTGCCGGAAATTGAGCTTCCTTATGCCTTAGGCATAGAATTGGATAAGCGCACGCGAGGACCCAAAGTAAATGAAGCGATGGAAACAAATGTTTCGGGTATTTTTGCCTGTGGAAATGTTGCGCATGTACACGATCTGGTTGACTATGTGAGCAAGGAAAGTAAAAAAGCAGGATTTTTTGCTGCAGAATATGCCAAAGGTTTAATAAAAACTGAAAAAGCAGTCCCAACAGAATCAGGTGTAGGAATATCCTATATTGTACCCCAGGAAATACGCCAAAGCAATTGCAAAAAAGATCTTGAAATATACTTTAGAGTTAAAAGAGTCTATAATGGAGTAAAGGTCATTTTAAAAATTGATAATAAGATAATAAAAGAGCATAAAAAACGACATATGGCGCCCGGAGAAATGCAAAGCATAAAGATCAGGCCGGAAGATCTATTAAATGCCGGATCTTTAAGCATTGAGGTGCAGAATGGATAGAGAAAGAACGCAGGACCTTTTTTTAAGCTTTGGATCAAATATTGGTGATTCCAGCCACTTAATAACTCGCGCAATCAAAGAAGTCGCTTCTAATCCGCATATAGAATTAGTCGAACAGAGCTCATTATGGCGTTCAGAACCATTGTATGATACAAAGCAAGCCGATTTTGTGAACGCTGTTGCAAAGTTTAGATCCGATCTTTTAGCTTACGAAATACTGGACTATATTTCAGAGATAGAAATTCGATTTTTTAGGATCAGGGATCCAAAACGACCAAAGGGTCCCAGAACTCTTGATATAGATATATTATTTTATGGTGATCGTATCATGAATGAAGAAAAATTGATAATTCCGCATCCCAGATTCCACGAAAGAAAATTTATTCTTTTACCTATGAGTGAAATTGATGTAAATTATACAGTTCCCGGAACATCATTGAAAATTAAAGACTATATTGTACAGTGTCCGGATAAATCAAAGCTGGAGAGGATATGACAGGACCGGCATATTATATTGCTATTGAAGGCGTTATCGGAGTGGGTAAAACCAGTCTTGCTAAAATTTTGTCAGAGAAATTAAACAGTCGCCTTACACTTGAAAAATTTGAGGAAAATCCATTTCTTTCAGATTTTTATGGTGATCGTCAGCGATATGCCTTTCAAACCCAGCTATTTTTTCTATTAAGCAGGTACAAACAGCAATTGGATTTTGGACAAACCGATGTTTTTCATCGTTCAATAGTCACAGATTATATCTTTGCAAAAGATAGGTTATTCGCTTATATCAATCTTGATGAGAAAGAGTTACATCTCTATGACCAATTATATTCTATTCTTGCTAAAGAGATTAATAAACCGGATCTTGTGATATATTTGCAGGCAGATACAGAACGCTTGCTCAAAAATATTGATATGCGTGGGAGATCCTATGAAAAAGACATGGATAAAAATTATATTGAATCTTTGAATCAATTTTATAATCAATTCTTTTATCATTATCATGAAACACCTTTATTGATCATTGACACAACAGAAATTGATTTTGTAAATAAAAAAGAAGACCTGGAAGAGATCATGAAATATATTCAACAACCTCCTTCGGGCACAAAATATTATAAAGCAGGAAAACAATAATGGGATTTTTTCTAAAATTAATTTTAGTAGCGATTTTCTTCTACTTGATCTATCAGATAGTGTTAAAGCCTTTACTTATGCCCAAAGATCCTTTTAGATCATCAAAAAACACGACTATACATGATGACCCCCATATAGATAAAAAAACTAATTTAAATAAAAAAATCGACATGTCTGATGTCGAAGACGCCGATTATAAAGAATTAGATTAAACAGAGAAAACAATGAAAAATAAAGAACGAGTCCTGGTCACCGGAGCATCTTCGGGTATTGGCAAAGCTATTTCGCTATTATTGCTTGAAGAGGGATATGAAGTTTTGGGTACATCCCGCAATCCGGATACTATCAAAGATAAGATAGATGGTGTTAAATATTATGCTTTGGATCTTCAGGATAGCGAAAGCATTGATGCATTATCAAAACAGATCGGCGATATCGATATTCTGATCAACAATGCCGGTCAAAGTCAGGTTGGTCCACTCGAAGAAGTCCCAATGGAAAATATTTATTCACTTTTTGAAGTCAATTTATTTGGGATCATTCGTCTGACAAAATCTATTTTACCCACTATGCGTAAACGCAAAAAGGGATCGATCATTAATATTTCTTCAATGTCAGGAGTTTTTGGAGTTGGATTTACCCCTGTATATTGTGGCACAAAATTCGCCATGGAAGGTATTTTCCGTGCATTGAGGCAAGAAGTTTACCCCTTTGGCATCAAAGTTGTTATGGTGCAGCCAGGTTATATTGCAACCGGGTTAAAACAGGAAGCTTTTATGGGCGAAGGAAGAGATTATTTTGAAGCTGCCAAGAAATTCAGAGCAATACGCGATCACAATATAGAGACAGGAGCAAAAGCAGAAGAGGTCGCTAAAAAAGTTTTAAAGATCATAAAAATGAAGTCGCCGAAAGCGACATATCCTGTTGGTGGAGATGCGCCCAGAAACGTATTTTTAAGCAGAATACTTCCCTACAGACTTATTGAAAAATATCAGAGAAGAAAGTTTTCGAAAGTTTGAGCCAAACTCGAAATAAAAGTTTGAGCCAAACTATTACCTCAGCTCATGTCTTTTTATATAATATTCACCGTTTAACAAACTTTTCCGGGATTTAAAATCAGTTTTGGATCAAATGTTTTTTTGATCCCTCTGAGTAATCCCATATATACATCGCCTACTGTACGTTCCAGATAAAGTTTTTTGGCAAAACCTATTCCGTGTTCACCGGAAACATGACCACCGAGTTCATGACCTTTTTTGTAAAGCATATCAAAGGCTGTTTCCAGTTTTTTGGCAAATACATCATCGGGTAATTCATCTTTTAAAACATAGATATGAAGGTTTCCGTCTCCGGCGTGACCGAAGGATGCAATTCTTACATCAAGTTCTTTTTCAACGAATTTTGAGTATTTAATGAATTCTGCAACATGATTCCTTGGGACAACAACATCACATTCATCCATTTCTGATGTTGAGGCTTTTATGGCTTCTAAAAAGGCGCCACGGGCAGACCAGATAGATTCATTGCGTTCGTCTGTATCTGAGATAAAAACATCTAAAGCGCCGGTATCTAAACACACATGTGCAACTTGTTCGTAAATAGTTTCAACTTCATTCACTGAATTACCATCAAAGGTCAACAGCAAATAAGCATCTGAAGTGTTATCGGGAAATTTCTTGCCTAAGTAGTTTTCTGCAGACAAAATAACATTGCGTTCCATGTATTCAATGGCCGTAGGAATAGCTTTCGATTTGATGATAACAGGCACGGCAGAAATTGCAGTATCAATGTCGGGGTAGGGAACGAGGAGAGAAATTGCAACCTTGGGTAAGGGTAAAAGTTTTAAGATGGCTTTCGTAACAATAGCTAAAGTGCCTTCAGATCCAATGATAAGGTCTTTTAGACTATAGCCGGAACTGTTTTTAACGACCTTTCCGCCAACGGTAAGTATTTCACCGTTTGACAGAACAATTTCCATTTCGCGCACATAATCACGAGTTACCCCATATTTTACAGCACGCATACCACCGGCATTTGTAGAAATATTTCCACCGATGGAAGCAGATTTTTCACCCGGATCGGGAGGGTAGAAGAGATCGTTTTTTTCGACATATTCAGATATTTCCATAAGCAGGACACCCGGCTCGACAGTGAGCGTTAAATTAGCGTCATCGAGTTCAAGTATCTTATTCATGTTTTCTGTAGAAAGCATAATACCTTTATGAATAGCGATGGAAGCACCGACAAGTCCTGTACCTTGTCCTCTGGGTGTCACAGCGATATTTTGTTCATAGGCATATTTCATCACATCAGAAACCTGCTGAGTGTTGAGCGGTAATACGACAACATCGGGATATTGTCTCACTCCAACTAATTCATCGCGACTATAATCTTCGTGAATATCACTGTCGCAAAGAACATTATCTTTACCACAGATCTCTATCATTTTATCTATATCTTGTTGAGAAACAGCTTTGTAATCCATATTTGCTCCTATGATTTCATTTCTTTGATCTGTGCAGTCAACTGAGGTAATATTTCATAAACATCACCTAGCAGGGCGTAATGAGCAACATCAAAGATTTGTGCTTTTGGATTTTCATTAATTGCAATTATCGTATCGGCATTATTCATTCCCGCAACGAACTGAATAGCTCCCGATACACCGCAAGTAATTATTAATTTTGGTTTTACAGTTCTTCCACTTAGACCAATTTGTAAGCGCGCATCCATCCATCCGGCTTCGATCAGCGGGCGAGTACATGCAACCATGGCATCCAGCTCTTCGGCAAGATCGTAAACCATTTTCAGGTCTTCTTCTTTTTTAATAGCACGACCGGCTACAATAATGGTATCGGCATCTTCTATGCTTTTGACTTTTTCTTTTTTCTTGATTTCAATGACTTTGATCTTTGATTTAAGTTTATCATCATCAATATCACAGGAAATTAATTTTCCGCTACTTTTTTCTTGCCTTTTAGGTGCATCAAAGATTTTATAACGCACTGTGGCAAATTGTGGTCTGTGATTTGGCGTATGGATATGTGCCATAATATTACCACCATAGGCAGGGCGGATCTGATCCAAATCGGTATTTTCCTGAACATCAAGAATAGTACAATCCGCAGTTAAACCGGTACGGAAACGAGCAGCAAGTCGAGGAGCCAAGGAACGCCCAATACTTGTACCACCCACAAGAATAATACTGGGCTTGATTTTATTTATATAATCTTCAAAAGCGGCTGCGTAAGGTTCAATCCTGAAATCACGCAGTTGAGCTTTATCGTACACATAGATTTCATCTGCACCATAGTGTAGCACTTCTTGAGCTGCTTCACTGATATTTTCACCTATCATCAGACATTGTACAGGATGACCTATTTTATCGGCCATTTTTCGGGCTTTGCCTATTAATTCAAAACTAACGGGATGAATTTCACCTTCCATATGATCTATATAAACAGTAATGCCTTTCCAATCATCTTTATTGACGCTGGGTGGAAGATCTTCGACATATTCAAATATTTCAGAAAATCTTTTTATACAAATTCTGCACATTTTACAGGCTGCATTTAAAATCAATTCATCATCTGCAGTGAATTCTAAAGCTTTGAATGGGCAAACATTAAGGACAGCTTCCCGGTCCATGATTTTATCTTGATGTACTACGATCTTTGCCATTTATTGCGTCCTATATGTATTTAAGTTCATGTAATTTATCGGCGAGTTTTTTACTTAGTTCCCCGGAACTTCCTTCCCAGGTTTCATTTGTTGTATTTGCCGGTGGAGGAAAAATTTTCAAGACCTGAGTTGGAGAACCATTCAGACCATAGTGCATTTCATTTTTATCTTCAAGATCATTAAATGTAATACGAGGAATAGGACGATCTTTTGTTTTTAATTTTAATTTGAAAGAAGGCAGGCGAGGTTGGTAAATACCTTTTTCAACCGTAATGAGGCAGGGAAGGAGCACTTCCTGAATTTCTACTGATTCATCCATATTCATTTCTACAACAATGGCATCTTTACGTATTTCGTGGATCTTTCTCACATTCGCTACATGAGGGATTTGTAAATATTCTGCAATTTCCGGACCGACCTGAGCGGTATCGCCATCTGTTGTCATTTTGCCACAGATAATTAGATCATAAGGTCCCATTTGAACGATGCCCTGCGATAGGGCATAAGCTGTAGCAAGAACATCAGCTCCGGCAAACTTACGGTCTGTAAGCAAACAACCCTTATCTGCACCCATCATATAGGCCTCTTTGATCACGGCTTCTGCCTGAGGTGGCCCCATGCTGATAACCGATATTTCAGCGCCATGTGCTTCTTTGATGCGGACTGCTGTTTCAATTGCATAGAGATCGTAAGGATTCATTTTTGATGCAATACCATCTCTCTTTAATACACCGGTTTTTTCGTCAATCTCTACTTCCGTGGTGCCCGGAACCTGTTTAATGCAGACTCGAATGTTCATAAATTTCCTTAGTTTCATTTCAACGTGAATTATAAGTAAAACCTATGCTAAATTCCATATAAA
>CAZNFT010000055.1:0-11423 GCA_964572745.1 uncultured bacterium
ATTTTTTAACAATTTTCACCTTTTTTTAGTCATCCTTTTGACAAGTTTTTTTGACTTGATCTTTATGAAAATAAGAGTTTTTTGACTTGAATTTTCGAGCAAAAAAACACAGCTTGATATGTCATTTTTAAATTTTAGGATATCGATATATAGTAACATTATTAATCTACTTATTGTCTATCTTTTTTTCTTAAGTTTTTTTTTGCCTTTAGAAAGAGGGATTTACTTACATCCCTTTCCCATATTCTTCTTATATATGCTTGTTATTGTTGCTTTCTCGTTTAAAAAAAATATCATTTTTCTCTTGGAAAAAATCTTGGAAAAAGACTTAAAAATATTTATAATCAGCCTTTGATTTATGCTTTATTTTTGCCTTAATATCTGATAAATAATGCATATATTATTAGCTAAAATGGATAAAAAATATTATATTTGGCTATGAAAAAAATCAACTCCACAGTGAATAATATGCTGGTCCGTATTATTGGTAGAAAGGCGATGAAAGAGTATGAAGTCTTTAGGAGTTGGAACACCCTTGTGGGTGATCATGTGGCACAAAATTCCGTGCCAATTAAAGTAGAAAACGGAGTGTTGCACGTCAGCGTTAAAAGTTCTGTCTGGCGTCAGGAATTGCGTATGTTGAGACCACAGATTCTAAAGAAAATAGATGAAGAATTTGGCAAAGGAATAATCAGAGATATTCAACTGAAGTGAATACGCATTTCGGCACCTAAGCAATTTAAGGAGATATATGTACAGTAGTACAAGCGATTATCAATCAGATAAGATCAAGGTGTTGCAGGGCCTTGAGGCTGTAAGGAAACGTCCTGCAATGTATATTGGTGATACCGGAAAACGTGGTTTGCATCATTTAGTTTATGAAGTTGTAGATAATTCCATCGATGAAGCTTTAGCAGGGTTTTGTGATAAGATCCTTGTAACAATACATAAAGACAATAGTGTTAGTGTTGAAGATGATGGACGTGGCATGCCTGTTGATATGCATCCCACAGAAAAACGTCCGGGTGTTGAAGTTATTATGACAGTTCTTCATGCCGGAGGAAAATTTGATAAGGGTTCTTATAAGGTTTCCGGAGGTCTTCATGGTGTGGGTGTTTCTTGTGTAAACGCTCTATCCGAATATGTTAAAGTTACTATTAGTAGAAACAATAAAACCTACGAGCAGGAATATTCAAAGGGAAAACCCACGAGCGATTTAATTGAAGTGGGGAAATCTACCAAAACAGGTACGGTTGTAAGGTTTGTGCCTGATTCAACTATTTTTGATAATGTTGTCTATGAGTATAGGATCCTTCGTGAAAGACTACGCGAATTGGCTTTTTTGAACAAAGGTGTCCATATTGCTCTTAAAGATGAGCGTACAGGTGAAGAAAATTCTTTTCATTATAAGGGTGGGATTAATGAGTTTGTCGTTTATTTGAACGAAGCACGTACTCCTTTACACCCTAAACCTGTTTCTATAGAAGGTGAACGCGATAATGTAGCTGTGGAATTCGCTTTTCAGTACAATGATACTTATAATGAAAACTTCTATTCCTATGTAAACTGTATTAATACCATTGAGGGCGGTACTCACCTTACCGGTGCTCGGACTGCTTTGACGCGTTCGCTGAACAATTATGCCCAAAAGAATAATTTATTTAAAAGTATTAAAAATAATAATTTCTCTCTTAGTGGTGATGATACTCGTGAAGGTATTACGGCTGTGCTTTCTGTGAAAGTGCCGGAACCACAGTTTGAGGGGCAGACTAAGACTAAGTTAGGAAATGGCGAAGTCAAGGGTATTGTTGATTCCATGGTGATGGAAGCTTTGAATGAATTTTTCGAGACAAACCCTGCCGTTGCTAAAAAGATCATCGATAAGTCAGTCATGGCAGCC
This sequence comes from uncultured bacterium, assembly GCA_964572745.1. Lineage (GTDB taxonomy): Bacteria > Fidelibacterota > Fidelibacteria > Fidelibacterales > Fidelibacteraceae > M50B103. The sequence continues at coordinate 1,901 of CAZNFT010000055.1, forward strand.
AAAGCTCGTGAAGCAGCGAGAACTGCCCGTGAGTTAACTCGTCGTAAAAATGCTCTTGAGATCAGTGGTTTGCCGGGTAAGCTGGCAGATTGCTCAATTAAAGATCCTGCACATTGTGAGTTATATATTGTGGAGGGAGATTCGGCTGGAGGTTCTGCTAAACAAGGACGAGATAGGCGATTTCAGGCCATTCTTCCTTTGAGGGGTAAGATTCTGAATGTTGAAAAGGCTCGATACGACCGCGTTTTGCAGTCTAAAGAAATTCAAGCTCTTTTCACTGCCATTGGCGGTGGTTTGCGTGATGACTTCGATGTTTCAAAGATTCGTTATCATAAGGTTATTATTATGACCGATGCCGATGTTGATGGTGCACATATTCGTACGCTTTTATTAACGTTTTTCTTTCGTCAGATGCGAGATCTTCTTCAGTATGGCCATGTGTACATTGCTCAGCCACCTTTATACAGATTGAAACAAGGTAAGGTGGAGCGCTATGCTTACAACGACGAAGAAATGGATATGATCTCTGCTCGTTTGCAAAAAGAACGCTCGGGAAAGATAAATATCTCACGCTATAAGGGTCTTGGAGAAATGAATCCCGATCAGTTGTGGAGTACGACCATGGACCCGGATACACGTACGGTTCGTCAGGTAAATCTTGACGATGCCATTGCTGCTGATCATATGTTCACTGTTTTAATGGGTGAAAATGTGGAAGCTCGCCGTGATTTTATTCAGGCTAACGCAAAGTATGTTAAAAACCTTGATGTTTAAACGATCCGCATTGCGGAACTAAGATAAAGTGAGGAAAAATTGGCTAACGAAAAAATTATTCCAATTAATATAGAAGAAGAATTAAAGACTTGTTATCTTGATTATTCTATGTCGGTTATTGTCTCCCGTGCGCTTCCTGATATTCGCGACGGTTTAAAACCGGTACATCGTCGTATTTTATTCGGCATGTACGAATTAGGCATGCAACATAATAAATCTTATAAAAAATCTGCTCGTATTGTCGGTGACGTTTTGGGTAAATATCACCCCCATGGTGATAGCTCGGTTTACATGGCTATGGCGCGTTTAGCTCAGGATTTTGCGATGAGATATCTCATTGTTGATGGCCAGGGTAACTTTGGTTCTATAGACGGTGATTCTCCGGCTGCTATGCGTTATACCGAAGCAAGAATGGCAAAACTGGCAGATGAGATCTTAGCAGATATTGATAAAGATACTGTTGATTTTAAAAAGAATTTTGATGAGTCTATGGAAGAACCGGTTGTGCTTCCATCAAGAATTCCTTATTTGTTGATTAATGGCGCTACAGGTATTGCTGTGGGTATGGCAACGAATATTCCACCTCATAATTTAACTGAGGTTTGTGATGCTGTTATTGCAACCGTTGCTAATCCTGATATTACTACCAGAGAATTGATGAAATTTGTAAAAGGTCCTGATTTCCCTACAGGAGCTCTGGCTTTTGGTGCTCAGGGTTTATTTTCGGCTTACGATACCGGTCGCGGAAAGATCACTCTTCGTGCCCGTGCAAATATTGAGCAAATTCGTACTAATCGCGAACAGATCATTTTTACTGAGATCCCTTATCAGATCAACAAAAGCAATCTTATTGAAAGAATAGCTCAACTGGTCCAAACAAAGGTTTTGGATGGTATCAGCGATTTGCGAGATGAATCGGACAAAGAAGGTATTCGTATTGTTGTTGAGTTAAAACGCGATTTTGAACCTCAGGTCGTACTAAATAATCTATATAAACACACTCAGCTTCAGGGAACTTTTGGTATCAATATGCTTGCCCTTGTTGATGGTGAACCTAAAGTTTTATCTCTAAAAAGAATGATAGAATTATTTATTGATTATCGTCATAAAGTTATTGTTCGTCGTACTCAGTTTGAATTGAGAAAAGCTGAAGCACGCGCTCATCTCTTAGAAGGTTTTAAGATAGCTCTGGATAATATCGATGAAGTGATTGAGTTGATCAAGTCTTCTTCGAGTGCAAACTCTGCAAGACTGACTTTAATGAAGCGTTTTGAATTCACCGAAATCCAGGCACAGGCAATTCTGGATATGAAATTACAGAAATTGACCGGACTTGAACGAGAAAAGATCATTCAGGAATATATTGAAGTTCTCAAGCTGATCGAACGTTTAAAATTTATTTTAGGCAGTCATGAAGAACGTATGAGAATTCTTGTTGAAGAAACAACAGAGATCAAAGAAAAATATGCTGATGAACGCCGTACGGAAATTATACTCGATACCGGAGATTTTTCAGTTGAAGATATGATTGCAGACGAAGAAATGGCAATTACCATTACTCATAAAGGTTTTATCAAGCGGACGCCTGTCAATGTTTATCACGCTCAGCGTCGTGGTGGTGTTGGCAAGAAAGGCGCCGGAACCAAGGATGATGATTTTGTAGAAAATCTTTTCATTGCATCTACTCACGATCACCTCATGTTCTTTACCTCTTTAGGTAAGGTCTATTGGTTAAAGGTTCACGAATTACCTCAGGCCGGTCGTGCAACACGAGGTCGTGCTATTGTGAATTTACTGGAAAGTGAAAAAGATGAAAAAGTCCGCGCATTTTTAAATGTTCGTGATTTTTCTGAAGATAAGCATGTGATCATTGCAACCAAAAATGGTACTATCAAGAAAACGCAACTCGACGCCTATAGCCGTCCTCGTCGTACCGGTATTATTGCAATCAATTTGAATGAAGGCGATGATATTGTTGGTGTTGATCTCACAAATGGTGAACAGGATATCATTCTTGGTACACGCAAAGGTAAGGCAATTCGATTCAAGGAAACTCATGTTCGTGCTATGGGGCGCTCCGCAACAGGTGTTCGTGGTGTAACTCTTGATGGAAAAGATGATGCCGTTGTCGATATGGTCGTTGTAAATCGCGAAGGTGCTACAGTTCTTGCAGTCAGTGAGAATGGTTATGGTAAGCGCTCGGATATTATTGATTATCGTATTACCAATCGTGGCGGAAAAGGTGTGATTACAATTAAGACTACAGACAAAGTCGGCCAGATGGTTGCTTTGAAAGAGGTTGTTGATACAGATGATCTTATGATCATTACAAGCAGTGGTATGCTTATCCGTCAGCACATTCATCGTATAAATACTCTATCGAGAAATACTCAGGGCGTCAGATTGATCAACTTGCATGATAATGATCAGATCTCAGCCATAAGTTATGTGATGGAGAGTGAAGAGGAAAAAGAAGAAGAAGAGGAATAAAAAGGCTTATAGCTTAGGAGCTTAGAGCTTCAGAAACTTGGAAGTTGGGGCTTAGGGTTTAGTTTGCTACTATTATCAAGCTTTAAGCCTTAAGCTCTAAGCCTAAATAGGATGTTGCCGTGATCGAAGACAAGTTAAGAGCAGTTTTGAATGATATTCGAGTTTACTCTCCCTATCCTGATAGGGTCAGACTTGTTGCGGTTAGTAAAAAACAGTCCATTGAAAAAATGCTTGAAGCTGTAGAAGCAGGTATGACGGACCTGGGTGAGAACAGGATACAGGATGCGTGTGATAAATTTAAAGTGCATTCTTTTCCCGGAATATGTCGCCATTTTATCGGTTATTTACAATCGAATAAAGTAAATAAATGCTTGCAGAATTTTGATTGGCTTCATAGTTTGCAAACAGAGAAACTTGCTAAGCTAATTGCACGCAGTGAACATCAGTTGAAATGTCTCATTGAGGTGAATATTTCAGGTGAAGACAGTAAATCCGGCATCATGCCAGATGACTTAAGCGACTTTGTTAAAAAGCTTAGAGAGATTGAAGGACTTGAAATTTGTGGATTAATGGGTATGGCCGCTTTTACGGATGACGAAGCGGAGATCCGGAGATCTTTTGCACTCTTGAGAAATTTAGCAAGGGATATGAAGAAATTTAAAACAGCCACAATTACTATGGATGAATTATCCATGGGCATGAGCAATGATTATCGCATTGCACTTGAAGAAGGCGCAACAATGATCCGTGTAGGTACCAGTATTTTTGGTGCAAGGAGTAATTAATGGAATGGATGGATTTTTCTGCATTAAAAGCAGATGAACTAATTGAAAAAGACTGGAATTTTCGTTCGCTTACAAAGCATTTGAACGGCAGGGAAACTGCAAGCTTGGGCGATACACTATTGCTAACTATGCAAAGCAAAGAACTTGCAAATGAGGAAATAAAAACTGTAAAAAATCATGTGAATCTTTCCGGATACAATCCATTGCGTGGAAAGAATAAAAATGATCTGGGACTGCGTTTTCCGGATATGTCACATCCTTACGAAGAGTTTGCTGCAAAAGATGAAGCCATTCTAATTCGTGCAGGTCAGGATGAAGAACATCCTTTTAATGCGATAGAAGCTTCTGAGATCGTTTATCAAACTATTCTTGCCAAACACCAGAGAAAAAAGGTGTTTGCTTTGGTTTATGGTCCCGGTGTTGACGCTAAAAAAATAATTAACATTTTTCGTGGAGAATGATATGCATAAGAATTCAATGAACAAGGTAGTATTGGTTGGCAGACTTGGACAAGATCCAGAACAGCGGGCAACTCCAACCGGTACAGCTATAGCTAATTTTTCAGTGGCTACAAATGAAACCCGTAAAGATCAGAGTGGTCAGTATGTTGACAGCACTGAATGGCATCGCTGTGTAGCCTTTGGTAAACAAGCTGAATTTATTAACAGATATTTTACAAAAGGTCGGCTTGTATATATTGAAGGGCGTTTAAGAACCAGAAAATGGCAAGACAGCAACAATTCTACTCATTATTCAACTGAAATAATGTCCGATATTGCCATGTTGTTAGACCGTGGAACACGTAGTGAGGGCGATAGTGGCGGTGGTGTTTATGCGCCTCCGGCAAATAAGCCTGCGCAAGAAAAACAATTTGAACCATCAATGCCCGATAATGAAGAAGAATTACCCTTCTAAGGAAAAACATGTCAGAACGAGAATTTGAAAATAAGGGACCTTTCGAAGATGAAGTGACCCCCATCGTTCTTTGTCCGCTTTGTGGTCAACCTGTAAACAATCACTCGGCTGAAGAATTATATACAGTCGATATAGTGGAAAGTGATTTCAGGGTTAAAACACTGGATGATGATATCCTGGATACATGGTTGGTGTTTTGTCACCATTGTTTATATGTTACCCACGATTTCAGACAGATCCCGGACAATATTGATCCTATCAAGGACATGCTTGAATCTCAGGAGTATTCTGAGCGATTTGCAGATACAAATCCAACGACCATGGAATTATTTGAACATTTTTTATACATGCTCGAAAAAGTTAAAGCAGCTCCCATGGTTTTTGCCGATACCTATTTACGTATGTCCTGGTTAGCTGAAGATGATGATAATATTGAACTTACTAATGAATTTCGGGAAAAAGCTATTGTGAGCTTTGCAAAATCTCTTCTTATTGGAGATCTGGATGACAAAGAGACCTCACTGGTTTACTATTATATTGCTGAGTTGAGTCGCCGTAAAGGAGAATTTGACCGAGCTAAAAAAGCATTAATGAAGCTTGATGTTCAGATTCCTATGATGAAAAAATTGTTTGATATGCAAACTGTTTTGTTGAGGGATAAAAATGCCAGTGCGGCAATTATGCCAAGGGAGGAATAAAAGCTATGATGATAAAATATCCTGAATTTGAAGCGATGCTTTACGAAAAGGAAGCCAGTGCTACCACGATATTGGATAAATATATTAACATTATTAATCATTATTTTTCCGATCATGACGACCTTTCTCCTAAAGCTCAATTAGAGGTATTGGATTATATTTATAATGAAACCCGCGCAGCACATCCTTTGATCGCTATTTTCCCCAATATGCAAGAAGTGATAAAAGCCGAGGTAGAAAAAGGTAAAAACATTCCCGATATTATCAAACATTATGGGGATGTCATTAATGAAAACAATCGAAAAACTATTGAAACTGTTGTAAATAAATTGATCAAAGATGGCTCTGTGATCTTTACTTTTTCACATTCTTCATTGGTAAGAAAAGCTATACTAAAGGCAGCCCAAAGTGGAAAACGCTTTGAAGTTATTACAACCGAAGCCAGACCGGTGGGAGAAGGTCTTTCTTTGGCAAAATTTATTGCACGCGCCGGCATTCCCGTATCCTTGTACACAGATGCTGCCATGGAGTTAGCAGTTTCACGCTGCGATCTGGTTCTTGTTGGAACCGATTGGTATTGGTATCGCGGATTTATTAACAAGGTGGGTACTCACTCGGCTTTACGGATAGCAGACGAACGAGAAAAGAAGTTTTATATCTTGACCGATAGTTCTAAATCCATGAAAACACCACCTTCGGATTGGTCGCGCGATAAGCATCCATCTTCTCAGGTGTTGATGGAAGATATTGAAAACATTACTGTCTATAATCCTTATTTTGAATCAATTTGGTATAGAGGCGTCAGCAATATCATCATTGATGGTGAGATCAAGGATTTTAATAAAAAGAATGAATTGATCTTGTAGGAGAATGGAGCATGTCCCGGGATTTTACTTACAAAACTGCTCTTTGGATATTTTTTATTACTCTGATCTTATACATGATTATTATTCAAGGAATATTTGTCAAGACAGATATCCTGGCAAATTCAGCTCAAAGCATAAAATATCTTATTCATATCCTTCTTCAAATATTTTTATTATTGCCGCCTTTTCTTTATGTTAAATTACATCACAAGTCAACAAAGCTTTTTTTTCGCTATAGAAAAGTTGGAAAACTGAATATTGGCTATTTGTTGCTTATTTCTCTTTTATTATTTCTGGTTTTATTAGCTTTTGATTATCTGTGTTTTATGATAGGTCTTAAAAAAGTTATTGTAGTACATGATATGCTTCTAAGCAAGAATTGGAATGTAGTCCTACTAATAATTTCGAGCCTGATTGTAACTCCCATTGTGGAGGAAGCTTTTTTTAGAGGTTTTTTATTTCGGATCATGCTAAAAAGAAAATATTCCCCTTTATTGACCATTATGTTTTCTTCTTTTTTGTTTTCTCTTGCTCACATGAATGTTTCTTCTATCTTTCAAATATTTCTAGCTGGAATTATTTTGGCTTATATTGCTTATTTCTTTCATTCTATCATTCCTGGTATTATTATTCACAGTATCTTCAATACGCTTGCACTTGTTGAAAACAATGTACCCCGGATAAGAGAAAGTTTTATCTATGGCTCGCCGGCAATTCCAATATTGTTTTTACTTGTGGGTGGCATTTTGCTTATTCTCGGGATGCTGGGACTGAGAAATAAACTCCATATTCAACACAAAGAAAAGGGAGGTCTGGTTTATGAGAAATAACGAACTGATCCTACTTGTTGACACCTTTAGAAAATTACATCGTCGGGGAGCTAAAGTGAATTTGATCAATATAATTGATAAAACTCACCCCGCTGACCTTGCTTTATTATTTCGATCTTTTACTCATCATGAGCGTCTATATTTCTTTTCTTTGATCAAAACAGATAGTCATAAAGCTGAAGTTTTAATCGAATTGGACGATAATTTTATTCTTGAAATGTTAGAGTCCATGACCCGCCCAAGTATCATCCAGATCTTTAAAGAAATGGATTATGATGATGAATCTGCTATTCTGCGTATTATTCCTGAAGAAGAACAGCAAGAGCTGTTGAAACTGATGAAAGTAGAGCATTCCCAGGAACTTGAAGCGCTTATGGATTATGATGAAGAAACTGCGGGTGCTATCATGAATCCCGAAGTTTTTCATCTTAATGAAAATAAGACCGTTTCCGAAGCTATAGATGCTATCAGGAATAGTGCAGATACCGAAATGGTTTTCTATATTTATGTTACCGATGAGCGCACCCATCTTGTGGGTGTTGTATCTTTACGTCAATTAATATTAATTTCACCTCAAAGTTTACTTCGTGATATTATGGTAGAAGACCTTATAAGTATTCCGCCGGAAACTGATCAGGAAGAAGTTGCCAGATTGGCATCACGCTACAACTTTGTTGCTATCCCTGTTGTTGATGATGAAAATAAACTAATCGGTGTTGTAACTGTTGATGATATTATTGATGTGCTTCGTGAAGAGGCAACAGAAGATTTGCTTCAGATGGCAGGTTTAGGTCGCGACACGGATATTATTTTAAAATCAACCTGGGAAACAACAAAAAAACGTTTCCCTTGGTTGCTAGCAACCTATATTGGTGGTTTAATCGCTGCTTTGGTGATAGGTGCTTTTAGCTATACCCTGAGTCAGTTTTTGATCTTAACGGCTTTTATTCCAATTATTGCAGGTATGGGTGGTAATATTGGGACTCAGAGTTCAACTATTATTACTCGAGGACTATTGACCGGAAGAGTGAACCCGAATACCACCAGCAAAATTATTTTCAAGGAAATGCGGGTAGGGTTAAGCTTAGGTGTTGTTTATGGAGTTGCTCTGGGTGCTGTGGCTTTTATCATGTCTTACCTCATTGAGTCGGATGGATATAGTTATAATCTTGTACAGAGTATTGAATTGAGTATAGCGATTGCCTTGGGTATTCTTATTGCAATGGTATTGGCAACCTTTACCGGGACGATTGCCCCGATTATTTTAAACAAAATAAAGATAGATCCTGCTATTGCAACGGGACCTTTTGTTACGACGACGATTGACATTCTTGGTATTTTAATTTACTTATTAATTGCAACCGCATTGGTCCAGATATAAAATGAAAAGGATCTTTTTAGTTTTGCTTTTATGCTTAACAACAAGCACCTTGTTTGCATTTGATACTTTATTTTTTAAAGTGACTTTGCTTGGCGTAAAGTGTGCCGAAGTTGAAATAATAGAAAATTACCTCGATGACGATGTGGTTGAAATCATCTATCACACCTATACAACAGGTCCTTTCTGGAAATTATTTCCAACAGATAACTGGTATTATTACTATACCAACACCGAATTTACTCACCTGGATTCTCTCAAGAAATCAATAAACGACAAAGACCTCAAACAAGAATATCGTGAAGATTTTTCTGAAGGCAGGATACTGTATGATCAAGATCTTTCTGTAGAACACGCTAAGCCCTTGCACCATATTTTATCGGCACTGATCTTTTTTGAGCATCATCCCGAATACTTGAAAACCGGTGTTGAATTACCCTTTGATATTTCCGATGAAGGCGATATTTACGGTCTGGAAATTGGTCTTATACCAAACAAGAGAAAAGCTCAGGATGAAGTTTACTTTGTCTTTAATCATCTTGCAGGCAAAGAATATATTAGCAGCACGGATGTCTTTAACTGGATGATCTGTGCCGGTGAAGGAGACCGTATGTTGGCTTTTTCTCATGATGATCATACTATTACAGAAGGCTCTTTTTCCCTGGGGTGGGGCGGATTGCACCTGCGGGCCCAGAGAATAGATAAATAGTTGAGGTTTATCAATAGGCTAAGCTTGAGGTTGAGAATAAGAGGGTAAGATGGTAAGAGGGTAAGAAGGTGAGAAGGT
>CAZNFT010000056.1:0-11048 GCA_964572745.1 uncultured bacterium
ATTAGGAATTAGGAATTAGGAGAGATTATATCAAAAATAATCCATTAAAAGCATAAAGAATCATTTTTCTCTTAAATTTATTTCATTTGAGTTTGAGATTATCATTCCTTGCTCTAAATTATATTCATGAAGAAAAAACCGGAAATTTTAGCTCCTGCGGGAGATATGTTCAAACTCAAAACTGCCTTTGCTTTCGGGGCCGATGCAGTTTATGCTGGTATCCCAAAGTTCTCTCTTCGCACTCGTGAAGCGGGCTTTTCACACGAAAATCTCCAAGAAGCTATTGATTACACCCATTCTTTAGGCAAAAAAATATATATCACTTTAAACATCTACCCTCATAGTTTAAAGGTTGATTCCTTTCTTGAAGAATTGGATATCATTGCTCCCATGGGTGCCGATGCTTTAATTATGGCTGATCCGGGTATGATTTCAATGGCCAGAAAAAAACATCCCGATATGGATATTCATCTTTCAACGCAATCCAATACGGTCAATTGGGCCTCTGTAGAATTCTGGCATGATCTTGGCGTTAAACGCGCAATTTTAAGTCGCGAACTTCGTCTCGATGAAATCCAAATGATGCACGATAAAGTCCCGGGCATAGAGCTTGAAACTTTTGTTCATGGTGCAATTTGCATTTCATATTCCGGTCGTTGCCTGATCTCTAATTATCTACATAATCGTGATGCAAATCAGGGGACCTGTACCAATTCTTGCCGTTGGCTATATAAATTAGGTTTTGATAAAGGCTCTCTTTTAGATATCGAAAATACTCAAGAACCCTACGAATACAACACGCCACCACCTGAGGGTTTTTATGTAAAAGAAAGCCATCGGCCCGATGATCGCTTTCCAATAAATGAAGATGAACATGGGACATATCTCATGAACTCAAAAGATCTTTGCGCTATTGAGTTAATACCCGATATTTTAAAAGCCGGTGTTTGCAGTCTAAAAATTGAAGGTCGTACAAAATCGGCTTACTATACTGCCATTACTTCGCGTGCATACAGGCGGGCCTTGGATGACCATTTAGCAGACAAGGAATTTGATCCTGAAAACCTGCGTGATCTGATGCGTTTAAGTAACCGGACATATACTTCGGGCTTTTATTCCCGCAATCCACGTCAATATGGCGAAAACCAAGAAGATGGTTATTCAGCCGGCTTGGGTGAATCTGTTTGTGGTGTTATCAAGAATTACGATCCGACATCCGGTCTTGCCGAGATAGAAGTCAAAAATCGCTTTTTACCCGGAGACGAATTAACGCTAATTACACCTGATAAAGATACAAATTTTACTCTTAATGCTATTTTAGATCAACACGGATCTAAACTAGAAGCCGCTCATGGCGGTGCTAGGAATGTCTGGGTACAACTTCCTGGGGATCCGGGGGAATTTGCGTTTTTGCGATTGAAACTCGATTTTTGACAGGATAACAGGACCTTTTTCGACGGGATAACAGGATACTTGAGATTGATTTAGACAGGATTACAGGATACTTGAAATTGATTTAGATAGGATAACAGGACCTTTTTCGACGGGATAACAGGATACTTGAAATTGATTTAGATAGAATAACAGGACCTTTTTCGGCAGGATAACAGGATACTTGAGATTGATTTAGATAGGATAACCATGCTACGCCAAGGCTTCGGAAGGGCCGGTAGAATCTCTGCGAGAGTTCATGCCGGAAAGTATTAGTGAAAACCGCAATCTCATAGAGGGCCTGAACTGAATCCAGGGTGACGCCCTTTATTTTGAAAAGCTATGTTCAGTCTGACATTGTTCAGGGTGACATTGACATTATTTAATGAGACATGTATTTCTTCGTTGTTAGTTATTAATTATCAATTATTTTCATTTGGGTTTATACAAAATAATAATGGGCGGATACATGGATCCGCCCCTACATTCGTAGGAATATTTTTCTTTTTTTCATTGTTTGAGATTTCTTCCAGCTTTCTCCGCCCTGCGGCAGATACGGTGGACGGACCACTGAGCCTGTCCCGATGAATATCGGGAGTCGAAATGCCAATTACTTTTCCCTTAAATTGTCAACTGATAATTAATTGGGCTTTGTACTTTTGCCCTTTGCCTTGCGTTATTCATAACGAAGTGCTTCAATTGGATCGAGTTTTGCTGCTTTATAGGCAGGGTAAGAACCAAAGATCAGGGCAATGGCAGAGCAAACAACAAGACCAATAATGGTCCAGTCCCAAGGAAACACCAAGGGGACTTTCATAGCTAAAGCCAGGAGATTCCCTGCGATCACTCCCAAAATAATTCCGAAAATTCCTCCCATTTCTGTGAGGATTATTGCTTCTATCATGAATTGATAGAGAATGTCACTGCTCTTTGCACCCAGACTTTTTCTTACACCTATCTCACGGGTACGCTCAGATACGGTTACAAGCATAATGTTCATAATCCCTATACCCGAGGCCAACAATGCGATGGATGCAATAATGGCAGCCGCGATCTTGATAGCAGCTGTCATTTTATTAAAATTATCTATCAACGAAGCATTGGTCCATAATTCAAAATCATTTTCTTCGCCTAAAGGAACACCACGAATAATGCGCAACTCATTGATCACTTCTTGCATGCCTTCTTCAAAATTCTCCTGATCTATAACTGAAAAGCAATAGTTCAAGGACGTATAACTCGCCTTGCCATAATATTTAAAATAAGTGCTCAAAGGTATATAAACCCTGTTATCCTGACTACTGCCAAAACTCTGACCTCTTCTTTCGGCTATGCCGATCACACGATATTTTACACCATCGATCTTAATAAACTCACCGATAGGATCGCGATTCTTGAACAAAATATCTATCACATCATAAGAGATCACGGCAACATGAGAACCGTTTTTCATATCGACCTCTGAAACCATCCGCCCCGCATCAACATTAAGATTATTTGTAAATTCCCAATTATGCGTGATACCACCAAGTCCTATATTAGGCTTGGTCTCTTTATCTTTATATTTTATGATCTTGCCCCAATTCCAGTCCTCAGCTGTAGCATAATCCACCACTTCCAAACGCTTTACAAGGCGCTCAAAATCCCTTAAATCCAGATTCTTGCGATTATGATAACGAGCCCGGGAATTATTCACATTCATCTGGGGATATTTTTGTACCTGAAAAGAACCTGTCCCCAGTCCACTCATATTATCTTCGACACTTTGTTGCAAAACATTGATGGCGGTCATGACACCGATGATGGAAAAAATACCAATGACCACTCCTAAAAGCGTCAAAAATGAACGCAGCTTATTTTGTTTTATCGAGGATTTTGCAGATAAATATATTTCTTTAAATTCCACCTTCTTCTCCTTTATTCGTAACGCATAGCCTCTATGGGGTCCATTTTTGAGGCTTGAGATGCGGGAATAATACCCGACAAAATTCCCACACTGATAGAAACACCCAAAGCTGTCATTACCAGTTGTAAGGACATGCTGGCAACAAAGAACTTTTGCACAACTCCCACCAATAAGGAAGTCAAGACAAGTCCAATAGCACCTCCTATCAAGGCGATAATAATTGCCTCAAATAAAAATTGTATCATAATAACCCAGCGTTTAGCACCCAAAGCTTTACGAATACCTATTTCTTTTGTTCGCTCTTTTACACTCACGAACATAATGTTCATAATGCCTATACCGCCAACCAATAATGACAAAGCGGCGATGCCGATACCTACAATTGAAATGCTCGATTTAATCTTGCCCAGTTCAGCTTGCATAGATTCTTGCTGATTGATGGCAAAATTATCTTTATCCAGAGGTCTTAATCCGCGCATGCCACGCAAAATACCTCTAACTTCTTCAAGGGCAAAATCTTTATCCACACCTTCTCTTATCTTAAGTGGTATTGAGATCCACCATACCCGACCGAATACAGATTTCATGGTTTGAAAAGGGATAAGGGCAATATTGTCCATAGAGAACATTCCCATCACCTTGCCTTGTTCTTTGAACACACCAATAACACGGAATTTTAATCCATTAACCCGGATCTTTAATCCGGTGGGATCATCAATATTGGGAAAAAGATGTTTATGAACTTCGGATCCGATAACAATTACGCGTGAAGCATTTTTTTCTTCGACCTGTGTGTAATAGCGACCTTTGTCTATCCGGGCAACATCTATATAGGCAGATTGCCAACCCTTACCACTCAGATCAACACCCTCGGAGCTATTTTTATCGTAGGATAAAGTCACCCGGCGATTCGTTTCTACAGACGCGATCTCAATTGATTCTGCCCGCTCGACTATCTTTTTAGCATACTCTTCTTTTATACGAGGTCGATTACGAAATTCCCACCAATCAGCGTTTCCCATAAACCAAGGAAATTGCTGAACATAAAGCACATCGTCACCAAACATCCCTATGGTATCATCAAAAACATTATCAATGCCATTGATAGCAGTTCCCATGAGAGACACCGATAAAATACCGATAATTATGCCTAGCATGGTCAGAAAAGCACGGCCTTTATTTTGAAAGACCGCTTTAAATCCGATAATAATACTCGTGTATATTTGCTTGAACATAAATTATTTCTTTTTGTTATCGTCGCTGATCTTGCCATCTAACATGTGAATCACTCGGCCTGCACGCTCTGCAATCTCCTGTTCGTGTGTCACAAGAATAATGGTATTCCCCTGAACATGAAGATCGGTCAGCAGATCCATAATATCACTGGACGTCTTAGAATCCAGATTTCCTGTGGGTTCGTCGGCAAGAATAATGGATGGATTATTTACTAAAGCACGAGCTACGGCAACACGCTGTCGCTGACCGCCCGAAAGTTCATTGGGCTTGTGATTCATGCGATCTGCCAGTTGCACTCTCTCAAGAACTTCTTTGGCTCGTTCCAAGCGTTCATTTCGAGGAACACCGGCATAGATTAAGGGTAATTCTACATTATACAGGGCGCTCATGCGCGGAAGCAAATTGAAGGTCTGAAAAACAAAACCTATCTGCTTATTCCTGATCACCGCCAGTTGATCATCTGTTGCAATACCGCTACCATTTTTCACTTCTTGATGAATGGCGTTTCCATCAAGCTCATAAGAACCGCTGCTTGGTGTATCCAAGCAGCCAATAATATTCATGAGCGTAGATTTTCCGCTTCCCGAAGGTCCCATGACGGAAAGGTATTCGTTTTTTTCCACATCCAAGTCAACACCATCCAAAGCTCTGACTTCAATCTCGCCAATTTGATATATTCGGTGAATATTTCGTAATTTTAATAATGACATCTTCTGTCCTTTATCCTTTCCATCTCTTACTTACGACCTTTTTTCTTGGCATTTTTTTCGTCAATAACGCTTGTACCATTCTGCAGATCAAAGGTCAAGGCCTGATGATTACCTGTCACGATGGTATGTGTAGTATCCAAACCGCTTATCACTTCAAAATAATCTTCGGAATTAATGCCGATTTCAATAGGAAGAGCACGAACTGTGTCTTCTTCTACGACAAACACAACTTCAAGAAGCTCGGGTTTCCCCGATTTAATGACTTTGGGAGCATCTGTTTTCTTGACTTTATCACCAGGACGAACTGTTACAGCACGAATGGGAATAGCAACGACATCGACTTTTTTATCCGTCAAAATCTCAACTGTGGCATTCATCCCGGAGCGGATCTCAGGAGGGTTATTCAACATTTTTACTGTCACCTTAAAATTAGTAATGGCATTTTGTGTACCCGCACCCTGAGTCGTTGCCAACTGAGAGATCTCTGTAACGACACCCTTAAATACTTTATCGGCTAAAGCGTCAATTTCTATATCGACTGAATCTTCCAGAGCGACTTTCACGATATCATTTTCATTGACATCCACTTCAACTTCCATTGCACTGAGATCAGCAACTGTCATCACAATATCCGCCTGAAAAGTTGAGCCCAAGGCCATTTCGCCCTGTTCCTTTTGCAGACCAATAACAGTCCCATTGATAGGTGCTACCAGAGTGGTTTTTCTCAGGTTATCTTCAGCTTGTTCCAGACTTGCAAAAGCCTGTTCCAAGCCGGCTGAAGCCTGATCAAAGCTTGCCTTGGCCTGATCATATTGAGATTCACTGTAATTATTCTTTTCATAAAGTCTTTTTGCTCGTTCGTATTCTTTTTCCGCAACCTCTTTAGCTGATCTTGCTGATTTATAATATGAGCGCGCCTGGTCAACTGAAGCAGCATACATAACCTTATCCAATTGCGCTAAGAGCTGTCCTTTTTTTACCTTTTGACCTTCTCTTACATCAAGAGATTTGATCTCTCCGGCAACATTGGCTGAAATATTAACTTTGATAACAGGTTGCACATAACCGGCTGCGTAAACTTTAGATTCTACTGTGTGTAACGTGACCTTTTCCATTTTTACGGGAAGGGCTTTTTTATTATCTTGCTTCATTGTGAAGAATATAAAAACAGCCAACAGCACAAGGCTCAACATTATGATAAGTGTTTTTTTCATCTCTAACCCTATATTTTATTGATTAATTTTAAGATATCCGCTTCCACCATTTTACGGGAATATTTTGCCTCAACCAAGGCACTTTCTGCACTTAAAACAGCAACCTGAGCTTGCATTCTATCAAGAATAGTGGCTTTGCCCAAATCGTATTGCTGCTGTACGATCTCAAAATCCCGCTTGGCGGATCTGAGTCGGCGTTCATTAATATCTATCATTGCCGTATAGGTCTCAAACTGTGTGTAAAGGTCGCTGAGTTCTTGATCCAGCAAGCGAAGTATATTATCCACATTTATTTCTGCCTGTTCTAATTGTAATTTGCTCTGACTTAAATTTTCTTTTCTTGAAAGTCCGTTAAACAAAGTCCAGGAAGCTGAAAGTGAGACTGAATTGATAGGATCTACTGCATTCTCTAAACTATTGCTATAAGAATATCCCCCCGATACAGATGGCAAGAATGTTTCCTTCGCAGCAGCTACATAAGTTTTTGATACTTCTTTCTGTAGAATAGCTGTAGCAAAAGCAGGATTATAATTTAACATTTCCTCACGGGCTTCATCATAATTGGGTATTGAGATATTTTCGACATCAATATCGATCAAGGATAAGTCACTTCTGGGATCCAAGCCAAGTAAAATATTCATGGACCTTAGATATGAAGCATAAATTTGTTTTTGGCCTAAAAGTTGAGATTCAAAATCACCTTTTTGAGCTTCCGATTTTAAGACATCGGATTCTGTGATCACTCTTTCTTCATACATTGAGCGGGTTTTCCTCAGACTTTCTTCTGCAACGCTAATATTAACTTCATAGACTTCAATGATCTTTTGAATGCTTAATATTCTGTAATAAAGAGCTGATATCTGAGATATCACATCATTCTGATCACTTTGGATATTTAGTTCATTTACCTTAGAATTAATTGATGCAGACTTAATCCCTGAGTACATACCGGGAGTATAAAAGGTCATTCCGGCATTTAAACCAACACTTTTACCTATATCCCAGCTTGACCGGCTTGAGGATGACAAGCCCGATGAAACCGATACGGATGGAAGCAAAGTACTATAAGCCTGACGAAGCCTGGATCTCCCGATCTCGGAGCTTAAGTTTGCACTTTGAATACTGGGGTTATTTGATCTTGCAATATTGATACATTCTTCCAGAGAAAGCGTTTCAGCTCCCAAAAATGCAAGTGCAAATAACGATATACAGACCAACTTTAACTTGATCTTCATTGTCACCTCTCAATACTATTAATTAGCAATTCTATTTTGCTTTCTTCTTTGGGACGAGTCTGACCGTCCTCTTAATGTTTTCAAAGAATATTATATTTCTATTTGATCTTCTTTGTCTTTTTCAGCAGGTTTTAAAGAGCCTATACCGGCTTTTTCAAAATTAATTATTGTGGGATTCCCCTTGTATTTAATAGTCCCTACTCCCGCAATTTCGGCATTAATCTCTTCGAGGGCATGAATTTTGGCATTACAGGCACCGGCGATCTCAATATTGACTTTTTTAGCTATCAGATCGTATGCCTTTATCGTTCCTGCGCCCGCACACTCTATGTCAAAAACATCTACACTGCCGCTTAATTTCAGATTTGCGGCACCGGCAATTTCTGCATCAAATTTATGCATATCCAGTGCTGCCTCAAAGTTTAATGCACCGGCAATTTCCAGACTTAGCCTTTCTCCGGCAAAAATATCCTCAGATACAATACTGCATTCACCAATAACCTGTATCTTCTCAAGTTCTTGATGTGATATTCTTAGATTAAGCACTTTTTTATTATTAGGCCATTTTAAACGAGATCCACTTAATATGGCTGATGAATTCAAATTGTCTTCACCAAAGGTAAACTCCGAGACTTTGCTTGTATCAAGAAGATAAAGCAAAAGTACATCATCATGGATTTCAGCGCTGAAAACATCGATCAGACTTTCGTAGCTTTCCAGTTCTATCCCCGAAGCAATATCTTGGTCAAAAACAATATCAAAAGGTCCAACAACTATAATCTCGGTGAAATCACGAAAGCTATCTTCAATTCTTATAAGTTCTCCACTTACCTTGATCCTTTCCAAGCGATCTGTATTGACATCGCAACCAAACAGAAGCAGTAGCATTAATGTAGCCAATATTATTTTTTTCATTTTTATTCCCCTTCCGACCTTAAACCGGATCATTTGTTTTTTATGCTGGATGCCCCGGTAATATTTAGCTTAAGATTTTCCGGATTTCCCTTATAATAAATTGATGAAGCACCCGATGTATTTGCCTCTAAAGAGTTTTTTGAATTGACCCGGCAACTTGATGAAGCAGAAGCTTTTACAATGACTTTGTCACTCATTAGATCATAAGCTTGTATATCGGATGAGCCGGATGCCTGAAGCATAAAATTCTTCGCTCTACCCCGCACTTTAAAGTCTGATGATCCCAAGGCTTTGATTTTAATATCCTGCGCTTTTATATCAATATTAAAATCAGAGGCTCCGGAGGCTATTATTTCTATGCTTTCCGCATCAAGGGTCAATGCTCCATCACTTGCTCCGATGGTATTGATATATATTCTCTTCGCTTGGATCTCCCCGTGATCAATATCACTGGCACCTGACATTATGAGATGAATATTCTTGCCTTTAATTTTAGCAAACTCAAGATCAGAGGCTCCATTCGCCAAAATTTTAAGATCTTCTGTTTCAAATTCTGTTTGCATATACAGATCACAAGCTCCGGAAAGTGATATTTTATCTAGGTCTTTAACTTTTAGATATGCGTTTATCTTTTCTTTTTTGCCATTCCACTTAAGTCTATGAACTTTTCGATCAAGATAAACTCTTAAGCGCTGCCCATTTTGTTCCACCTTAATATGTGGTATAAGACTTTTGTATGTCTCAACAATAAGTTCTTCTTCATCGCCTTGTGAAAGATATAGATCAATTTGAGAGCTAACTTCCAAATTAGCGATATTTTTTATTCGGTAATCCTGAGTTGTTTCAGGTCCGGATACATGTAGATATTTTGCAAAGCCTATGCCAGCAACCAGGATCAGAAAAAAACTTAAAAGAATTTTATTTTTTTTCATTTTATCTTCCTAAGCTTCAGTTCTTTGATATTTATAAATAAGACTTCCTCCAGTATAACAAAGTCCGGCAAAAAGAATTGATATCAGGAATTTCACATCCCAAATCATTTTCCCCAAACCGGGAGGATCATTAAGATTTACATCACCTAACAAAGAAGTCAACAGTTGATAAATACTTGGCAGGTCGATAGTGTTCCTGAAAATTTGTTCAATTAAATAAAATACAAAATCGATCAAAGCCATAGTGATTAAGCCTTTTACGATAGCGCTATTCTTGAAAATCGCTGAAAAAAGGAAAAATAAGGATCCAAATACCAAGCAAACTTTAAAGTAAAGCACTACAGCTACAAACATCCCACTCAGAGCAGCTCCCAGATAAAATCCACCCATTGCTTTAGCGGAAGCTATTGTAAGGATGAAGGTGACGATAAAACCCACCACGATTACACCAAGTACTCCGGACAACACATGCATGATATATTTTCCTGCTGTATTCAGCCATATATTTATGGGTTGACAACGATAAAACAGATCACAGCCCAGCTGTTTTTCTTTAGACAAGGAAGTAGGTGCATTAATCAACAAACTAATTGAGAAAGCAAAAACAACAAGCATCATAGTTCCCATTGCGTTTACATACATACCTTTTCCCATGTCTTCAAAAAACATAGATAGATCCATCATATTAACCTGAACATCCACTTTATGAGTCCAGCTTGCTATCAAGCCTAACAATATAACCCCACCCATAATACCGGCTATGATCCATACCGGTGTCCAGTAAGTTTTTTTCCGTTTGAGATATTCTGTTTTTAATAATGTTATTAAATGTGCCATCATTATCCCTTTTTTGCCTGTGTTAATGCAATAAAAATGTCCGATAATTCAGGTACAGATCTCTTTGCACCTTCTATACTAACATTCCCTTCAAGTAGCGCTCGATAATGTCCCAATGATTTGGTCAATATTGCAGGATTGTAGGATTTGAGCTTTTCTTCCTGATCCAGAGGCGCTTCATAGATATGCCATTTACTTTTTAATGTCTCAACTGACTTATTTAGCAGAATCTCTCCCTTGTCAATAAATATTACATCATGAATAATATTTTCTATCTCTGAAACCTGATGTGTTGAAATGATCACGGTTTTATTTTCATCGTAGAACTCGCCTAAGAGGAGATCATAAAATTCTTTACGGAAAACAATATCCAGGCCCAGTGTGGGTTCGTCAAGCAATAAAATATCAACATCTTTAGAGAGGGTCAAAAGCAGGTACAGTTTTGTTTTCATCCCCTTGGAAAGAGTTCCGACTTTTTGATCACAGGGCAATTCGCTTTCGGCAAATAGTCGTTTAGACTTTTCCCGGTTCCAGCTTTTATTTACAGCTGAAACAAAATCAATGGTCTCCTGTACACTTAAACGAGGATCAAGACCACTGACGTCGGGAATAAAGGCGACACGTCCATAAAG
>CAZNFT010000057.1:0-10749 GCA_964572745.1 uncultured bacterium
ATCCGGTTTATCCTGTTATCCTATCAACAAGCAATCCGGTTCATCCTGTTATCCTGTCAACAAGCAATCCGGTTTATCCTGTTATCCTATCAACAAGCAATCCGGTTCATCCTGTTATCCTGTCAACAAGCAATCCGGTTTATCCTGTTATCCTGTCAACAAGCAGTCCGGTTTATCCTGTTATCCTGTCAACAAGCAATCCGGTTTATCCTGTCTATAATAAAAAAGCCCATCCAAAGGGGCGGGCTTTTTAAGTCTGTATCTAACTATTATATTAGTTGACAGCTTCTTTGAGTTTTTTAGCAGCTTTGAATTTTACATTCTTTGATGCTTTGATCTGGATTTTTTCACCAGTTTTGGGATTAACACCTTCGCGTGCAGCGCGTTCTGCAACTTGGAAAGTTCCAAAACCAGCTACGGCAAATTTTTCGCCTTTTTTAACTTCACTTAGAAGAGTTGCAACAAAAGCATCCAGTACTTTTTCTGCTTCAACTTTTTTGACATCGCCGGCTTCGGCTAATACTTTCAACAATTCGTCTTTTTTCATTTTTTACTCCTTAATTTGTTAGTAAAATAGTCTGTTGTTTTAACTTTAACGCAAAAAAATAAACAATTATACCCCATAAACAAAGGATTTTTTGTATATTTAACAGAAATTTGAAAAAAGAATTAAATTAACCTCTATGTCTAAAGATCTTAAAAAAATATCAGTCGTCATTCCTTGTTACAATCGAAAAAGTACCATCGAAGCGGCTATAAATTCAGTGCTTTCTCAGACTTATCCTCCCCTGGAAATAATTGTGGTCGATGATGCTTCTGATGATGGAACAAGCAAAATTCTTGAAAGCTATAGTCTTGAAATTAAAGTGCTTAACCACGATTATAATAAAGGCGTTTCTGCAGCAAGAAATTATGGTATTGCTAAGGCAAAGGGTGAGTGGATAGCATTTTTAGATTCAGATGATGAATGGTTACCACATAAGCTTGAAAGGCAAATGGATTACCTCGAAAAACATCCGGAAACACGTATTCTGCAGAGCCAGGAACAGTGGATCAGAAATGGGAAAAAAGTTAATCCACCCAAAAAATATATTAAAAAAGGTGGCCAAATATTTAAAGATTGTCTCAAAACATGCATTGTAGGACCTTCAACCTTGATATGCGAGCGTGAACTTTTGCGAGAAATGCAGGGTTTTGATGAGAATTTACCGGTCTGCGAAGACTACGATCTTTTCTTGCGCATTGCTGCCAAATATCCCATTCCTCTTGTCGATGAAATATTGATCACTAAATATGGTGGACATAAGGACCAATTATCTCTTAAAACACCTGCCATGGATAGATTCCGCGTACAGTCTCTAGAAAAAATATATAGCCAAGAAATTCTGACTCCCGATCAGGAAAATGCATTATTAGATGAGCTTATTCTTAAACTTAGTTATTTACACGCAGGATCACTTCGGCGTGGAATAGATGAAACGCTTTACCATGAAAAACTCAATATATATAATAAAAAATCATTAATGATCAGTGAAAAATAGTTTATCAGAATAAAAGTCTTTTCATGCATTTCCGGTATTTTCGAAAAAAACAGACCTCAATAAATTATTCAGATCTGCCGAATATCAAGAGTAAGAATCGCAGTTTTTCTCGGCTTTTGCTTGACAATTGCTCTAATTATATATACACTAATTAACTAACTATAAACTACTATCAATTGTTTAAAATAAGGGCTAATTATGAAAAAAATCTTAATACTTTTTATTGCCTTACTTGTTCTGGTATCTTGCGATCTTTTTTCCGGTTCAGGTGATGATAGTCATGATCAATTTTTATTATCCAATAATAAGGAGATCACTATTGTAGGTGATACAGTTTATTTTTATGAAGAAGATCCGGATTCAAATGATATTCTTGGTAAAACAGCAAAACCGGATAAAAAGAAAAAAGATATTGGCTATGATGTGATCTTGTCTGCAAAGATCCCGGCTGTTATTGTTGAATCTCTGCCCGTCCATGCAAACGATATTGTCATTAAAGGTAATAAAGCCTATATAGCTTATAACTATGCAGGTGAAATTTTCCGTGGGGCTATTCAGATCGTGGACATAGGTGATAAGGATGAACCTGAAATTATTGAAGAAATTCTTATGCCGAGTATGGATATAAATGCACTTTATATTGATGGAAATGATTTGATCTTTGGTGGTGCTGCAGATCCTGATATTTGGAATTTTAAAAGTTTTATTGGCAAGATCAATACCAAAAAGATCAAACCGAATGAAATTGCAGAATCTATTACAGAACTTCCTAGCCATGCACTCACGGGTATAGCAGCAAAAGGCAAATATTATCATGTAACGGTGGGTGCTGAAAAGGGTAAACTTATTAAACTTAGTAAAAAAGATTTTAAAATTGATAAAACTCTTGATCTTTCAGATGCTCGTGATGTTGAAGAATATGAAAGTGGAGTTGTTGTGATCAGTGGAACAACAGATAATACTTCCGGAAGTGGTAAAGTCAGTATTGTTTTTGAGCATTACAATGATCCATATGAAATTCTCATTAATGATTTTGGTTCCGATTATCATAAAGCTACTATTGAAGTCTTTGAAGGCAATACTGCCTTATTAGCTCTTTCTGAAGCGGGTTTTAAAGTTGTTGACCTGAAAAGGGGAAGGATTGTTTATGAGGCAAAAAATCCTGAATTAGCAGATGGCTTACCCTATACCAACAGCGTATCCTCTGATGATGACCTTATCTTTTCTGCAAATGGGGAATGGGGTTTTAGAGTGTTCTCTGTATCAGGCAAGAAGTTTGACGAAACAAACCTAGTTGGCTATTATCCCTACGATGATACCATTAACAACAGCGGTCAAAAATATTCAGCAAATCATGTTGAGTATAAATCAAAACAGCTTTTTGTAGCTTGCGGTGTTGGTGGAGTAGAAGTTTTCTATCTTGAGGAAGATGAGGATTAAGTAATCTTGATCAAGTGAATAAATATAAAGGAGTGAGAGATCGCTCCTTTATTGATTTTAACAAGAAAGTATTATCGTATTTTTGTATAGGCTGAAGTTAGTTTTCGACTTCCGGCTTCTGATTCCAGATGTTTCTATATAAATATTTTTGGGATCTTTGTTTTTTTGCTTTGTCTTTTGAGCTTGTTCTTAACAATGGGATTCATTTTAAGGCCTATTCTTCTTGCCGAAGATCCACATGCTTTAACACAGGCAAAACAATGCAAACATTTGTCTTTATCTATCTTGAAAGTATCTGCTTGAATGGCAGCTGTAGGGCAGACTTTCAGGCAGTTTCCGCATTTACTGCATTTTCGCTTACTTAATTTTGGATAACGTACAAATAAATGCACGGATCTTTTGGGTAATATCTTGTACAAGAATGATAATCTTCCAGGCAGTTTTACTTCAGTATATTTAATAATATCTTTGATAGCATCAAGTTTTGAGATGAGGGATTTGCCGAAATTCTCGGCATGGTAGAGATCTATTATGGTCGGTCGTCCGACAGATAATGGCAGTTTGTCATTGGAAAATGAATGTTCCGAGATAAATGCTGCTCCGGCTACAACAGTAAATCCTGCCTTAAATGCCCATTTTTGCATATCTTTTAAAGCCAGGCCGTAGTTAATATTCCCATAGACAGCAACAAGAGCAATTGCCTGGCCTTTGCCTTTAATTTTATTTAAAGCATCTAAAACAATAGAGGGCATATGTTCTTCATATACCGGTAAGGCAAGAATGATCAACTCGTCCTGACGATAGGAGGGATCATGCTTGAAATTATCTCTGTCTTCAGGAAATGTGAGGTCAAAATATTGTTTTTCCGCACAATCAATATTATGAGTAATAGCATTGATTATTTTACGAGTCCCGCCTGTGGGGGAGAAAAATATGGATGTTATTTTATTAATTTTCATGAAAAATATCCTTAATTCAATAAGAAATATAGTCCTAATTTTTTAAGCCGCCAAGAATTGATATGAATATTTGTTTAACTCACACAGAGCCATTCATATGCCATCCGACAAGAATTTTTTGCTTATAGAACCTGTTGCATCAGTTAATACTATCTGATTTATGAGGGATTTTTACCCTTTGGATAAAATATCGCTGTTTATACGGTTCTTTTAACTAGTCGATCTTTTAGCATCCCTATCAAAATAAATGCAATGCTCACGACGGCTAGTCCCCATTTGATCCAAGAGAAAATGACTGTCGTATTTGCAATGCCTGCTAGTTGCTGTGGCCAGGATCTTAACATGATAACAATGCCGGCATTTTCTAAAAGATCAAAGATCATTTGAAAGAAGGGAAGAAATACTAAAGGGGTTTTTCCCCAGAAACGAATTAGTAGAAAACTGAAGAGAAGGAAATATACAAGGGGAAAGACGAGATCAAGTGTCACAGCTCCCCAGATATAGGATTTTCTGATGTGATCATCATATTTTTCGATTATCCGGTAAATTTCGCTTCCCTTTTTAGCCCCCGAAATATCGATCATTTTGGCATTTTCTCCACTTGGAAGCAGTAAAATAAAAAGGATTTCAAAGACAATAAAGGCCACAAACAAGATTAAGATATTTCGCCTGGTGGCGTGTTTTTGAAGTAAAGCTTGCATGGCGCTTCCCCCATTAAAATAATTAAGACCGCGCAAATTTGAGTAGAGGAACTCTTTGCATAAGTTCTTATCAAAGCATTTGCGGTTAAAACATCCCTTTTTTAGGATTCTTGCATATCAATGATTTGACGATTAAGCAATTTATTCTTCATCGTTTCCTCAACGCTCTCCCATTCAAAACGCCCGTATGCTCGCCATCTTTAACAACAATTTTACCATTAACAAGGACGGTTTCTACGCCAAGAGGGTATTGATGAGGATGAGCATAGGTGGCTTGGTCGATGACGGTTTGTGGATCAAAGATCACGATATCTGCATAGTAGCCTTTTTTAATGAGACCGCGTTTGGGGATATCAAAAGTTTTGGCAACCAGTCCGCTCATTTTGTGTACGGCTGTTTCCATGCTAAATAAGCCTTCTTCTCTGGCATATTTACCTAAAACCCGGGCGGCTGATCCGTAAGCACGGGGATGTTGTTTTTCTTCGCCTAATTTCCCATAAGGTGCATAAGCAGATGCATCTGCGCCTATCATGACAAATTCCTGAGCCAGAACTTTTTTGAGATTATCTTCGTCCATGGCAAAGCCGATCATGTCAGCATGTATGTCTTCGAGTAGGACCATTTTGATATATTCCCAGCCACTAAGTCCGGTCATTTCCATGCCTTGAGCAATTGTTTTGTCGGCATATTTAGGATTCTTGCAAGCCGATACTAAAAATTTATCTTCACCGCCGATATTTTTAAATTTTGTTTCGGCATAGTCTTTTAGTTTGTTTTCCAGCGATGGATCTTTCAGTCGCGCAATAATATCTGCATCCCCTCCTTCTCTGGCCCAGGTGGGGAGAAGAACTGCAAGGGAGGTGTTATAGGCATTATAAGGATAGCGGTCGGCCCAGATGTTCAAACCTTCCTTGCGGGCAGCTTTTACACGATCAATAGCAGTATGAATATTTTTCCAATAGGCTTGGTTGCAGGCTTTAAAGTGAGATATCTGAACCTGAGCACCACTTTCACGTCCTATCTGAATAGCTTCCTCGGTGGCTTCGACAAGAAATTTATCCTCGTTACGCATATGACTTACATAGGGCACATCGTGTTTAGCAAGAATTTTGCTTAATTCTATCAATTCATCTGTAGAAGTAAATGAGCCGGGTGTGTATTCGAGTCCGGTACTCATTCCCCAGGCGCCTTGCTTGAGCTGAGTTTCTAGCAGAGCTTTCATTTCTGCAAGTTCGCGGTCGCTGGCTTTTCTATCAACATTGCCCATTACATAGCGACGAATGTTACCTTGTCCCACGAGACTGGCTTGATTAATACCCATGCCACCTGCTTCGAGTGAATCGCAGTATGATGCATAATCTTGGTAAGCATTCTTTGACGACCACATACTTTTATCGCCACTTTTTTGTGGGAAAGGGGAGTAGCCACAATTGCCCGTGACTTCTGTGGTAACACCTTGACGAATTTTAGATTCACCGCGTGGGTTGATCATTAATTTTGTATCGGTGTGAGAATGAGCATCGATAAATCCCGGTGCCACAATTTTACCTGTCGCGTAAATGCGAACATTGGCTTCCTTGCCGCTTAGATCTCCTACGGCCACGATTTTGTCGGCAATAATACCTACATCAGCTTTTTTCCCCGCTTCACCTGAACCATCTATGACGGTTCCGCCTGTGATAATAATATCATAAAAATTTGTACATCCTGTTAGTGTCATAATAATCAGTCCTAAAAATATGAATTTTTTCATGTTTGCCTCGTAAGGAGTTTAATTAAGGCAAATAATACGCATTTCTTAAAATAATTACAAACATTGTTTCTAGAGACAAGGCAACACCTGTCCCTAGAATTTATCATTTTTATTTATCGTATTATGTTGCTTGGTAGAATTATCGTTTCTGTTGAAAAAAATGTTGAAGAATCATCCCACACTTTTCTTCTATCACTCCAGATATAACTTTCACACTATGGTTAAGTCTTGGGTCATCACATACATGATACAAGGAATCGCAGGCACCAGCTTTGGGATCGGCGCAGGCATAGACAATAGTATCTAAACGAGCATGAACAATGGCACCGGCACACATGGGGCAAGGTTCTAATGTGACATAAAGAGTGCAGCCTTCGAGTCTTTTATTTTCTAAAGTTTCGCAGGCAGATGTGATAGCGATCATTTCGGCATGTGCCGTTGGATCTTTGAGTGTTTCGACCTGATTATGTGCTTTTGCAATGATGCAATTGTTTTTAACAATGATGGCACCCACCGGGACTTCATCCTGTTTGAGAGCTTTTTCAGCTTCTGCATAGGCTTTTTTCATCCAGTATTCATGGTTAAAAGGATTCACTAAGTCCTGCATCAGGCTTCCTTTGATTTTAAAATGATAACACGGTCATCATTTTGATAATCTTTAACGATCTTTTGCGAAAAATCAGAAAAAATAGTCCTGAGCTCAGCTGTTTGGTGATTTCCACCATATTCAAGAAGTGCGTAAGCTTTTATATCCATCCACGAAGCAAATTTCTTGGCAAAAAAACGATAAAAGTTCAGACCATCATCTTTATCTGAAAGCGCCATATGAGGTTCGTAGTAAGTAACATTTTTATTGAGTCCGGGCATTTCATTTTTGGCAATATAGGGTGGATTTGAAACGATGATATGAAAAGTCTGCTCGGGCTTGTACTCCATAATATCGGCATGGACGACGCTGATGCGATTCTTGAGATTATAAAAGTTGATATTTTTATGCATGATCTCAACAGCTTCAGCGGACTTTTCAATCGCAGTGATCTTTGCCTGCGGAATATTTATGGCAAGGGCAAGGGCAATGCATGCTGAGCCGGAGCCTATATCAAGAATGTGTAATTCTTTGGGAAGTGTGACAGTTTCGCTTTGAGAATTTTCTTTATCTTCAGATTGTATTTTTCTGCTAATAGTTTTTGGCTCGATAGTTTCAAGTATCTTGGGAGCTAATTTGAGAGTTTCCTCGACCAGACGTTCTGTTTCGGGGCGTGGTACTAGCACATCTTCGTTAATGGCCAGTTTTAAACCATAGAATTCGCAATTTCCAACAACTTGCTGGACGGGTTGTTTTGTAGCACATTTTAAAAGCATGGGACGAAATTTAGCCAGTTCTTCTTCGCTCATGGGTCTATCAAATTGCAGGTAAAGATCCATGCGAGAACAAGAAAGAGTATCGCAGAGCAACCATTCTACAACAGTTTTTGCATCTTCGATATTCTTATTAGCCAGATAGTCGGTGGACCAATTCAAAATAGCCATAAGGGTCCATGTTTCTTGCTTGCTCATTAGAGATTCTTGAGTTTTTCTATATTATCGGCGAGTTTTAATTGTTCAACCAATTCGTAGAGATCGCCATCCATCACAGCTTGCAACTGGTGAGTGGTAAAGTTGATACGATGATCCGTGATCCTCATTTGAGGGAAGTTATATGTACGTATTTTAGCTGAACGGTCACCGGTAGAAACCTGTGATTTACGCTCCGCCGCCATTTTAGCATTTTGTTTATCGATACTATCTTGTAAAAGTCGCGAATATAGGATCTTAAAAGCTTTTTCTTTATTTTTGTGCTGAGAGCGTTCATCCTGGCAGGCAACCACAACGCCACTGGGAATATGTGTGATGCGGATAGCGGAATCGGTTTTATTCACATGCTGACCACCGGCTCCACTGGCTCTGTAGGTGTCGATACGCAGATCAGTATCATTGATCTCGATATCTACTTTTTCAGCTTGGGGAAGAACTGCAACAGTTGCAGCAGATGTATGAATACGACCCGAAGTCTCGGTAGCGGGGACTCGCTGAACACGATGCACACCGGATTCGTATTTTAGTTTTCCATAGACACCTTTACCCTTGATGGAAAATGAAATTTCTTTCACGCCGCCAAGTCCGATAAAAGAGGAAGAAAGTTCTTCTATCTCCCAGTTTTCTCTTTCGGCAAAGCGGACATACATGCGATATAGTTCGTAAGCAAAGAGTGATGCCTCATCGCCTCCGGTCCCGGCTCTCACTTCAAGAATAGTGCTTTTTTCGTCATTAGGATCGGGTGGGATAAGCAGGAATTTTATTTCGTCTTCCATGCGTTCACGCTCGGCTTTAAGCTCATCGAGTTCATCTTTAACCAATTCTTTTAATTCATCATCATCACCGGCTAAGACTTCTTCATCGTCCCGGATATGATCCAATAAAGCTGCATAAGTTTTATGAGCTTTCATAATGGGCTCGAGATGCTTGCGTTCTTGTGATAATTCTTTGAACTTATCCTGATCCTTATAAGCTTCAGGATCCGAAAGAGCTTTGATTACAAGATCATAGCGGTCTTTTATTTGTTCAAGTTTTTCTAACATAATTTACTCCGGATGCATCATTCCATAGCTTCGGCAACAAAACCGCCACCTTTATATTCTTCCCAATCTTCACCAAAACCGGTTTTTAACGCTGTGATAGCACATTCTATCATGCTGTCATCCGGCTCCTTGGTTGTGATGCGTTGTAACCACAGACCGGGTTTAGCCATCCAGGCAATATACCATTTATCAAGATTACGACTGGAGAATTTCAGGACTTCATAGCCAATGCCCATAACCAGAGGAATAAGTGGAAGATGATAAAGCAGTCTGGCTTGAATGGTCAAACTTGTATTGAAAAAATACATAACCAGGCTATCAACAATAGCATAAATAATGATTACATTAATCATAGATATAAACAAGAAAGAGGTACCGCAGCGAGGATGAAATCGCGAATATTTTTTTACATTTTCAACAGTTAGTTCTTCTCCTGACTCAAAAGCATAAATTGTCTTATGCTCGGACCCATGATACATAAACAATCTTTTAATATCTTTCATGAGTGAAATGATCAGCAGATAGAGCAAAAAGAAAATAATTCTAAAGGCACCCGCTGATAAATTAAAGAGGAATCCCGAATCTTGTAAGCCAAAAACTTTTTCTGTGATCCACATTGGACCCAAAAGGAACATAACAAAGGCAAGAGCAATAGCAAATAATGTGCTGAGAGCGCCTCCGACCTTAGACCAAAAGGTACCTTCTTTTGCAGCTTCTTCGGGGAAGGCGATATCTGCAGAAAAATTCAGCGTTTGCATACCGATCTTCATGGATTCTACCAAAGAAACAACACCACGAACGATAGGCCAACTATAGATTTTCTTTTTTTTAGCAAGAGAGGTAAATTCCTTGCGCTCTGTAATGATCTCGCCATCCGGATTTCTTACAGCTGTAGCATAGGCTTTGGGAGTCCTCATCATTACACCTTCCATTACAGCTTGGCCGCCGACAAGGATGGTTTTCTTGTTTTCTTTTGATTGACTCATAATAAACTTCTTTTTTTAGTGAAAACTTAAAGAATAATAAAAATCATCCTGGGGTGCAGGATGATTTGAATATTTCAAGGACAAAAAGCTACTGATCTTTTTTGACACCGTATTTTCTATTAAATTTTTCAATACGTCCTGCTGTATCGAGCAGTTTTTGTTTACCTGTAAAGAAAGGGTGGCAAGCCGAACAAATTTCGACTTTCAGGTTACCAGCGGTTGAACGCGTTGTAAAAGTGTTACCGCAAGCACAGGTGACTGTTACTTCGTCATATTTTGGATGTATTCCGTTTTTCATTTTGTTTCTCCTAAAACGACCATATTAAAAGCCGTGTATTATACAATTGAATTTCCCCTTAGTCAAGAGTTTTTGAAAAGAATACTAGAATAGTTTTTAATTTTCTCTTGTTTGAGGGGGGAATCGGAAGTCGAAGAACGCAGTAAAGCCCTGACGAAGGTGTGCTAAAAGAGGGAGGAGGAAAGGAAGCCTTGTCTCAACCTCTGCCAAAAAAATCATCCTGATGACCTCTACATAGCCCCGACAATTCGGGACTTACACCTTCGCTCTTCTGCAGAGCTTCGGTGCACAGGTCGGCGGACAGGGTGCTGCGTCTCTACTTCTGCCAGAAGAAGATCAACCCTTCCATTTCAGTCAGGGTTGTTTTATTTTTGGAGATTGCAAATCCCGGGGTTTCACCCCGGGTCATTATTGAACAAACCCCTCCATGCGTCGGGGTTGAATATTTTCAAC
>CAZNFT010000058.1:0-10653 GCA_964572745.1 uncultured bacterium
TGAAGTATTTTTTAAGAATTATAAAATTGCACTTACTACTTGAATCTAGGAAATAAATATAAAATCTTTGTAAAAATATTGAATGTATAAGAGAATATAACGTAAGGATTAAAACAGAAGAGTAAAAAAATATTTTATTGGGGCAGAAATCGGGAGCAGTGGGAGAGAAGGTGATAAGGTGAAAGAGTGCAGTGATTTAGAATTTTTGTCTATGATCTCAGATTTCTGATCTCTGCTTTCCGGTCTCTTACGAAAAACCCCTCTACAGTTTTCACCATAGAAGGGTATATTGTATCGTCATTTTGTTTTACGACTTATGTCTTATTATTTTACCAACAACATTTTCTTGCTAAGGATTCCCATATCGGTTTTTAATCTTGCGATATAAACACCGGAGGGGAGAGGTCCTGCACTAAAGTTTGTTGTGTAAGAACCGGCAAATTGATCTTCGTTGATCAGAGTGGCGATAAGTCGGCCATGAACATCATAAACTGATAGGTTTACATTTGTTCTTTGGTCAAGCGAATATTCAAGAGTCGTTGTAGGATTGAAAGGATTCGGGTAATTTTGATTTAGAGAAAATTCCGAAGGAAGTTCAACATCATCAATGGAAACGCCACCGGGAGTCATAACCATCAGATCTTCAATATAAATTGTTCCTTCATTGCTTCCTATACTGTCAATGTATTCGATCTGGAAGGAGTCAAAGTTCAGGGGTCCATCAAGTGTACCATCGGAAATACCTGGCCATATACCTGTTTCGCCTTTACGCATATCCCATCTGATGAGCTGCCAACCAAAGAAATCGATAGGATACCAGGGACTGACTTCTGAAATACCGGAGTTTGTAGGATCATCAACGCAAAAACGGAAATTGACATTGGAACCATCGCCAAATACCCAGGCCTGCATCACATCACCCTTATCGAATTTTTTTGAACCAGGTGTGCTGTTTCCATCTACCCACTGACGGTAAAAACCGGTCTGAGCTTCCGGATCAAATTTAAAATAGAGTTTTAATGAAGAGGTACTGCCATTGCAATGGTTGACAAACTTAGTACTAGCAGATCTTTCACCATCGATGAGGTTAAGATTACTTCCACTAAAACCCCAATCTCTCCAGTTGCTTTCTATAGAAGAAGAGGTAAAGGAATCTATAATAAGAGTATCGGCATAATAAGGGATAGTGGATGTAATAATCATAGCGGAGGTCTGATTATTCGTTGTAGTATTGTCAAATTTATCTGAGATGCCCTTGCTGATAACTCTCATGTATGCATTTGATCTTTCGAGTTGTTGTGTTGGGAAAAGCGAGACAATGGTTTTTCCTTGAACTGAATAAGTCTCGAATTCGAAGGGGATTTCAATGTCATCACCTGTAGTACGGTAAAAACGAAATTTGTCAACAAGATCAGGTGTTACATCTATCAATTCATCGTAAACATAAGAAATGATAGGTTGCAGGTCAGAATATCTTTGATTTTTACTGGGGTACCAGGTCATGATCTTAGGAGGAAAAATATCTTTAGGACTTGTGGTAAAGCTAAGGACAAAATCATCACCCGCTATACCGTCGCCATTTCCATCAAGATTTTGATCTCTGTTTCCTTTGATCAGATCTGATTTAAGCCTGATAGTATAATCGGTTTCAACTTCCAGACTATCTCCAAAGGCAGAAAGGCTCAATTTTTTATAATTTGAACTCCAATTAAAATTCAAGTCGGTCTCAGGAGCAATACTAAAACCACTTCTGACTGCTGCTGTATCCATAGCATGTGAAAACTCAATAACGACGGGTTCCCAGGCAGGATGTTCAGTTTCATTGTTTTTTGGACTGTAGTTTTTGACATAAGGTGGCGCTGAGGATGTCAGGTAATAGTTTTTAGTCCAAAAGAATTTTGAATTATCAATAGTGATCTGAGCAGTATCCGGCCAATAGCCCGGAGCATCGTAAATCAATTGGTAAGTGCCGTAAGTCAAGCTATCGAAGAGATAAAAACCATTGTTGCGGTTATAGCCGTGGTTATTGTTGTAGCCGTTCATATAATAATCGTAATTACTACTATTATCGATAGCTGCCCAGTTATTTGGGTTAATTGGGGAGCCCGTGGTAATTTGTGACCATTGTGGTGTATATTTGTCGATATACATTGTACGATTTCCATAATAAATACGGGATCCTGTTGTATCACCCAGAGGATGAATAGTGACTTCAATGCTATCAATGGGTTTATATTGATCGTTAGTTCCACCAATATATTCATAATCGGTCAATTGTTCTTTTGTTCTGATAATTCCTGCAAGATTGGCCATGTTAGGTAGAGGCTGGTTGTAGTATTGCAAGAATGCCAGGCTCATAGCCCACGCGTCATTGATACGATTATCAAGGTTTTGCAAACGGTAGGTTTGAGGCCAATAATCGTGAAAACAACTTTCGCTCAGCGTACCTGGAATGGTGAGTTTTCTGAAGACGCCAAGGTAATTTCGATTTTTTCCATAGAAGGTATAGTCACCGGCATGAATATAGTTACTTGTTTGCAAGGCTGCATAGATATTATTCCCCATATAGTTTGACATTGTAAGCATACCGGCAAATTTAGTTGAAGAGGGGCTAGAGGTGGCACCTTTGTTAATCCGTGGATCACCGGTAAAACCGGAATATAGCATCAGCGTATAATTTCCGCCTGATGCATTTGAGTGAGCAGAATGAAACCAATCGCAGTTTTGAGTACTGGCATATTCGCCCATACCGGATAAACCAAGATCATCCGAAGAACGATTCTGAGTGCGAGACATCAATATAGTTGCTCCCCAACGTTTTAATATAGTCTCCATAACCAAAGTTCTGGTAATATTTCCTTCAGATTCCCAATAACCGGCATCATTAATAGGTGGCCTATCGTTAGATCCATGACCACCATGTCCGGCATTAATATAGAATTTATATCCGCTGAGATCTTGAGCGGAAAGGATTGTAATAACAGATAATAGAATTATAATAATTTTTTTCATAATCTTCCTGCCTATTTCTCAAGGGTTAAGATGAGAATCTCATCGTTTTGTGCATCTTCGCATACTATCTTCTTTCCATCGGGTGACCAAGAAGGGTACATCTCCATACGGTTGTCGGTCTCGGTAAGCTGGAAGACTTCTTGGTCGGCAACACGAACGACGAAAAGATCGGAAGAAGTAAAGGTATGACCGTCATCAAGATCACGCATAAATACAATATATTTACCATCGGGTGACCATTTTGGTGAGCGTGCTTCTTTAATTGTGAAAAGAATATCAGAGTTAAAGTCTGTGACAACAAGATCTTTCATATCCGTATATGCAATCATAGCATCATTCGGTGAAACCGATGGCCATAAATAATACATATCACCTGATGGAGTCATGATCTTGGATGTTCCGTAGGAATAAAGGAGTAGGGAGTTGTTGTATGACATAACAACAGGTCTTGAGACAGAAGAAGCTTTTTTATGTAAGGCATTTACAGCTTCATTTTGTACATAATAGATGCCGTGATCTTTAATACTCGGGATTATATCCAGTCGTTGTTTATCTATAAGGATTTCAGTTTGCTTGCTGTTGGAATTATAGATCTTGACGGAATTGACTTTTCGTTTATCTATGAAAGTATCAATACGATAACGAATATTTCCACTTTTGTCCATACTGTAATCATAGGCAGCGATTGCAAAATTTGTACTTTTTTTAGTATTAAGGTTCAAGTAGTTTCCGCCATCAAGTGAGGTATAGAGTAAAAAATTACCATCATCACTAAATACAGGGTCCATCAAATTATCTCCAAGATTCAGCACTTCTACATTAGAAACGCGGACATTTGCAGATAATATGATAGTGAACATTAGTAAAATTGTCAGTGCTCTTTTCATATTTTTCTCCAGTTCAATTAGCCATTAAAATCAGCACAATATAAATTTTAATTCATATAAATACAACAAGAAAGCAGAGTAAATGTTTCCGAAAAAGATAGTTGATGGTTTATAGATAAGAGATTAAGGTTAAAGTTAAGCTTAAGATTGAGAGGAGGAGAGGAAGATTTATTTTTACGCGGAATGAAATGAAGGAGGGGGGGGGCATTATTGAGATTCCAGATTTCCGATTTCAGATTTTTGATTGCTCTTTTCCTAATTTGTCACGATTTATTGCTAACTGTTTACTGCATTCTTTTCTAAGTGTTAAGCGATTTTGGTCGGAATGACAGCCTGATCTTTGCTTTAAACTAAATCTTAATAAAGGTGTCGCACCTAAGGTGTTTAATTATTTTACAGAAATACGTTTTCTACAGATATATCGTCACTATGGGACTAAAAAAACAGAAATTATCGTAGGTCAATCCCTAATGAGAAGACGCGCCATGGCTCGTCTCTAATTAGGGAACAAAGGTGCCGCACCTTAGGTGCTTGATTTTTCTCTATTATCATAAAGAGATCGTCCCAATGGGACTAAAAATATAAAATGCAGAGTCAAGATTCTAGATTTCTGGTCTCTGGTCTCTGTTTTACATTTCAGCAAGTACTTTGCGTATAACTTTGCAACCTTGTTTTATTTCGTCTTCACTTACATTTAAATGAGGACGGAAACGCATTGATACATCACCGCAAAGTAGGATCATGACTTTATTATCCCACATTTTAGCAAGGAATTTGTTACGTTTTTCTGTAGTTGGAAGATCAAATGCACACATAAGACCTTCACCACGAACATTTGTGATCAATTTAGGGAACTCTTTTTTGATCTCATGGAGTTCAGCTTTGAGAACTTTGCCCATTTTAACGGCATTTTCGACAAGATTTTCTTTTTCAATGACTTCCAGAGTATATTTAAAACGGAGCATATCGACTAAGTTACCGCCCCAGGTGGAATTAATACGGCTTGATTCTACAAAGACATTATTTTTGACTTCATCTAAGCGAGGTCCTGCCAAAATACCACAGACCTGAGTTTTCTTGCCAAAGGAAATAATATCAGGTTTCACATCGTAATTTTGATGAGCCCAAAATTTACCTGTCAGTCCCACACCACTTTGGACTTCATCAAAGACCAAGAGCATCTCATTATCATCGCAGATATCACGTAAAGCCTTAAAGAAAGATTTACTGAAATGATTATCGCCACCTTCACCTTGTATAGGTTCAATGATAATACAAGCAATATCCTTAGCGTCTTTTGCTACGATCTCTTTAATCTCTGCAATTGCTTTGGCTTCAATGGCTTGATTGGCTTCTTTGTTTTCTTCAAGAGGGAAACGTAATTTTGGATTTGTGACGCGCGGCCAATCAAAAAGAGGATAATACTGAGTTTTTCTAGGGTCGGCGGTGTTGGTTAAGGAAAGTGTATAACCGGTACGACCGTGAAAAGCTTGTTTAAAATGCAGTACTTTCAAGCCGAGAACATCTTTTTCACCTTTTTCAAAATTCTTGCGAACTTTCCAGTCAAAGGCAGCTTTTAAAGCGTTTTCAACAGCTAATCCACCACCCGATACAAAAAATGCGTGGGGCAGGTAATCAGGAATACCAAGGCGCGAGAAGGTAGTCATGAAATCGGCCATTTCTTCGGAATAAATATCTGAATTGGTCGGTTTGTTAACAGCTACGCGAGCGAACTCATCTTTCTTGGAAACCAAATAGGGATGGTTGAAACCAATTGAAAGAGACGCGAACATTGAGAAGAAATCAAGATATTCTTCACCGTTACGCTTGTCAACGAGCCAGGAACCGTGTGATTTGTCAAGGTCAACTATGACGTCAAAACCATCTGTCAGCATATGCTTGGACAGAACTTTTTTAACTTCATTTGCTTTGATCATATATTCTCCTTTCGAGGTGAGACATCTCACCAGTTAAAATTATTAACAGCTGAATAGTTTAGACTATGAGTGCGCTACTAAGCCAACTCTTCGAAGTCCTTCAAAGCTCGCAGAGCGTAGTAGGACGAAGTAGAGCCAACTCTTCGAAGTCCTTCAAAGCTCGCAGAGCGTAGTAGGACGAAGTAGAGCTCTAAGCATTAAGCTCTAAACCTTTTAAACTTATCTTTTCAACTAAATATTAAATTTAATTCCCTGAGCCAGGGGTAGTTCTTTAGAATAATTAATAGTGTTTGTTTGACGTCTCATATATCCTTTCCAGGCATCTGAGCCGGATTCACGACCACCACCGGTTTCTTTTTCGCCACCAAAGGCGCCACCAATTTCAGCACCGGATGTACCGATATTTACATTGGCAATACCGCAATCAGAACCGCGGCACGACAAGAAAAGTTCAGCTTCACGGAGATCTTGAGTAAAGATAGAGGAAGACAGTCCCTGAACCACATCATTCTGTATGGCGATAGCGTTTTCAACATCACCTGAATATTTAATGAGATAGAGAATGGGAGCAAAGGTCTCTGCCTGGACGATCTCGAGATCATTTGTTACTTCAATAATGGTCGGTTTAACATAAGTCCCCGTTTCATAGCCACTTCCACTAAGAATTTTATCACCACAAAGGACTTTTCCGCCTTGTTCTTTAGCTGCCGTAATGGCATCAGCATACATTTTAGCTGCGTCTGTATCAATAAGGGGACCTACATGATTTGTCTCATCTAAAGGTGTCCCAATCTTAATTGATTTATAGGCCTTGACCAGAGTTTTTTTGACCTGATCGTACATATCTTCATGAATGATCACACGACGGGTAGAAGTGCAACGCTGTCCGGCTGTTCCTACGGCACCAAATACGATGCCGGGAATAGCTAATTTAAGATCAGCATTTTGTGTCACGATGATGGCATTATTTCCACCTAATTCGCAAATTATTTTTCCAAAGCGAGAAGCTACAACCTCATTGGCATGGCGACCTACGCGTGTTGAACCGGTCACGGAAATAAGGGCGACATCTTTATCCTGAAGCATGCTTTCACCCACGTCACGACCTGAGCCGATAACGAGGCTGAAAATTCCCTCAGGCAGATCATTTTCTTTTAATACTTCAGCAACGATCTTTTGGGTTGCGATAGCTGTAAGAGGAACCTTTGAAGAAGGTTTCCAGATGCAGACATCACCACAGACAGCCGCGATCATGGCATTCCAGGCGTAAACAGCAACAGGAAAATTAAATGCTGAAATAATACCAACTATTCCAACCGGATGATATTGATCGTACATGCGATGTTCAGGGCGCTCCGATTTAGTTGTCACGCCGTAGAGTTGACGGGAGAGACCCACAGCAAAATCGCAAATATCTATCATTTCCTGGACTTCGCCATAGCCTTCTTGAATGGATTTACCCATTTCTAATGTAACGAGTTTACCAAGATCTTCTTTATATTCACGTAATTTAAGTCCAATTTGACGAACAATTTCACCTCGTTGAGGAGCCGGCACATTACGCCAGACTGCAAATGCTCGTAGGGCTTGTTTTTTTACAGTTTTATAGTCTTCTTGTGAACAGGATTGTACCTTGGAAAGATGAGCTCCATCAATAGGAGAAGAAATATCCAGGGTTTTTGTTGCTTTGGATGTGATCCATTCGCGACCTGTACAGCAACCACTGTTAATTTTTTGGATACCAAGTTTTTCCAATAATTTTGTTGACATAATATAATACCTCCGTTTACCTTCGTTTATACTTTACAAAGACAAATTCGTCATGTTCTTCCGACGACTCTTTAGTCCATTGATCAAGATTAAATATAGGAAAATATACATCTCCCTCATAGTCTTTTTTTATCCAGGAAATGTAGAGATAATCCACAAAAGGAAGAGTGTGTTCGTAGGTGTAGGCACCTCCCATAATGAAGATGGGTTTTCCTAGTGCCTGTGCGGTTTTTAAGGCTTCATCCAATGTCCTACAAACGGTGAGATTCTCATTACTTTCCAGCGTAGGTGATATAATAATATTATTTCGTTTAGGCAAGAATGGTAATCCGAGTGAGAGATAGGTATTGTGGCCCATTATCACTGTGTTTCCTGTGGTTTGTCGCTTAAAATGTTTCAGATCCTCGGAAATATGCCAAGGAAGCTCGTTTCCCTGGCCGATGATCCGGTTTTTTGTCATGCCTACAATAATAATGATGGGTTGTTTCATATGTTCTCCAAAGACCTGTAAGCTCGACTCACCCTAGCTTTAGCGAAGGGGAGGTGCCGGCTGGTCGAAAAATATTATTTATCGTTTCTACCATCCGGGATCCGATTCCCGATATTCATCGGAACCGGTCAACCCGGAAGGTCATTTATATCGCTACGCCAAATTTAATCTTGGGCGCCGCTTCATAATCCTTTAATTCAAAATCCTCAAATGTCAATTCTGCTAATGGCTTATTTGCAATTGTCATGGTGGGCAAAGGACCCGGAGTGCGAGTCAGCTGTTCTTTTAGACCCTCAATATGATCCATGTAAATATGAGCATCAATAATAGTATGTGCAAATTCACCGACCTCGTATCCGCATTCCTGAGCAAGGATCATGGTGAGTAGGGAATAGCAGGCAAGATTAAAAGGAATGCCCAAAGCAATATCGCCGGAACGCTGAGTGAGGTGACAATTCAATTTATTTCCGCTGACATTAAAACAGAAAGAATAATGGCAGGGAGGCAGCTTACTTTCGGCAGCATTTCCCGGATGCCAGGCCGAAACGACCATGCGACGCAAATTCGGTGTATTGGGATTGATTTTGATCTCTTTAAGGGTATCAATGATAAATTGAATTTGATCAAACACCAATGTGCCCGTTTCAGGATCGCGAGTTGTCCATTGAGTTTTCCAGTTTTCACCGGGAAGATGACCTGTTTCGGGGACAGGGTAACGGCGCCAGAAACGACCATAAGCTGTTTCCAATAAACCTTCATCATCTGCCCAGGCATCCCAGATCTTTGTCTTTTTACTTAAATTCTTGATATGATTTTCACCACTTAAATACCACAAAAGTTCATGCAACATTGATTTGTAGTACATTTTTTTGGTGGTCAATAGGGGATATCCTTTAGAAATATCGACCTTGTAAAAATAAGCAAATGATGAAATTGTGGACACGCCTGTACGATTGCTCTTTTCAACTCCATTTTCTAAAACATAATTTACCATATCAAGATATTGTTGCATGAATACTCCCATTGTATATATAATTCGCTAGGATATTAATAAAAAAATGGGATAATTCCAATTGAGATTTGTAAAAGCTAAGACGAAATAGTAGGAATTCCATTGGTCTCAATCTTAACCTCAATCTTTAACTTATTGTTTTCTTTCTCTGGGAGATTTAATTATCTTAGGGAGTTAATTCAATAAAATCGAAAAGGAATTTATATGATGCCCAAAGGAAATATGCAACAGTTGATGAAACAAGCTCAGCAGATGCAGAAAAAAATGGAAGAAGCTCAAAAAGAACTGGAAAGCAAGGAAGTTACAGGCACTGCCGGCGGTGGAATGGTAACAGTGGTTGCGACAGGTAAAAAATTGCTTAAATCCATCAAAATTGAGCCTGAAATTTTAAAAGAAGATCCCGAAATGGTGGAAGACATGGTCGTTGCAGCTGTTAATCAGGCAATGCAACAAGTTGATGAGCTGACACAGAACACGCTTGGTGGTATTACAGGCGGAATGAATATCCCCGGATTTTAAATAGAGGCAAGTATGGCCGGTATTCCCGATGTTATTATTGAAGTTGAAAAACTTTTCTCTAAATTTCCCGGTATTGGAAGAAAATCTGCTCGTCGTATTGCTTTTTATCTTTTAGACAGGGAGCGTGAGGATGTTCTTGCTATAGCAAAAGCTCTTGTTGAGCTTAAAGACAAGATAGGACACTGTTCTACCTGTAATCATATAACTGAGCATTCTCCCTGTGATATCTGCGCAAATACCAAACGCGATGATTCACTGCTTTGTGTGGTTGAGGATAGCATGGATGTGATCGCTTTGGAAAAATCTGTCGCTTTTAAGGGAAAATATCATGTCCTGGGCGGACTGATCTCGCCTTTGGATGGTGTGGGTCCCGATGATCTGGCTTTTGATAGCTTGATGAAGCGATTGGATAATGTGAGCGAGATCATTCTTGCAATTAATCCCTCGGTTGAGGGAGATACGACCTCTTTTTATCTGATGCGTCTACTTAAAGACAAAGATGTTAAAATAACACGACTTGCCCGCGGCATTCCCA
The DNA here is from genome assembly GCA_964572745.1 of uncultured bacterium. Classification (GTDB taxonomy): domain Bacteria; phylum Fidelibacterota; class Fidelibacteria; order Fidelibacterales; family Fidelibacteraceae; genus M50B103. The sequence goes on from CAZNFT010000058.1 coordinate 10,163, forward strand.
TAGGCGGAGATCTAGAGTATACCGATGAAGCCACAATTGCAAGAGCACTTGAAGGACGGATTGAGATACCGAACGAATAATGAACAAAGATTAACGATATTTGATATGTGAAGTAAACGAATAATGAGCAAGGATTAACGATATTTGATATGTGAAGACTTTGAAAATCGCATATCGATGTTCCTTGTTCGATATTCAGGGACCTCGTAAATCGCATATCGGTGTTCCTTGTTCGATATTCAGGGACCTCGTAAATCGCATATCGATGTTCCTTGTTCGATATTCAGGGACCTCGTAAATCACATATCGGTGTTCCTTGTTCGGATATGATTTAATAGAGGTATGAATAAAGAATATTGAAATAGAATAGCCAACAAGGATTAAGGATATTCGAATGATGAAACTTCGGAAATCATATATGGGTGTTTCTTGTTCAGATATGATTTAATAGAGGTATGAATAAAGAATATTGAAATAGAATAGCCAACAAG
>CAZNFT010000059.1:0-9824 GCA_964572745.1 uncultured bacterium
TTGTAGCCCCTCAAGGACTTGAACCTTGGACAAACGGATTATGAGTCCGCTGCTCTAACCAACTGAGCTAAGGGGCCAAATACATATATCTATTTTGATATATGATATGTGGGTAGTACAAGATTCGAACTTGTGACCTCCTGCGTGTCGAGCAGGCGCTCTAACCAGCTGAGCTAACCACCCAATTCTAAAAAAGCCATGTAAGGTAATTTATTAGATTGTAATTTTCAACAGTTTTTTTAATTAAGATTTTTATTCAGAACTAATAGTTCTTCACTTAAATGAAAATATCTATAAGCTACATGAAAAAGCTTATTCATAAAGCAAGATATTCCTTAGGGGAAAATCAATTTCACCGACATCTTCCTGTAGTTTCATCCAAAGATTCAGATATCGTTCATTATTGTAAGCTTTGCCTGCATAATAGAGCGAAATATACCGACCCTTATAATGTGGTCCTCTATCAATTCTTTTATTTAAAAGCCCGGAATATATATAATTTATTAAATCACCTAGGCGACGACCATTTTTATCGTTTTTTTCCCAAGCATCATAATACTCATCACTAAGCATATTGGCTATCACCGAAAGGTAATCCGCATGACTTAATAAGTTGTACTCAAGTCCTTGATTATCAAGAGGTCTTATTAAGGGAGAATCGTCTGATAAAATATAAGGAAGTGTGATCTTTTCAAAGTATTCTCTGCAGGTGATCAGCAAGTATTCATCCTCTAAAAAATCTGCAATGCTAACAAGCTGAGCCAAGCACGCAGTAGCATAAATATTCTTTTTTGCACGAAGATGAATGCCAAATTTATCGTAAACAAGAAATTTATTGAAATCTTTTAACCATTGCTGGAATTTTTTAATCTCATCTTTTGTCATAAAAGCCCTGAGCTGATCTACCGAGCGAATGATTTCAATAAGCGGCATGGCTTCGTATATGCCCGTTGGGCGACCTTTGCTTCGATTAGGTATAGATTGTGCAAATTTCATATCGGGGATCATTGCAGTATTTTCATCTAAAAACCAAGCATTTATATGTTTGAGAGCTCTTTTTGCGTAAACCGGATTTTTAGTCGTCAAATATAAAGATGTTAGACCGGCGATAGTTTCTGAAGTTTGTTTTAAAGCATTTTTATGACTAATAAAGGCTTTTGGATTTACTTTTCCATCTATGATAATATAGGGAGCATCCGCTGCCTTGCTATCAGGCCACCATGTTAGTCCCTCGGAATAATAATTATTTAGTTTACCAGGTGATCGTTCTGCAGGATAATGATTTAAAGTGATTATTTCCCTGCCAAGATACTCTCGGGCCAATGGCTGTAATCTCGCTTCTTCCAAAGATTTAATATCTATCTCCTTTTTTATAGAAAAAGAAATAGGAAAAGAAACACGAACAGGCGATTTTTTTCCATTTACGTAATAAGGATGGAATTTTTGAGATTGTACCGCCTCAATTGCAGCCGGGTTAAGAAAATCATTCCCACTAAGCACTTCACATTCTTTTACTAAACCCAATGTATCAATATAAGCCATGATGTTTACTGTACCTTCAATCGAATTTTCAAGCGCAAAATCAGGATAGATAATTGCATCTAATAATGCTTCCTTGCCACCTATCATTTTAAGATTTTTATCGTTTTGTGTAATTTCCGGCGGAATACTTGAACAGCTTATGCAGATTAGAGTTAAAATGTAGAGGAATATTTTTTTCATTATACACCCCCTTTGTTATAATTTTAGTTTAAGTATATTTGAGACTGATATCAAGGAATAAATATTCAGTGTAATTTTTCGAGATACAATAAGCCTATTAGAGGAAATATCATATTTACAATTTATTACACACAAGATATTCGCAAGGATAAGAGAAAATTTCTCTCGCAAATAAGTTAGTGCTAACTTATCTAAAGCGTTCCGGTGCTTTATCATTATCAACAAATCCAATGAAAAGAGTTTGCTCTTCTGCCTTTTTACTTTAATTTTGGGACATGAATAAAAACACACAAGAAATCAGGGTCCGTTTTGCTCCCTCACCTACAGGGCATTTGCATATTGGCGGAGTTAGAACAGCACTTTTCAATTACCTATACGCTCGCCAAGCTAATGGTGTATTTTGTTTGCGTATTGAAGATACAGACAAAGAACGCTCCACCGAGGCAAATACCAAGGAAATTATCTCAGCACTCAATTGGTTGGGACTTTCTCCTGACGAAACTCCCGTTATTCAATCTCAGCACGCAAAAGCTCATCTCCAGGCTGCTGAACAACTTCTTGAAAATGATAAAGCCTACCGCTGCTTTTGCTCTAAGGAAGAACTTGAAGCCGATAAAACTCAATCTGAAGCAGAAAAGCGTCCCTATCGCTATTCCGGTCGCTGCAGCGATTTATCTCAAGAGGAAATTGACGCAAAAATGAATGCGGGCATTCCCTATACTGTCCGATTTCGTGTCCCGCAGGGAATAACCCGCTTTAAAGACCTTGTGTATAAAGATATTGCCGTTAATAATGCTGAGATCGATGATTTTATCATCATCCGCTCCGATGGTTCACCCGTTTATCAGCTTTCTGTTGTGGTTGATGATGCCAATATGTCAATTTCCCATGTCATTCGCGGTGAAGATCATCTATCTAATACAACTAAACAGATTTTATTGTACCTCGCTTTAGGCAAGAAAGTCCCCAGGTTCGGACATTTGCCACTCATTCTTGCCAGCGATGGTAAGCGATTATCTAAACGCCACGGAGCAAGCTCTGTAGATGAGTTTAAAGAGATGGGATTCCTGCCTGAGGGACTTTTAAACGGCTTAGCTTTGCTTGGATGGGGTGATAATGTCACAAAACCGATCTTTAGCTTAGACGAGCTTATTAGGCGTTTTGACCTGAACAAAGTTAACAAAAAAGCTGCAATTTTTGATCTGGAAAAACTCGGGTGGATCAACGGTCAACATCTTTCACGCATGGATGCCAAAGATATATGGCCTTTCGTAAAACCCCTCTGGGAAAAACAAGGCTGGATCTCCGAAAGTTTTTCAGACGACAGGGCTATTATATATATTGCTCTTCTTAAATCAAGAATACGTTTATTACAAGAATTCATAAGCTTTGGCGCATATCTATTCAAAGACCCTGAAAGCTATGATCCAATTGCCCTTAAGAAACATCTGAAAGACAGAGCGGATCTTGAAGCAAATATTAAAGCATTGATAGATAGTTTTTCTGTCTGCGAAATTTTCGATGTAGAAAACACTGAAAAATGCTTAAGAAAAACTGCCGAAACGCTGGACATTAAAGCTGCTGCATTGATACATCCACTCAGAATAGCCATTACCGGTTTTGGCGTGAGTCCGGGTGTTTTTGAGATTTGTGAGATCTTAGGTAAAGAAACTGTTTTGCGTCGGCTTAATACTCTCGTGAACAGCAAATTCTAAACACTAATCTCTAAGCACTAAGCTATCCTGGCTGTTCTAAACTATATAAAAGAGAACACTAGATTTCTGTGTAATTTAGTATATTTCCCGCTCTCACCTTGCCTCTCTTCCCTTTTCTTGCTTGCCGCTTCCGGCAGAGCTTCCACTTCCGGCTTCTGAAAACTTCCTGGTTTTTACTTAAAAAAATGTGACATTGGTCACACTTCAAAAAAAGTCCTCGACAAGGCCTCTTATTTTTTGTATTTTCTTTTAAAATAGGGGGCGACGAAATGAAGAGGACGATCATTTTACTCATCTTTTTATCTGTAATTTTTGCTTATGCATTACCTGTAGCCTGGATAAACGAGATCCACTATGATAACAAGGGCGCAGACCGCAACGAGTTTGTAGAAGTCGTTGTTTTGAATCCTGAAAAATATTATCTGGATGATTTGGCTTTATATATGGTAAATGGATATAACGGCAAATGTTATTTTCTCGATACTGTTTATTGGTTTGAACCAGGCGAGCGCATTGGCGACTATCAATTTTATGTCTGGTACCAAACAGGAATACAGAATGGTTGTGATGGTATGCATTTTGTATATAAGGATACTTTGCTTGACATACTGGCCTATGAAGGAAGTTTTGTGGGAACAACGGCTCCTTCTACGGGTCTGACTTTTCCCGACATAGGAGTGTGTGAAAACCCGGATTCACCAGATACTTGTTCTATTTATTTAAGTGGCTTTAAGGGCTCGGAATGGGTATATGGGAAAGCAAGTCCGGGTTGTTGCAATCCCGGACAATGTCTTATAGACCAATCTACAGCTCTAAACATTGAACAATTCAGAGCCAAGAGGATTCAGGATAAAATTATAATACTATGGAGCTCCGGAAACGAAGCAGATATAAAATCCTATAAACTTTATAAAAATGGTGTATTCTTAGCAGAAATTGATAAAAATGAGAATGGAAAATATTCCTATTCATACTGCGATAATTCAGAGCCATATTTAAGCAAACATCAATACCTACTCTCTTCCATACATCTCTCAGGCAATGAGACCATTCTTGATACCCTTGAATGCTCATTGCCTGCCCTCAGGGGACCCAGTTTGGGTAAGCCTTTTCCCAACCCTTTTAATCCCTATGTGGAAATTCCTTTTAGTCTATCCGAAAAATCAGCCATCGAGATCAATATATACAATCTCTCGGGAAAATCCGTCTATTCATATACCAAGCCCGAGCAAAATATTGGAAATCACACAATAAAAATAGATATGAGCGATCAGGTCTCCGGAACATATTTTATAAGCTTTAAAAATGGAGAAAAAACCGCTGTAAAAAAACTCAGCTTAGTAAAATAGTTTTTACATCTATTAAATATCAGAATAAAAGATGAATAAAACAGCTAGAGCAAAGGCTTCTGCTATTTCAATGAAATAACAGCAGTGATTTTCTTCAAATCTTTAAATTTTCATACAAAATATCGAATTATATGATTTTTTCATAAAACATCTGCTTAAGTATTGCTTTTAGCTTTCGCTTTAGCAATGAAACAATTATATTTTAGGATGATAAAAAAACAATTTTACATCGAAACCTATGGCTGCCAGATGAATGAGTACGATTCAGAGATCCTCTCGGGCATATTGCAGACTAATGGTTATGAGCTTTGTTCCACTGCGGAAGAAGCTGATATAATTTTATTAAATACCTGCTCAGTCAGAGATCACGCAGAATTGAAAATTCATTCCCGACTCGGCGATCTTAAGCATATCAAGGAAAAAAATCCGGGTATTATTCTCGGTGTTGTGGGTTGTATGGCTCAAAATCTTAAAAAAGATCTCATGATAAATAAACCTTATGTTAATATGATCTTGGGACCGGATTCCTATAGACATATTATTGAGCTTTTGGATTCAGGTAAAAAGCATGTTATAGATACCAAACTCTCCAAATATGAAGTCTATGATGGCCTTTTTCCTGCTCGCAAAGAAGGAATAAATGCCTGGATATCAATTATGCGTGGCTGCAATAAGTTTTGCTCCTATTGTATTGTTCCATATACCCGTGGAAGAGAAAGAAGTCGCAGCATAAAAGGAATTGTAGAAGAAGCAAAACGTTCAATTGATAAAGGCTTTGTTGAGATCACGCTTCTGGGCCAAAATGTAAATTCTTATGATTTTGAAGGGAAAAAATTTCCAAAACTTCTTGAAGAACTTGTCAAGATCGATGGACTAAAACGCTTGCGTTATACCTCGCCTCATCCTCAGGATGTCGATGAAGATCTCATGCGTGTTCATGCCGAGTATAAACCACTTATAGCCAACCATATACACTTGCCACTTCAATCGGGTTCCACGCATGTATTAAAGGCCATGAACAGAACTTATTCCCAGGAGCATTACTTAAAATTAGTTGATATGATCAAAAAGTTTATACCGGATATGGGTATTACAACTGATATGATTGTAGGTTTCCCCGGTGAAAGCGAAGCAGATTTTCGTGAGACTTTAAAGGTAATGAACTATGTTAAATATGATTCTGCCTATACATTCAAATATTCTCCTCGCCCTTATACAAAAGCTTATCAAATGGAAGATAATGTAAGTGAAGCTGAAAAAGGGAGAAGACTTACCGAATTGATCACTTTACAAAAAGCTCACACGCTTGAAAAATGTAAAGCAATGATAGGCAAAGAAGTTGAAGTATTAGTCGAAACGCGCTCTAAAAAACGCGAATATGAAATGAGGGGAAGAACTTCATGTAATAAAATCGTTGTTTTTCCAAAAGCTGAACATAAAGCAAAAGATCTTATTAAACTTAACATAAGCGGCGCTGAAGGCGTTACACTTTTTTCAAGACCAAAATAAAATGGCAATAAGAATTTACAGAAAAAGATACGATAAGGCTTTTCGCCGTATGCTAACCCAAGAATTTGGGACGCCACAGGACTTTAGTTTGTCTGATGATGATATTATTAACGGTGGAAAATTCGTTCATAAAAATCAGCTTTTTCTGGGGGTTTACCCTGTATCGCAAATTGAACATATGTTTGAGAAACATAAAGTCAGAGAATTCTTTGATAAAAAGGGAATACACAATATTTCCTGGCATATAAATATGAATGATCCCTTTGTGCACCGCTTTATCTTACTATCTGAGAATAATGGTATCAAACATAAACTGATTGAGCTTGTACTCCAAAAAAAGATTCTGAAGCTCCCTCTTGATAAAAACAAAGATGTCAATTTAGAATTTTTGCTTGTGGAATGGTTGATGATGCAAAATCCCTATAAAGCCTTTTCTGATAAACGACGAGCTCTTCCGGGACAAAAAGCCCCGGGTCTGGGGATAGGTCTGCACATGCTGGAAGTATTGCATCAATTGGCAGAAAAAACTCATACACACGGACTCATTAACTCACCTAATTACCTACATACGGCGATCTTTTTTTCAAGGTACTTTCGATTTCTGGACCCAAAGATAGAGGCCTTTATACAAGTTGTTAAAAAAGAACTGATTCCCCCTTTTAAACTTTTCAGAGTTTCCTGGGCGGATGAATATGGAGCACTTCAACACAAAAGAACTTCCCGTCCCGTCAGTTGGCGTCCGTCAACCATGATCTACCCCATAACCCCCGAAGCCAAACGCTATTTTAATTCACGTGATTATCGTCTGCAAGTTAGAAAAGCCCGTGAAAAGCTCAAACTTCAGGTTAATATGAAAAAACTGACTAAAAAGCTTAGTGAACACGCTCAAATATAAAATAAAATTATATAATTCGTAAGAATAGCCCTGTATTACAAAGCGCATTTTGACAATTCGTAAGAATTTATAAAATATTTCAACTATTATTAAGTAGATCCTCATTTTAAGGAATTATTATTCTTTTTATCCTTTGAAGTGTTTGATTTCTGATGTTTTTTTAACTATATTTTGTGCCATTAAAAATAATAGGAGAAAAAAATGGAAAAAAAGAAAATCATTTTGGCTTACAGCGGTGGACTGGATACCACTTGTGCCATTCCATGGTTAAAAGAGAACGGATACGATGAAGTAATCTGTTTTTCAGCTAATCTGGGTAGCGAATTTTCACCTGAAGATCTTAAAAAAAGAGGAATTCAGACGGGGGCTTCTAAAGTCATCGTCAAAGATCTTCGAGAGGAATTAGCACAAGATTTTCTTATTCCCGGCTTAAAAGCTAACCTTGTTTATGAAAACAAATATCTATTAGCAACAGCTTATGGACGCCCTTTGATCGCAAAATATCTTGTAGATTGCGCACATGAATTGGGTGTTGATACTGTTGGACATGGTTGTTCCGCAAAGGGAAATGATCAGGTACGCCTTGATCTTACCGTTAAGATGCTCGATCCCGATCTTAAGATAGTTGCTCCACTTCGTCATTGGGAATTATTGTCCCGTGAATCAGAAATTGAATATGCAGAGAAAAAAAACCTGCCAATTAAACTTACAAAAGAAAAAATTTATAGCATTGATCAGAATATCTGGGGAATTGCAGTGGAATGTGGAGCTTTGGAAGATCTTGCAAATGCAACGCCCGATGACTCCTATGTGATGTGTAATAGAATTGAAGATACACCAGATGAACCTGAATTTGTTACCATTGAATTCTTAAAAGGTGTTCCAGTTGCTCTGAATGGGAAAAAAATGTCCTTTCTTGATATTACCGAAAAACTAAATGAAGTTGCAGGTAAACATGGTATTGGCCGTACAGATATGATAGAAGATCGTATTGTTGGTATTAAATCTCGTGAAATTTATGAAGCTCCTGCCGGCTGGACATTAATTCAGGCACATAAAGATCTTGAATCTATTGTTCTTGATAGAGAAACACTGGCTTTTAAAGAAATTGTAGCTTTAAAATACTCTCAGTTAGTATATCAGGGACTCTGGTATACACGACTTCGTGAAAGTCTCGCAGCCTTTGTAGATGTAACCCAGGAAAAAGTCACCGGTAGCATCACGATGAAAATGTTTAAAGGTAACCTGATCGTTACTTCTCGTGAAACCCCCAACTCTATGTATAGAATGAGTATGGCGACCTACGGTGATGAAGATGAATATGTCCGCGAAAATGCTAAAGCTTTTATTGACTTATTTGCCATGCCCTTCTTGGCCAAATAATATCAGAAGTTAGAAGTCGAAAACGCACCCTAGCTTCAGCGAAGCTGTTACAGAATATGATTTAAATAATGAAAAGGGCAAAAGTTAATTTTGCCTTTTTCTTTTTAGAGTTGTAATTTATACAAATATTTAAGGAGATAACATGGCAAAGAAACTCTGGGGCGGAAGATTTACAAAGCCCATTGATCCCGAATTTGAGCAATTTTCTCAATCCATTCACTATGATATTGTATTAGCTGAATATGATATATTACACTCTATCTTACATGTTAAAGCATTAAATAAGGCAGAACTTCTTAGCAATGAAGAAACTAATCAATTATTAGAAGCACTTTATATACTTATGCAAGAAGTTAAAAACAATGAATTTACTCCTGATCCTCAGGAAGAAGACATACATTCTGCTGTCCAAAATATTCTTGAAAAACGCATTGGTAAACTAGCCCTAAAACTTCACACCCTGCGCTCAAGAAATGATCAGATCGCCTTTGATGTAAAGGCATATAGTTTTTCATCAGCGCTTAAACTCTGGGAAGCTTTAACCGAACTGGTTAAGGCATTTCTTGTTTTAGCCAAGAAAACAAAGGGTCTACCATATATCGGTTACACTCATACACAACGAGCTCAGATTATTCAATTTTCGGATTACAGTAAAGCTTATGCTATAATGTTTGATCGCGACAGAGAGAGGCTGGAAGACTATCTAAAGCATACTAAGGTCCGTATCGGAGCTGGCGCCTTAGCAGGTTCATCAATTCCACATCAGGCCTATACGGATGCTATTCATGAAGAAGATCCCCGGGATGCTTTGAAAATGCGTGTCGTAGAAAATTCTCTAGAACATGTTGCTGATCGTGATTTTGTGATAGAGCTGCTTTCTCACGCTTCTTTAATTCAGATGCATTTATCCCGTTTTGCCGAAGATATGATATTATATACAACGGCAGAATTCGATTATATAGATCTTCCCGAGGAATTTTGTACCGGTTCATCACTAATGCCTCATAAAAAGAATGCAGATCTTATGGAATTGCTGAGAGGTCACTCCGGTACTATTTATGGAAATCTTATGGCCTTACTTGTTACCATGAAGGGACTTCCCTTGACTTATAATCGTGACATGCAACTAGATAAAGAACCTCTCTTTAGAAGCATTGATATTATTCTCAGTGAATTGGACCAGGTATCGCGGATGGTGCCGGGAATTGAACTAAAAAGTAACAAGATCAATAAAGCTCTGGAAGATGAACA
>CAZNFT010000060.1:0-9632 GCA_964572745.1 uncultured bacterium
TTCAAGACCAAAATTATGAATCTGACTTTGATAAAGAAATAAAAAGGCTAAAAGGTAAATAGTTAAAAAAAAGAATCGGATTGCAGCAAAACACATTACGAAAAGATTAACTGCCAGTTGCTAACACGCGTTGTGCTTCATGCTCAGAAACCGTAGCACACAAAGGATTTAACACTAGAAATGAGTATATTTGTGCTTAAATGATAGGATTAAAATGGAAATAACGGAAAGAAAATATTTAGACACATATAAAAAATCTATTGGCAATGAAATTTCTAAGTTGATTAAGAACTTTGATTTTTCAGAGAATCGTGGGGGATTTGAATATTTGACAAAGTCTTCTGCCGTTTTTTCATCAAATATTGAAGGAAACAGAATTGATTTGAATTCCTACATGAATTATGAAATGAATAAGGAAAAATTCAAGGCGGGAAAAGAAATCGAAGAAATTGAGGATTTGATTGAAGCTTATGGATTTGCACAAAACAACAAGCTGAATGAGAAAAACTTATTGAATTGTCATAAAATATTTTCAGATACTTTATTAATTAGAAGCAAAAGAGGTAAATACCGAATTGAGCAGGTTGGAGTTTTTGGAAAATCTGGTTTAGCATATATGGCAGTTGAGCCGGAGTTTGTGGAGAAAGAAATGAAAGTATTTTTCCAGAACATAAGTCAATTAATTTCATCTAACCTCAATGAAATTGAAGTTTTTTATTTTGCCTCATTGATTCATTTACGATTTGCGCACATTCATCCATTTAGAGATGGAAACGGAAGAGCAGCCAGATTAATTGAAAAATGGTTTGTTGCAGAGAAATTGGGACGTGATTTTTGGAAAATGCCATCAGAAGAATTCTACAAAAAGAATCACGCCAAATATTATGAGACAATTAATCTTGGCGTCAATTTTTATGAATTGAATTATGACAGATGCATAGGATTTTTAGAAATGTTGCCGAATTGTCTGAAATAAAGCACGAAAGCACAACATTTTGTATAAGTAATGGCAGGCAAGGTGCTAAATATCAAGGGTTGCAGCCCGCTTCAACATCGTAACGGTTTGATAAGTTTGAAGCCCGCAATCGCCTACTTTGCATATACTCAACGTAGGGTGCAAAATAAGAAGAAAATATGGATAGAATTCTCATAACCGGAGCGACAGGAAATATTGGTTTAGAAGTTATTAACTACTTGACGGAATTAAAATCTTCTAACGAAATAATTGCTGGTGTTAGAAATATTGAAAAAGCTAAAAATGTTCTCAAGGACTGTCCTGACTTAAACTTTACACATTTTGATTTCGAGGATTTTGATACCTTTGATAAAGCTTTGAACGGAATCGACAAGGTGTTTTTATTGCGACCACCCCACATTTCGGACATTGAGAAATATTTTAAACCCTTGATTTCAAAAATTAAGGAGAAAAATATAACCAAAATTGTTTTTCTATCAGTTCAAGGGGCAGAGAAAAGCAAAGTGATTCCCCACAACAAAATCGAGCGATTAATAAATGAATACGGATTGGACTTCATTTTTCTTCGACCAAGTTATTTTATGCAAAACTTGACCACTACATTGATTAAAGATATTCAAACAAAACGTGTGATTATTTTACCGGCAGGAAAAGCAAAATTCAACTGGATTGATATAGAAAATATTGGAGAGGTTGGTGCAATCCTGCTAGACAGATTTAACGATTATAAAAATCGAGCGATAGAAATAACTGGATTAGAAAATGAAAACTTTGAGAAGGTAACGGAATTGATTAACAATTCAATTGACAGTCGGATTGAATATAAAAATGTTAATCCGCTCAGGTTTTATAAGATTAAGAAGCGAGAAGGAATGGTAAAAGGAATGATTATCGTAATGATTTTACTTCACTTTTTACCCCGATTTCAAAAGAAGCCAAGAATTTCGGATTATTACGAGCAATTGACTGGAAAAAAACCGACGGATTTAAAAGCATTTATTGAGAGAGAAAAGAAAAAACTTGATAAACAATAAATTACACAACATAACAATAAATATAGGACATTGGGCGGATGATGCTAAATTTGAGAGTGAAAACACTTAATAAAACATATATCGGTTGGATAGGATGGGCGCTTTGAAATGCCCAACGCCCCATATTCAGACCCTTAAGCTAACACAATAAAACACAGCTTATGGATACAAATGATTTATCACGAGAAACTTATACATCTATCATTGATACAGCTGAAAGCTTTTGTCATGATTTGGCATAACAGTTTGGAGTAATGACTTGGGTGTTTAAAATGTGTCTCAACATGTATCATCATGAGATCACGGACTATAATAGAAATCAATTGATCCACATCATGGGCAAAAGCACGCATTATTATTCGGTCATGAATTATCCTCGTCAAGCCATTATGCTCTCAGTCATGAATGCCGCAGAATATTGCTTTACCCGCAATTTCCCGGAAAAAGCGAAAATTTTCCATCATCAAGGTGGAATTACCGAGGTATATGAGGATTGACATATTATCCTAATCAAAATTTACTGCGAGCGTACAACTTTCTTTCGTACTTTCACTTACATATTCTTCTCGCTAATTAAATGATCTTGATGTAAATTTATCCCCTTAAACTTGGTATCTTGCTCATAAAATGAAAACATAAAGTGAAAACATGGAAAATAAACTAGTTGATTTGCTGATTATTGGTGCCGGACCGGCAGGAATCTCGCTTGCGGTAGAGGCGGAGGCAGCAGGCCTTGCTCCCGATAAAATTATGATCATTGAAAAGGCTCCCGAGCATTCCTGGATGATCCGCTCTCTCTATCCCGGTAAAAAAGTCGTAACGGCAAATTATAAGGGAATTGCTGCAATCTGTCAGGGCGTTATTTGTTTCTCCGATAGTAGCAAAGAAGAGACGATCACTTTTCTTGATAAAGCAATAAAAAAAACCGGGATTAAGGTTCAATATCAAGAAGAGATCCGACTGATCAAGCGTTTGGGCGATAAGGAAAATCACTTGTTCGAGCTTGTGGGTACTAAAAACACTTACCGCAGTCGAATTGTTGCCATTGCCATTGGCATCTTTGCCAAGCCCGCTAAACCCGATTATAAGATAGCTCCGGAGCTCAAATCAAATATCCATTTCGATATCACATCTTTTTCGTCCAAGAATGAAAAGATCCTGGTGGTCGGAGGTGGCGATACAGCGGGCGAATATGCGCAATTTTTGGTTCAGCAAGGCCATGAAGTTCATCTATCTTACCGAAAAAATACATTTTCACGCATGAATCCTATCAATCGCAAAAGTACACTGGCTCTCCATGATCGTAAATGCCTCAATATTCTCTGGGAAAGCAATATTTTACATTTGAGCCAAGGTGAACAGCATAAAATCTGTGCTCATTTCCAAGAAGAGCTCTACGGACAAAAAGAATACGATCGCATCGTTTATGCTTTGGGAGGCAGTACGCCGGAGAATTTTCTAAAGTCCGCAGGCATAGATTTTCATGAGGATGTCCCCAAAATAGACCATAAGGGAGAAAGCAATATTCCCGGTTTGTTTGTAACGGGAGATCTGGCGGTCGGCAAAAAAGGCGGAAGTATTTCCACAGCTTTTATTACATCAAGAAACACTATAAAAGCCATCTGTCGCTATTATCTCAATTGTAAAGTAAAAGACAAATAAGCAATAGCTCACATTCATAATAAAAAATTTAATTTATACCACCTCATCGCACTAACTATTTATAATTCTTTGTGGTCAGAAATCTTCTTGGTCTTAGGTTGTGGTTTTAGTGCCTTTTTTACTACGCACTTCGTGCTTCGACGAACTCGTGTGTGAGGTCTTAGATTTATATTCTTTTTCTGCTTCAGCAACAGCTTTAGGTGATTGTGCTTGAACACTGAGCCTAAAACCCATAGCTTGAATGATCTTCAGAATTGTTTCAAAACGGGGTTTAGCATCAGGCTTAAGTGCTTTATACATGCTTTCGCGTCCCAAACCGCTTTTTTCGGCAAGCTTGCTTATGCCTTTGGCTTTCGCAATATCATTGATTGCAGAAAGAATAAGTTTTAGATCACCATCTTTTAAAATTTCTTCCATATATCCTGCGATGAGTTCATCATTATCTAAAAACTCATAAACTTCAAATTTTGAAAATTTTTCACTCATTTTGAGACTCCCATTCATTTAAGATATTTCGTGCCTTTTTTATATCTCGTTTTTGACTTCCTTTGTCTCCAGCACATAATAGAAGCACTATCGTATCATTCCGCAATGAAAAATAAATACGGTAACCTGGTCCAAAATCAAATTTCAACTCTGATGTTTTTTCTTTCAAGCCTTTTTGTATACCCAAGATGACCTTCTTCGATATTTTTCAATCTTGCTAAAATCCTAGCTTTAGCTTTCGGGTCTTTTAATCTTATTAGCTACTTCCTAAAAGTTTCAGATTTGATAAGCTCAAACATGAACAAAAGTATCCATTTGGATACAAATGATCAAGCATTGTTTTTAAACTGTGACCTGCGTCACAGAAATCAGATGCTGGAAGTCGAAGATGCACCCTAGCCTTCCTGAGCGACCTAGCCTTGGCGAAGTTGGTGGCGAAGCTGTGCCGGAATACAGAATAATATTTTGCTGTCGTCACGACCGGGATTATTGACATTCCGATCGAAGCGCAGCATAGCAGAGGAATCTCAAACGAAAAACATCTATTCCTGAAACGCCATCTTTAGCACACGACAAAACCTTATATGAAAAATAAGCTAAGATTTTCCATCCTTAATTTTAATTATGACTGCTAATAAGATTAATTCAATGCTCGCTTAATCGCTATCTTAACACTTAAAAAATGTGACACAGGTCACATTTTTTGCTATTTAGGTATCATATGATACTTTTTACTTGCGTTGATAAATGTTATTTACGATATTAAAGCATAATCATTGAGAAGGTGCCACTATTTGTATCGAGAACACGATCATTCAATTACTTGAAGACGGCCACTACAGATTCGGTGATAGAGCTTATGCTGAAATGCGCAAACAGCTTAATATGAAAAGTAGTAATTGTGTGCATTTTATTATAGATTCACTGAAAAGCGGCGTTAGATTGGAAGAAAAAACATTTAATAAACAGCCTCATTTAGCTAAGGTTTTTTGGGTGCTAAAAAATAAAACAGAGGATAATATCGATGCTTATATTAAGATGCGTATTCAAAAACTGGCCCACGAGACAGTGATCATTTTTTCAGCACATAAAGATCACTATTATATCAAAAAGGGAGTTTAAAATGAGATGTCCTACTTGTATGAAAGAAACCCTCGAAACAAAACGAGGTAATTATTTAGAGGGTAAATATCTAATCAAAAATACCGAATGGGAAGAATGTAGCTCTTGCGGAGAAAAGCTCTTTGGTCCTAAGATTCTGAAAGAACTAGATCGCGCTTATTATGTCAATAACGATCTCATTTTTCCCGAAGAAATAAAACGCAAGCGAAAAGGCTGCGGTAAAACTCAGCTAGAATTAGCAGAAGCTATTGGCGTCTCAGAAAACAGTATTAAGCGCTGGGAAAAAGGATCCTATATTCAACCTGCAGATAAAAATAAAAAAATGAAAGAAGTCTTCTCTCAATGGCAGGAAAATAGACTGTCAAATATATCCAGTGATAAATGGGTGGCTACACTTATGGATAAATCTTATGCAGCTCCTCCAGCCTATGCCGGCAATACTGTTGGAAATGTCTGCAAGGAAGGCGATAAAGACATCAATAACATCATTAAACAGATTAAATAATGTATGACGCAAAAGATATTAGGGCTTATGTAGATTCGCTCATCAAATTGAGCAAGCAAGCTTTAGACAAGCCTCTTGACCTGGAAAAATTATTAAAAAAACTACATCTAAACGTGAGCTATTTTGATATAAAAGTATTAGAAGAGAAAGATCAAAATATCCGAGGAATACTCGATTACCAAAGGAAAATGATATTTATTCGTAATGAAGAAGTATTACCCAGGATGCGCTTTACTTTAGCTCATGAAATTGGACATTATGTCCTACCTGAGCATATTGAGCATTTTGCAAAGTGTAAAAAACACTGTACTGATGATATTTGGAATTCAAGAGATAATGCATTTGAGATCGAAGCCAATATTTTTGCGGGGGAATTACTTTTTAAAGGTTCATATATTCACGAGCTATATAAGAATCAAGACATTGTAGATTACAATATGATTGAAAAAGTAGCACTAGAATCTAATGTTAGTTTCGAAGCAACATCCAGACATTTGATTTTAAACTCGCCTTCTCCACAAATTCTCTTTATTTATAGAAGAGATAATCCAAATAAACAGCCCAGCATCGTTAGTTCTCATGCAATTTCTAACAGTCAGGCAATGAGCATTTTCAAACCCTACTTCGCTCCAAAAATGATTAAAATAAAAGAAGATCGCTTTAGCATGGAAGAGAAAATTTTTAATAATCTGATACTTGGTGCCGATATAAATTTTACTCAAAACGAATTTAAAAACTCATATATCCTTACACTGAAAAGCTGTCGTCACGACCGGGATTATTGACATTCCGATCGAAGCGCAGCGTAACAGAGGAATCTCAAACGAAAAACATCTATTCCTGAAACGCCATCTTTAGCACACGACAAAACCTGATATATAAAAAAAGACCCAGCATGGCTGAGTCTCTATATCACACTTCATATTAATTCTTTCGCAAAGAAATCTTTAGCGATTCTCTTTCACAAAGTTCACCATCTGCTGCGCAATATAGTCAAGATGACGATCCTCGAGTCCCGGCCAGCTTCCAAGCCAAAATGTATCATTCATAACTCTGTCGGTATTCTTTAGACTACCCACCACTCTATGTGGCATGTCTAGATATCCGGGTTGTTTAAGAATATTACCGGCAAAAAGTAAGCGTGAGCCGACTTTATGATTCTCTAAATACTGCAAAAGTTCATGTCTCGTCCCGGGAAAGTTTTCTTCCAATGTAAAGGTAGAGCCAAACCAGGAGGGTGTAGCTTTTGGATGAGCTTGATCGCAAATAATCATATCGCCCAATTCATTCTTGATGATGGTCTGAAGATAGCTGTGGTTGTGTCGACGTTTATCGGCAAAAGCATCAACGCGTTCCATCTGACTCAGTCCAATGGCTGCCTGAATATCGGTGATCTTAAAGTTAAAGCCTTTTTCGGAGTAAACATATTTATGGTCGTAGCCAAAGGGAAGATCTCCGTGCTGACCATTATAGCGGTTCCCGCAACTGTTATCGTGACCGGTTTCGCACCAGCAATCGCGTCCCCAGTCGCGCATGCTTTCTGCTATGCGTATGAGCTGAGGATTGTTGATCATTAAGGCGCCGCCTTCTCCCATGGTGATGTGGTGAGCAGGATAAAAAGATGCAGTTCCCAAGTCGCCGACGCTTCCGGTTTTCTTGCCATTAAACTCAGCACCCAAGGCATCGCAATTATCTTCAATAACCCAAAGATCGTGTTTTTTGGCAATATCCATCACTGTATCCAAATCGAAAGGATTTCCCAGAGTATGGGCCAGCATAATGGCTTTGGTTTTGGGCGAAATAGCGTCTTCCAAAAGAGAAAGGTCGGCATTATAACCCGGCACGCTCACATCAAGAAATACAGGCACGCAGCTAAATTGCAAAATAGGATTAACCGTTGTAGGAAAGCCCGAAGCAACAGTGATAACTTCATCGCCGGGCTTGAGTGCTCTTTCGCCTAATTTGGGTGAAGTTAAGCTTGCAAGCGCCAGAAGATTGGCCGATGAACCTGAATTCACGGTTAAAACACGTTTGGATCCCAGCATTTCTGCCAGTTTCTTCTCGAATTCTTTATTAAAACGACCGCCGGTAAGCCAGCCATCCAGAACGGCATCAACACCGTAAAGCAAATCTTGCTCAAAAAGCACCTTACCCGATGCGGGTATATAGTCAACTCCCGGTTCCATGGGGCGCTTGATATTATTTTGCGCAATAGCGCTAAGGATTGAAACCAAATTTTTATCAATATTTTTATAGTCCATATTCTTCCTCCAGATATCTATCCACAGTCGAAAATGTCATCTGAGGATATTCTTTTTTGATTTTGTCGTTTTTAAGACCACCTTTTAATGGACGAGGAGCTGCCTGTCCCAGCTCGGCGGTATTTAATGCTTTAATTTTAATTTCATGCCCCGAGAAATGCGCCAATACCTTTTCGGCCAGTTCAACACGATTTAAATATTCATCCGATGCCAGGTTATAGATACCTTGCTTGTCATCCTTTAGCATCACAGCAAGAAATTTTGCAATATCGGCTGCATTTATGGGTGTTGCGTACTGATCTTGTGGCAATCGCAGCTCTTTTGGGTTCTCCGACAAAGCTCTTTTTGCCAGGAAAGCAATAAAGTTCTTACCACGAATTTCCTTGCCGTAAACATTGGTAATTCGCAGAATGAGATAATTTTCGCAGTGTTCTTTCACCAATTTTTCTGCAAGAAGTTTGTGACGTCCGTACACTGAAAGTGGATTGGGTTCGGCTTCTTCATCGTAGGGACCATTCTTGCCATCGAAAATATAATCGCTGGAAATAAAAACGAATTTCGCCTTGAATGAATTTGCCAATTTGATGGCTGCTTCGGTGGAAGCTACCGTATGTTTATAACTTTCCTCTTCGTGGCTTTCACAATAGTCAACATGTGTGAGAGCACCGGTATGAATGATCACATCGGGATGAAAGGCTTTAAGATCGAAAGTGGTTTCTGCGGGATTGAAAACATCGAAATATTCCGTATCGTTCGTTGCAAAAGAATAATGGGAGCCAATGACATCAAAGTCGGGATCAGATTGCATAAGTCTTAAACAATTGCTTCCAAGCAAACCCGATGCACCAATAATAAATACTTTCATCTTGATCTCTTTTTTTTAGAAAGGGCTTTTAAAATCGCTCAATGGCAGAGCCTTGATATCTCGATTGGACATAATGGGAGAATCGTTATTCCAGTTGTAATGTATAGTATCCCAGCGAATAGCCATATCGTGCTGAGGACTGTGAACCGTTGCGACGAGATAATTCATAATTGTGTGATCTTCCAGACTCATAAAACCGTGGGCGAATCCGCGTGGAATATACAAGGCCAAATGATTTTCGGCGCTGAGCACCACATCTCTGACTTCACCGTAAGTTGGCGACTCCCTGCGAATATCCAGAATCACATCTTTTACAGCACCAAGAGTTACACAGACCAGTTTTTCGTGATCTTTCGGAGGTAGCTGAAAGTGCATTCCACGAATAACATTTTTTTTTGAAATTGAAAAATAAGATTCTTTAAAACAGCTGGAAATACCGGCATTTTTAAATGATGCATCATCGTAGCATTTGATAAATGACCCACGCTCATCATCAAAGCGCGGGAGCTCAATACATTGAACGGAATCGAATAAGGTTTTGATTATTTTCATATATTCCTACAAATCGTTTAGATAATAATCCAGAGTGTTAAAAATATCTACCTAGTCTGTAATTTAACATTTAAAGTCGTATCTATCCTATAAAAATAATTAAGATTTTTTTACCATGACATTCCCAAGAATGTTCAACCCACTCGACATACTCGGGGTTGGTGTAGGT
>CAZNFT010000061.1:0-9572 GCA_964572745.1 uncultured bacterium
CACTTCAACATTCTTACTTGGGATTTCGTAAATCGTATATCGCTATTCCCCGTTCAATATGCAAAAACTTCAAAAATCACATATTGATATTTCTTGTTCAATATTCGAGAAGGCTCCTCCATGCATCGGGGTTATTTTACTTCTGGCAACTAATAGTGATTTACTTAAAGAACTCTCAATGTTTTCTCTAAGAGATCATTGAAACCTTGCCCTGATTTATTTATTAAGGATAAGAAGATCAAAGCTTTGAGTTAATCATTTGCCCCGATTTTGCTCACTCCGAGCTTTGTAGCTTAGTGTGAGGTATCTACAAAAAAAATCATAAATGATGGTTGACATTTTGCATTAAAAGTGCCTAAGTTAAAGCGTTGTTTGAAGGGATTTTATTTAACAGCAAAACTAATTGATCTAAGTGAATGAAACTGATGAAATTAGGAATTACGAATCAACGCTTTATAAGCGTTTTCGTGTTTATATAAAGAATTAATTTTTTAATTATACTAAACAAGGTAGGGAAAATGCTAAACAACAGAAATATCGTAATTGGAATTGCAGGTTCCGGTGGCGATGGAGTTATCTCAGCAGGTGAGATCTTAGTCAATGCGGCTTCCAGTGAGGGGCTTTTTGTTTTCATGCTAAAAAGTATTGGACCACAGATTCGTGGCGGCGAAAGCTCAGTTCGTGTAAGAATGAGTGATATGCCGGTTTCGACTCAAGGTGATAGGGTCGATATTCTGGTTGTACTCAGTTGGAAAGATTTTATGCGCTTTAAATCGGAAATGCTTCTGGAAAAAAAGGTCATTATTGTATCTGATGTTAATGATCCTATGCCGGATGAAGATATTCCTCTTACTGAAGCACAACGGGAATTGTGGTACAAAATACCTTTTGCAGAATTATCTAAAGATCTTACAGGAACAACACAAGCCAAAAATGTTATTATGCTTGGCGCAATTTCTGAATTGTTTTCACTCCCTAAAGAAGCTTTACAAAGATCCGTTAAAAAGAAATTCAAACATAAAGATCAAAGTGTCATTGATTCAAATATCACTGCTTTAAAGGCCGGTGAAGAATATGTTAAAAATAATTTCAATACCTATGATTCTTTTAGTTTTGAGTATGAACCCAGAGGTCCGAGGTTGGTGATGAGGGGAAATGAAGCCATGGCTTTAGGTGCTATGTATGCAGGTCTTGAATATTATGCCGGTTATCCCATTACGCCATCGACGGAGATCATGGAATGGATCTCAAAGTATTTGCCTCAAAAGGGCGGTATTTGTATGCAGATGGAAGATGAACTAGCGGCTATTAATGCTATTATGGGTGCATCTTTTGCCGGCAAGAAAGCTATGACGGCAACCTCAGGTCCCGGTATCTCGCTTATGAATGAAGGTCTTGGATTGGCTTCAATGGCAGAGCTTCCACTCGTGGTTGTTAATGTCCAACGTGGAGGTCCTTCTACAGGTTTACCGACCAAAACTGAGCAGTCTGACCTTATGCAAGCTATATGGGGATCTCATGGGGATTCTACAAGAGTTGTGATTGCTCCTGCCGATGTTGAAGATTGCTTCGATTGTGCAGTTCTTGCCTTTTATATTGCAGAAAAATATCAGATGCCTGTTATCATTCTTTCTGACCAATTTATCGGTCAACGCACAGAATCTATTAGCAGGGGATTTATTTCATCACCCGACCGTGGATTTAGATTGCTTTATAATCGCGATACTCCAAATGAAGAAGATCTGAAAGATTTCAAGCGTTTTAAATATACCGAAATCGGTGTATCACCTATGAGCTATCTTGGTATAAAAGGTGGTGAATATCTGGGCTCCGGTATTGAACATGATGAATATGGAAATCCGGACAGTAATGTCTTAACACATCAAACTATGACTGAAAAACGCTGGAAGAAATTCGATCACATTAAAAAAGAATTTCGTTTTGAACGCTTTTATGGCCCAAAAGATGCCAAATTAGGTATTATTGCCTGGGGTTCAACAAAAGGTGCTGTTAAAGAAGCCATTGCTAAAGCAAATGATATGGGTATTTCGGTAGCTGCTATGATACCTCAACTGATCTTCCCATTTTTGATAGATCCCTTTAAAGAGTTTATTGAACACAAGGATATGATCATTATTCCTGAATTATCCTATGCCGGGCAGTTCCGCCGTTATTTACGTGGGTTCCTGCGTTTTAGTCAGTATAACTGTAAGGTCAAACCTTTCCGCAAGACCGGCGGTGCACCATTTATGGTGGAGGAAATTTTAGATCAGATCACAACTGAATGGGAAAAGATGGAGGCAAGCAAATGAGTGATAAATTAAAAACTGCAGATTATAAAAGTGGTTTAAAACCCATTTGGTGTCCGGGCTGTGGCGACTATGGTTTTCTTAATGCATTGACCAGCGCCTTTGCGGAATTAGAATTAAAAACTGAAGATCTTGCTGTCTGTTCGGGGATTGGCTGTTCTTCTCGTTTGCCGGGCTATGTAAAAGCCTATTCTTTTAATGGAATTCATGGCCGCGTGTTGCCTTTTGCATCAGGCGTAAAAATGTCATCGCAAGAATCCACAGTTGTAGCTATTGGTGGTGATGGCGATGGTTTTTCAATTGGTGCCGGTCATATAGGCCACGCTGCACGTAAAAACATTGATATTACTTATTTCGTTCTGGATAATAATATTTATGGTTTGACCAAAGGGCAGGCCTCACCTACAACACCGTTGGGCGTTAAAACTAAAACAACATTTTATGGAAATATGGGTACAACCTTAAATCCTGTAAGAATGTTGATTGCCTACAATGCATCCTTTGTTGCAAGAACCTTTTCCGGTGATCCTAAACATTGTAAAAAGATCATTAAAGAAGCTATTCAACACAAGGGTTTTTCTTTTGTAGAAGTGCTTTCACCCTGTATTACTTTCCGCGGAAAAGATCAATATCAACTGATTCGTGATCGCATTATTTATCTTAATGACGATCATGATCCTTCAGATGAAGTGGCAGCTTTTGATATTGCAAATTACGAAAAAAACCTTGCTTTGGGTACAATATATAAGAAACCTCGTCCAACTTATGGCGAGATCATTAAAGAAAAAGTTATCAAGAAAGCTCAAGCAGATTGCACAAGTAATGACCCCAAGCATATTGATAATCTTTTAGCTATGTTCAAGCCCTAAAATGTGTTCTTTTCAGGAAGACATATTCATAGCTGAGATGCTGGAATTGATCCGGCAAGCTTCTACTGAACTTCCTGAAGATGTTGAAAAAGCCTTAAAGTTAGCGCTGAAAAAAGAAGAAGAAAATTCCGTAGCTCAATATGTTTTGGAAATGATCTCTGAAAATATTCAGCGTGCAAGAAAAACAAGCCGGCCGCTCTGTCAGGATACAGGACTGCCGGCTTTTTATATTTCCTATAATCAATCTGTTTCAACCCGCTTGATCAGATCATGTGTTAAAAAGGCAGTGGTACAAGCAAGCGAGAAAGCTTATTTGCGCCCCAATGCTGTATCGTCTATTAGCGGTAAAAATTCCGGGAATAATCTGGGTTCGGGAATTCCTTACATAGAATTCGAGGAATGGTCCAAACATGGAATTCTTGTTAAATGTATGCTGAAAGGTGGAGGCTGCGAAAATGTATCCTCTCAGTATGCTATTCCGAGTCCCGGACTAGAAGCAGATCGCGATCTGGACGGAGTTTACACCTGTGTGATGGATGCCGTCCAAAAAGCTCAGGGAAAAGGCTGCGCACCCGGTATTCTTGGTATAGGAATAGGAGGCGATAGGATTATTTCCATGCAGACTGCTAAAAAGCAATTGTTCAGAACTTTGGATGATGTAAATGAGGATCCTTTGCTTGTTAAGTTGGAAGAGCGTTTGCTTAAAGATGCAAATAAATTAGGGATCGGTCCTATGGGATTAGGTGGAAAGACCACTGTTCTTGCCGTAAAAGTCGGTGCATCTCATCGTATTCCTGCTTCATTTTTTGTTTCTATCTCTTATATGTGTTGGGTTTGCCGACGAAAAGAAATGTATTATTCTTTGGATGGACCATGAGTAAAATATCTTTAACATTGCCTCTGACTAATGAAGAGATCCGCAGATTAAAGATAGGCGATACAGTTCTTCTATCCGGAATTATTGTGACGGCTCGCGATATGGCTCATTCTTGGCTGCTTGAAGAAAAACGTGAAGAATTAAGTGAGTTACTCAGAAATTCGGCTATTTACCATTGTGGACCCATTATGTTAAAAGAAGAGGGAAAATGGATATGTAAAGCTGCAGGACCCACAACGTCCATCCGTGAAGAAGCTTACATGGCTGAGATTTTGCAAGAATACGGCATATCTGCGGTGATAGGTAAAGGTGGCATGGGTGAGAGAACAGCAAAAGCATTACAGGAGTTTTCTGCCGTCTATTTATCTGCCGTGGGTGGAGCTGCTGTTTTGTTAGCAGACCATATTGAAAGTGTTGAGGCTGTTTATCAACTGGAAGAATTTGGTGTCCCCGAAGCCCTATGGGTCTTGAAAATTAAAGCTATGCCTCTCATTGTTTCAATGGATTCTCATGGAAATTCCTTGCATAAAAATGTCCTAGAAAAAAGTTGTTTCGTCTTAAATAATAAATAAAAATAAGCAATTAAAGAGGTGAATTATGTCGGCTTTACTTCTTGTCGTGATATCTTTTGTGGGATATATAATCTGCTATCGATTTTACGGAAATTTCCTTTCTAAAAAGATATTTAATATATCTGATAAGAATAGTGTGCCATCCACTACACAGCGAGATGACATAGATTTTGTTCCAACAAAACGCTCTATTATATTTGGCCATCATTTTGCATCAATAGCGGGGACTGGTCCTATCGTGGGTCCGGCTATTGCAATTATCTGGGGCTGGGTTCCGGCCATGATATGGGTATTTTTTGGTTCCATATTTATGGGAGCCGTACATGATCTTGGCGCTTTGGTGATCTCTTTGAGAAATGAGGGAAAATCCATTTCCGTTATCACAGAACGCTATATGAATAAGCGCTCTAAGATATTTTTCTTCATTGTTGTATTTTTGGTGCTTTGGATCGTTATAGCTATTTTTGGTCTAATTATTGCCCTTATATTTGCCATGTTTCCATCGTCTGTATTGGCTGTTTGGATGCAAATTCCTATTGCCATCGTTCTGGGAAGGGTCATCTATAAAAAGAATGGCAATATTATTTTATCCACCGCTATTGCAGTTTTATTGATGTATGGCACAATGATAGCGGGAAAGTTTCTACCGCTTACTTTGCCGGCCATTGCAGGCATTCCGGCAACCGGGGTCTGGAGTATTCTCCTGTTTATCTATGCTTTTATCGCTTCTTGTTTGCCTGTAACTACCTTGCTACAACCGAGAGATTATATCAATACCTGGCAATTGGTCATTGCGATGCTTCTTATCTTTTTAGGCATAGTGACCACAAGTTTTACTCAGGGGTTGGATATTGTTGCACCTGCGGTGAATTTGCATCCTGTGGGTGCACCACCCATTATTCCTTTTATTTTTATTACCATTGCGTGTGGAGCTGTGTCGGGGTTTCACTCCTTAGTCGGTTCCGGGAC
Source organism: uncultured bacterium (assembly GCA_964572745.1). Classification (GTDB taxonomy): domain Bacteria; phylum Fidelibacterota; class Fidelibacteria; order Fidelibacterales; family Fidelibacteraceae; genus M50B103. The sequence goes on from CAZNFT010000061.1 coordinate 5,597, forward strand.
GTCTTCAAAACAGCTGAGTAAGGAATCTGATGCTCTGTTTGTGGGATATGGAGCTATGCTGACAGAAAGCTTTTTGGCTGTTCTCGTCATTGTGGCTGTTTCAGCAGGAATTGCTTTATCTTATGAAACAGGAGATGGACAAATACTGAGCGGTCTGCCTGCCTGGAATCATCACTACTCTTCGTGGACTGCTTCTGCCGGACTGGGATCAAAAGTATCGGCTTTTGTAATCGGAGCAGGAAATATGATAGAAACAACAGGTATTCCCAAGGATATCGCTGTCATTATTATGGGTGTTTTTGTTGCTTCTTTTGCAGGTACCACTTTAGATACGGCTACTAGATTGCAGAGATATATTGTTCAGGAAGTATCAAAAGATCTTAACTTTAAACCCACTCAGGGAAAATTTGGCGCGACAGCTTTTGCTGTGATCACGGCTGCTATTCTTGCCTTTTCGGGCGGGGCCAACGGAAATGGCGCAATGGCGATATGGCCACTTTTTGGCGTGGTGAATCAAACACTTGCAGCTCTATCTCTTATTGTTATGAGTGTATATCTTAAAAAACAAGGTGGCTGGAAATGGCTGGTAACCGGACTACCCATGGTATTTATGATAGTCATGTCCATGTGGGGAATTATTATCAATGAGATCAATTTTATTCATGAGCAACGACCTATTTTATATATTGCAAATGCGATAATAGCTATACTTACTATCTTTATCATTATAGAAGGTCTAAGGAGTTTGACTAAGAAGAAAACGATCGAGTAAGACCTTGATAGTTTCTGTCATTCCGACCGCAGTGGAGGAATCTCAAACGAAAGACATAGTGAAATGGCTAAAGCACTTCCTATAAAAAACACTTAGCATATTACATTATTCTTTGTAATTTTCACAATGGAGAAAAAAAAGGATATAATTCTAGGAATGAGCGGTGGGGTTGACTCCACTGTGGCTGTTCACTTGCTCCAAAAGCAGGGATATAATGTCATTGGAGTAACTCTGCAATTGGCTGATCATTATCTTCATGATAAGAGTAAACAATTAGAAGTGATACAAAAAGCCAAAGCTGTCTGTGATCGCTTTGCTATTGAGCATATAGTCGCTGATAAAACAGCTGAATTCGATCACTGTATTGTCCAATATTTTGCCAATGAATATTTCAGGGGAGCAACACCCAATCCCTGCGTGCAATGTAATTTACACTTAAAGTGGGCACCTTTGCTCCAGATCGCCGACAAAATGGGAATTGAAAAGATCGCGACAGGCCACTATGCCAAAATAATTGAAGAAGATGGCCAGTTTTCACTCTACCGGGCAAAAGATAAAGCAAAAGACCAATCGTATTTTCTCTGGCGCTTAAATCAGGAACAGCTTTCACGGACGGTTTTTCCCTTGGCCGATGTGACGAAAGATGAGATCTTTCAAATTGCCCAGGAACTCGATCTGCCACAATCCAAGCAGGCTGAAAGTCAGGATGTATGTTTTATTCCTGATAACGATTACAAAGAATTTCTTGCTAAATATTTTTCTAAAGATCTCAAGAAGATCCCCAAAGGAAATTTTGTCGATATGCAGGGAAAAGTTATTGGTAAACACGATGGATATTATCGTTTTACCATTGGGCAGCGTAAAGGTCTGGGCATTGCCTTAGGAGAGCCCGCTTATGTGAGAGCTATCCATCCTCAAAGTAACACGGTAAAAATCGGTTTTGCCATGGATATGGAGGATCTGGGCTGTACCATAAAAGATCTAAATTGGCTGGATGGGCCTAAACCTTCCATAGTTACTGATCTTCTTGTTAAAATCCGATATAGAAATCCGGGTGTAATGGCAAGAATGGAGCCTCTGGAAGATGGGCGTTATCATCTATTTTTCAATGAATCGGTAAAAGCTGTAACGCCGGGTCAATCCGCTGTTTTTTATCAAGGAAATAAAGTACTGGGAGGCGGGATCATCGTTCTTCCCTAAGAGTAAAAAGAGGAAATATCTGCTATGAAAATCACGACTAAAACTTTAATAAAAATGAAAAACAGGGGTGAAAAGATCACTTCCTTAACAGCCTACGAAGCTTTGTTTGCATCGTATTTGGATGAAATTGGCATAGATTTTATTTTGGTCGGAGATTCAGTCGGAATGATATTTGCCGGACAGGATACAACTTTGCCGGTAACGATGGATGAAATGATCTATCACACCCGTGCGGTTAAACGCTCAATTAAAAATGCTTTACTCGTTGCCGACATGCCTTTTATGAGTTATCAGGTTTCTGTAGAAGAAGCTCTCAGAAATGCAGGAAGACTTTTAAAAGAAGCCGGAGCAGAAGCCGTGAAAATGGAAGGTGGAATGAGAATACTTGAGCAGGTTAAAGCCTGTGTTAATGCCGGAATTCCTGTGATGGGACATCTGGGAATGACCCCACAAAGCATTAATCAATTCGGTGGCTTTAAAACTCAAGGCAAAAGTACAGATGATGCTGAAAGATTAAAACAAGAAGCGCTGGCTCTTGAAAAAGCAGGTGCCTTTGCCCTTGTTCTTGAAAAAATACCGGCAGATCTGGCCAAAGAAGTGTCAGAGCTTTTAACTATTCCTACCATTGGAATAGGTGCCGGAAAAGATTGCGATGGCCAAATTTTAGTTACCCAAGATATGCTGGGTATGTTCGAAAAATTCAGACCTAAATTCGTTCGCCTCTATGCCGAAGTCGCTAAAACCATCAAAACTGCTCTCAGTGATTATGCCAAAGATGTTAAGGCCGGGTCGTTTCCGAATGAAGAGGAGAGCTTTTAATGGAGAGAATTTCTAATATTCAGGAAATGCAAAAAAGAGCTACCGAGCTGCGTTTACAAGGCAAGAAAATTGGATTCGTCCCGACAATGGGCTACTTACACGAAGGCCATTTATCTTTGGTGGATGCGGTCAGGAAAAGCTGTGATGTGCTTGTGATGTCTATTTTTGTGAATCCCACACAATTTGGGCCTAATGAAGACCTGGATACTTATCCCAGAGATATAGAACGTGACGAAGCATTGGCAAAAGAAAGAGGTGTGGATATTGTTTTTTATCCTCATGCAGAGGACATGTTCCCTGACGGATCCTTAACCTGGGTCAATGTAGAAAAGATTACTGAAGTACTCTGTGGTGCTTCACGGGCAGGACATTTTAGAGGTGTTACGACTGTTCTAACAAAATTAATTAATATCCTAAAACCTCATGAAATGGTGATGGGACAAAAAGATGCGCAACAAGCAGCGGTTGTGACTAAAATGGTCGAAGACCTGAATATGGACCTTGATGTTATAGTTGCTCCCATTGTAAGAGAAGATGATGGACTTGCCATGAGTTCCCGCAATACGCGCTTAAGTCCGGAGAATAGAAAACAAGCATTAGTACTTTCACGATCATTAAAAGATCTCAAAAAAGAACTTAATGAAGGACTTGATTTAAAATCTGCTTTAGAAAATGCCCGTCAAAAAATAGAGCTGACAGCAAATGCTCAATTAGAATATTTAGAAGCCAGAAGGTATCCTTCACTGGAATTAACCGACAGACTCACAGATAGAACACTGATAGCAGTCGCTGTTAAGTTTGCCGGTGTGAGGCTTATCGATAACATACTCGTAAAACATGAGAAGTAGGCAAAGCGTCCCCCACAGGGGCTTTAATAGAGCAGTTGGCATCCGAAGGATAGGGGCGAAGGAAGATATCGCGTCTCGCTATCTTCCAACTCTCTAAAGATCATTGAGAAAAAAAATCAATACATCGATATTTTACTCAACCTCAACTTTAACCTTAACGACGAGCTAAACTCTATGAAATTTCACCATGCTATATCCGAAAAATCATTTTTTATAGCACATAATAATAGGCATATCCGTCCAAAATAAAGATTTTCTAAGATCAGCTTATCTTATGTCTTATGGAAATTGATTTTTAAATTATAATAGTCGAATAAGTTATTTTTTAGGCGATAAA
>CAZNFT010000062.1:0-9488 GCA_964572745.1 uncultured bacterium
CGAACAAAGCTCCGGTGAAAACTGGGGTCTTTTGTTATATCTCAATAATTTCAATAGCTAAAAATAGGGGGGAGAGGGGAGAAATACAATGAAATTGATTGTCACCGCATCGCAACTTTTTTATATTTTATTTTCTTGAAATAGATGCGGATAGAAAAATCCGAATAAAACAACAGTTTGCAAGTGAATCTATACTTTCAAACTCTAAAACTCTAATTGAGAACTTAATGCTTCTTCAGTCTGCCATTCAGAATATCGAGGGAGTAGGGTCGGGCGGATCCGTTTCGTTCCTGAACCTTACATTACGTCAATCACACATCACTTCCGTACCTCTGGGACAGGCACAGTTGTATTTCTATTATTCTGACCCGGTGGCCGCATCCGGAACGTATGGTCTTTACATAGCTTACAATATTGACGGATCTACGGTTCAGTATACAATTAAAGAATCAACATGGGGCGAGGGAGCTTCATAAAAAATGCCCCTTTAATATTAAAGGGGCTACATGTTTTAGTAAATAATACAGTATTGAATTATTTGAGATAAGCTATTTTCTGAACTTTAATCTGATCGTTATAATGTACCTTAATGATATAAATACCACCGGATAAGCTAATAGGTGAATATTCAACTTCATGTTCACCTGCAGATAAATTAAATGCTAATTTATCAACTACATGTCCTAGTATGTCCACAATTTCTATTGAAACGTCACCTGCATTTGGTAGTGTAAATGAAATTATGGTTGATGGATTAAATGGATTAGGATAAGCTGCATTTAGCTCAAATGACTTAGGTGAAATTGTTTCTTCACCTTCATTCATTTCAGGTAAAATTCTTTTAGCTAATTCTATTTTACTGATATCTTCACCCCAATCAGAGCGAGCAATTAGAGTTAATCTGCTATCTGGATACAAAAATTTGAGTTCATCCAAATACTCCTCTGCTAATTTGAGATTAATTACATCTTTATGATAGTAATTGAACATATCAAAAAGAGCTGCATTCTCACGGAAATTCTCTGAATTTTCCTTAAGTATTTCTTCAGTCACACTAATTGCTTTATCAAACTCTTGATTATGACGATAATTTGAAACTAGTTTTGATTTAATAATAGATTTTAAATTATCATTATCAGTTTGATTTAAAAGCTTAGTGAGTAATAAAACTTCGTCTTCGACATTTTGGTCTTTACATAAACGTCTTGACATACTTAGAGCTTTGATAGCATATCTTGAATCAGAATGTTGAAGAATTATGTCCTTAAAAGTGGAATATGAACTAGAATAATTTCCAATTTTCATATTATTCAAAGCATCATTCCATAAGTTTCTAGCTACACTTTCAGACATATCATCCACATCGACAAATTCAGGGATTCGAAGAATTGTCTTGCTTAAACTGCTACCACCACCAGGATCCGTTTGTAGATTTGCCCAAGTATCAACATCTCCATAACACCAAGGCACGGTAGAACTACCCCACCAACAATGAGTTGCATCAATTTCAGAATTTTGATCTATGGCTGCCACGGGACTCTCACCACCTATAATTGAGTTATAGCCAGCCCAATAGGGTCCCATATCAATCGGTCCATATCCCAATAAAACGTAAGAATCATTATTGGCCCATAAAACACCATCATTTTTCTCATCATTATATAAGACATTATAACCAAGATACCCGTTTCCACCAAAAATTGGGTCACTACCATCTGTTTCTATGGTAACCATAACTTCTTCAGAACCAATCGTATTGTCAAATAATGTTGGAGCAGAAGCACCATACATGTAAATAGCATTTGAACCAGTAGCATCAACAATTAAATTGTCCTCAAAGTATGCATCGCTATTATTAAGATATATTCTAGAGTCAGAAATTTCATTTGTTTCAAGAACAGGATCTGAGTTATATGCATAAATACCATAAGATGTACAATTTGAGATAGTACAATTTTCGACTGTCGGGTCGTTTGCACCATTAAAATAAACCCCATAAATGGAGTTTGAAATACTACAGTTATCAAGAGTTCCATAGCTATTAGCTAAGTATTTAATTCCGCCCCAGGATGTTGATGCTTTTGTAAAAATAGCATCAGTTCCATATAATGTTCCAGAGACATTCAAATATTTTCCAGCTGGGAATTTTAATTGGCAGTTCTCTTTCACTCTTAGTGTTTTACCTGAGGCAATTGTTAAATGATCTGCAAACGTATGTATTCCACGTGTTTCAACAACTGATCCAGCTGTAAATGCACTACTTATTGTAGGATATAATCCATCAATAGTAGCACCTGACATTAATCTAATATCTGGTGTAATTGTTGCATCACTCTCAATTTGAATTGTTCCCAAACTAGTACCTACCGAATAGGTGCTTAAATTTAAGCTTGCATCTGATTCAATTTTCAGTGTTACACCAGAAGGTACTGTTAAGTTACTTGTTAAAGTTTTTGTAGCTTCAAATTCTATAGTTTCACCAGAATTTGCTGAACTAAGTGCTGAAGAGAGTGTGGGATAAAAGCCTTTTATTGTCGAACCATTTTTCCGACAAATATAGGGATTAATCGTTGCGCCAGATTCAACTGTTATTGTTCCCCCAGTTGATTCTATTTTATATGATGATAGATTTAAGGTTACGCCGGATTCAATAATCAAATTTCTATCAGATGGTACTGAAACATTTGCTGTAGATGTTACAGTTCCAGTGACTAAAATTCTTTGATCATCAATTGATGCGGTTACAGCAGAGGAAATTGTAGAGTACACATCTGGTACGTACAAATTCCTAACTGCTTCATATGCATCTATACGTCCATAACCAAAGTACGAATCTTTTCCTGTAGTACCCAGATCTACTGCTGTTAATTCTAATGTTTTTTTAATTTGTTGAAGTGTTAAATCATTATCATTTGATTTTAGTAACCCAACTAAAGCGCTTACTAAAGGAGCAGAAAATGATGTACCACTAGCAGTAGTGTAATCGTTAGGGGTAGTAAGTACATTAATACCAATTCCTGGAGCAGAGAAATCGATAAAAGACCCATAATTAAATCCTGCTGGAAATGCATCACTGCTATTTGTTGCACTCACAGCAATTACATCATCATAAGCAGCAGGCCATAGAGTAAAAGGTACAGTGAAATCCTCATAAGCACCTGGGGGATTTCCCCCACTTGCAATAACAATTTTACCCCAAGTTATTGCATCATCTATCGCATCTTCAACTGCTTGCGCGTCATAATTATAAAAGTATCCCATAGAATATACTACTACATGAAAACTACAATTTAAAATATCAGCATCGTATTCATCTGGGTCAGCTGCACGTAATATTGCCCCTGCAATACCACCAGTTGAATTATTATCTGCAGCTAATACGGATAAACTATATCCTAGACTAGCTAAACCCAAATCATTATTTGTTACACAAGAAACTACTCCACCTACCATTAAACCATGTACACCGGAATATCCCGCATCACCAGAAACAATATTATCATTAAGGTCATTGTGTGAAGGTATACCACCATCAACTACAGCAACTATTATACTACTGCTACCTGTTGTAATATCCCATGCATCTTCAGCTTCAATTTTAGTTAATTCCCATTGAGTACCTTCTTTATGTAAGTCGTCTGGTGTGAAATCATATACTGCAATTGCTGGGTATTCTACATACTCAATTTCCTTAAAATTTGATAGTTCGTCAATAATTTTCTGCGCATCTTTTGAAGGGTTCTTAATCTTTATTTTAAAAACCTGTGACCAATTATTTAATTTTTTTCTTTTACCTTTTTTGTCAATATACAATGTATCACTTGCCTTAGCTCCGTGAATGAGTTTCTCAAATTCAATATTTTCTGAAAGAGACTTAAAATAGTTTTTAAGTGACTCTTTTTCAGATGAAATGTTATTGATATTTGCCTTGTTTAGGTTTTCAGAAACATTTATTACGGGAACTTTAAACTTAATTACTAAATCTAAACTACTATCATTAGCAAAGGCAAAAATAGTTGTTGCGATTAAGCATAAAAGAAAGAATTTTATTCTTGTTTTCATACAGATCTCCTAGGTTAAGTTTTGTTGTTGAAGTTCAAATTAAAATCCACATTGGAATCACCTCCTTTGAGTTTATTTGAGTATGGTAAATTTTCTATTAATTATTCTATCTCCAATAATTATTTTCCAGATATATGCTCCACTACAAAGGTCTTTACCATTTATTGACATTGTACTCCAAGATATTATATGTTTTCCTGAATGGAATAATTGAGGTCTATTTTTAATAATTCTTTGACCTAAAATGTTATAAATTTCATTATAAACCAACACATCTCTATTTGGTTCAATATTTATACAAATAACTTTATCACAATTCATTTGTAGAGGATTGGGATAAACGAAGCCCACTTTTGGATTAAATGGAAAGAGATATTCCCAACCCAATATTTCACCTGGTGATGGGAATAAGTAATTTTGAATAGAACATGCTATATTATTCTTCAGTGATGTTATGTCAATAGCATCTCCACCAGGATAAGTTTTATTCGATGAGGTATCGGGCTCTAAATATGTAACTACAAAGTGTTTGTTGAGAAGTATAACTTTACAGCTTCTTTGAGGGATTTCAATTTTCTCATGATTTACTTTGAAATTTATGCCTATGGGATTATTATCGCTGTCAAATCTTTGAGCATAAATGTCTGACATTGAATATTTGTTATTATTATCATTTCTGAAATCCGCCCATGTTATAATATAATCCCCCTCTTTATTTATCGATATATCTGTTCCATGATGATATGAACTGGTAGTATCGTCATCTATACGAAATGGAGATGAAAATATTCCATTATCAATTTGATAAATTATACCTTCCAGAGTATTCTGATATGGATGATTCCGATCAATAATTAAAATTTCGTTATTTGTAAGGGTTTTTACTGCATTTACATATTGAAAAGGAGCATCAATTGCATTCGACAGTTTGTTTCCCCAATTATCGAAAAATTGTAAATATGAGTCCCATGTGCAATAAAAACCATTTGAAGTGATATCTAAGTGAACAGTGCCAGAAGAAATATTATTTAGATTGATCTTGAATTTATTTGTAACAACCTCACCGAGGTGGTTGAATATTTTGGCGAAATAATATTGACCATCATTATGTCTTTCATACCATGCTACCAAAATATTATTATTTGCTAAATATTTTACTTTTGGGAAAGTCTGATTTAATGTATCAGTAGTATCAACATTGAATTGGTAATTAATCGCTTCAAGATTTTGATTTAATATACTTGCAATAATAGTACTTGTCCGAGTATCGTTTTCAGAATTTTCAGATCTTTTTTGCCAGACTATTGCAACATCATTATTATTTTTATTGATAGATATATCTGGTCGTGTGTTGCTGATACTGGAAGATTCTTTCGAGTCGATTCGAATAATTGAACTAAGCATTACTCCAGTTGAATCAAAATATCGAGCATATATTACTGCACCATCATCACTTTCGTTTTCAATATCTCCTGAAGGACAAGGATACTGATCCCAAACAGCTAGTAGATTGTTATATGAATTAACATCAAAATTTGATGTGTTTATAATTCCTTCTTCATTTAAAGTAAAATATAGATTTTGAGCTGGCAAATAATTGAGTAGCACGATTAAGAAAAGAAATAGATGTATTACGGTAATGCGCAATGGTTTCTCTTCGTTTAATATTATTGTGTTCATGAAGTCCTCCCCTAATTAGGAGTAATTAAAGGTAGATATTAAGCTACTCCCAGAACCATTCTAGGTGGATAGCCGTTATTTCCTTTATGAGGTCGTTCATTATTATACGTCCATAACCATTGAGTTGCGAGTTCCTGAGCATGTTCAATTGATTCAAATAAGTATAAATTTAACCACTCATGACGTGCTGTCCTATTAAATCTTTCAATATAAGCATTCTGGGTTGGTTTTCCGGGTTCAATAAATACTAGTTTGATATTATTATCTTTAGCCCACTTTTTTAGATCCTTGCTAATATACTCTGGGCCATTATCACATCGTATTGATTTGGGTTTTCCCCGCCATTCAATGAGCTGCTCCAGTGACCTGATAACACGCTCAGCAGGTAAAGAAAAATCCACATCGATCGTTAAACCCTCCCGGTTATAATCATCAATCACGTTAAATGTTCGTATAGCTCTTCCATCTCTTAGCGAGTCGCTCATAAAATCCATTGACCACATCTTATTAATACTTGCAGGGACAGATAATGCCTCCGGTTTATCTCGTTTAATCCTTCTTTTTGGCTTAATCCTTAGATTTAAAGCCAGCTCGCAATAGATGCGATATACGCGCTTATGATTCCATTTAAAACCCTTTACATTGCGTAAATGATCAAAACACAGGCCAAATCCCCATCTGCTTTTATGGGTATCACTGGTTAACTTTATCAGCCAATTGGCAATGATGTCATTTTCACTGCTGTTTTTAGCAGTATATCGATAACAGGTTTCACTAATACTCATTATGTCACAAACCTTATTTATTGAAAGCTTTTTTGTCTTTACGATGTCTTTTGCCAGCTCTTTGCGTTCAGCCGGCTTTATAACTTTTTTTCTATGATCTCCTGCAATATCTCTTTTTTTAAACATTCTTCTGCATACATCTTCTTTAAACGTTTGTTTTCTTGCTGCAGTGCTTTCATTTCTTTCATTAAAGATACATCCATGCCACCGTATTTAGATCGCCATTTATAAAATGTTGCGTGACTAATACCTATCTCTCTGCATAGATCCGGTACGCGTTCACCTTTTTCTGCCCGATTTAAAATTGTGATGATCTGACTGTCTGTAAATTTTGATTTCTTCATAGAATTCTCCTTTGTTTAAATTAATTAGAAAATTCTACTTTTAAAAACTCTCTTTTTTCGGGGGGATTACAAAATGGCCAGTTCTTTTGAATCAAATGGAAAAATGATTGTCAATGAATCTGTAAATTATGAATCTTTTATATCATTATTAGACATTTGCAAAGTAAATCCCAATTCGTTATTGGATTATTATGATGACATTCTGGGAACTGATTTGGTGTCCTTTGAAACAGGCTCAAAAGAAATATTTTATAATAATTTCTTTGGTAAAATTCTCGCCTACAAAATTATCGAAAAACACACCGTGCTTAACTATGGAATTTATGTAATTGAGATAACGACAAAAGATACTACGAAAAAATATAAAATCCATTTTTATGAACGTGATTATGGTGCGCGCTTAGATATTATGCCAATTGTGGAAAGTATTCAATTTAATATTTGAACCTGATAAATCAATGATATAGTTATTATCATCAGTTAACGCTGAACCCGGATTAACAATACCGGGATATCCATCACTTGACCAAAATGTGAGGAGACTCAAGCCGTAAGAGATATGGCTTGAAATTTCCACAGAACCTGCATTATTCCATTCATCAAAACAAGCAGTAACATCATAAGTATAATTCTGATATGCTGCTGATGCTATATGGTAGTATTGTGTAGTATTCCCAAATTTATAAAATGGAGGACCATCACTAGGTTTCTTACCGTATCGCCCACCATAAATTGGATCAAGGAGATTATAAATATCAGTCGCAAATAGTAAACTAGAGAAGGCAATTATAATCAATATGAATATTATTTGATTTCTTGTTTTCATTTTATTTACCTCCTTGTCTTTTTATAAAACCTTTTATTCTTTCAATTAGCATATTTTTATCAATTTCTGGATTCATACCTTTTTGATAAAAATCATCATGTCTTAGCATTGAACAATCAATTTTCTGACTTGATTTCTGATTGTCAATTGGGAGTTTTGATGAAATGCTTTTCATTTCCCATAGATTTTCAACACCTTGCACTTGGTGTAGAAACAGGAGGTATTCTTCGCCTTTTATAAAGTTAGAATAAAGCTCATGCCAGGTGCCTTTTGATCCATGCCGACCACCAATCATTTTTATTGTGATAATTGATGATGGATCGACTGATCCTTTAATGCAAGAAGTCACTTCCATATTAACATAAGTCATGACAACTTCATTATCGCAGTTTTTCTCTGATTCAATTTTGGTAGTTGATTCAATTGTCTGGGCAGTAATTATAACGGGAGAAAAATCCGTTATATCACTTAGCTTTTGTCGTACATCAAATCCGAAAACTGGACTTATCTGCATGAGCAAAACTATTGAGACAATAATCAGGCTTGACAGAAATCGTTTCATACGACTCTCCTTCTAAGTTTTGAAATAGATTAATTTCTATTTCATTTGTGCTAGATTGCTTACTTTTTAGCTAATATAAAATTATATGGCCTTTCAGCATAAAACTGATTAATAATATTTCTAGTCTTTAGATTGTAAATATAAACACGATTATCATTGTAACATCCAAAGTATGCAATGTTTTCTTCCTCAAGTAAAATAGAGGTTGTTGGACCTCCTGTTTTTCCTGATAATATTATATGATCCTTCATGGAATAATTATCATCTGAAACATCAATAACATAAACTGTATCATTTTCACCAGCCACGTAGCATTCATCAAGTAAATCCGAATTTGAAATTGTATATGACCTTGTACTCCATGGGAAAGTAAAATTTCCTTTTGAAAATTCTAATGTTTCCAAATCATACGAACCAAAATAAGCACTTATATTTCTAGATCTTCCATTTGATAAAAGATAAGTAATAAATATTTTATTTTTTTGAGGCGAATAAGCAATATCCATTACATCTACGCTATCAATGTCGTTTTGATTTAAAATAAACTCAGCATGAGATAATACTGAATCATTATTGTAGAATTCCATTTCAGTATAACTTGCACTTTGGAAACCTGAAGTTATATATTTTTTAATTATTGTCATTGAGCAGTCATCAAAAGTGTAGAAATACTTTGCCACATCAATTTCAGAAGATATTAAAGTAGTTTCTTTTTTGTTGAAATCAATAACATATAATCCATTTTTGTGTGTATATAAATAGACCTTGCTGTCATTATTGTCTAGAATAGCAGTTCCAATTCGTGGAACTGCTAGACATTGAATTCCAGTATTATAAATACTTTCAATTGTATCTTTGCTTATACTATAATCAACAATACATATTGGATTTTCAGTCTTGCTCGCATCAAAACCAGCAAAAATCAAATGATTTTTATCTGATGAAATACACAATCCATATAATTGCAACCCATCTGGTAAATCCATTTTTACTTCATTATCAACTTGATGAGTCTTCATATTAATTATTGTAAACGTATCACCTATGCTGGGGTAAGTATAGATAAAATTATCATTATTATTTTGAGGAAAATCGCAGCTAGTTAATACTATGATTAATATTATTATTAACGATAACATGGTTTGTGTGTTTTTCATTTTCATCATTGGTTTGTGTCTTTATTAAAAATATTCCAAGAAAACAGAAAAAGCAATAAAAAAAATAAAATT
>CAZNFT010000063.1:0-9410 GCA_964572745.1 uncultured bacterium
TTTTTAATTAATAATGTCTTGCAGTATCTTAGCCGTTTTTTATGTGCTTATTCTCACATTATTTATATGTAACTGTGAATGAATTGCTTAGAAAAACATGCTCTCAATTCTACAGGCATATTTACTTCTTTATGGAAAAATCTTGAGTATTTTGATATCAAAAACATTGCGTCCCCTTCATTAAATTTATTTTGGAAGCATTATTAAAGGGCTGTACTTTTATTATAATTCTCCCCATTATTAGATAATATCTGCCGCAGATACATAAAAAATCTTGCGAAAATTATGCCTCGCCGGGACTGATTATGGAGAAATTTAAAACGAAAAAAAGATGTTCTCTCTCAAAATATGATAATACTAACTTATGCAAAGGCTTCTATAATAAAAAAGACGGATAAATAAATCCGCCTCAGTTTAGTTAAAAAATTTGCTTTAGAAAAAGCTTCATTATTTTACGCTATATTCATCCCAACTTTTTATTTTTAAGTCTTCTTTACTAATTTTTGATAAGGCTTCGAATAAGCGCATGGCAACTTGACGATTCGTGATCAAAGGAACGGCATAATCCACAGCTGCACGTCGAATGGTATAATCATTGGTCAATTCGTCTTCGTTATAATTTTTAGGGATATTAACAACCAGATCGATCTTACCTTCTTTAAGATATTCAACAACACCCGGCTTTTCTTCGTCTAAAGGCCAGTTCAATTTTAAATTAGGAATATCGTGAGCTGTTAGAAAATCCGATGTACCACCCGTTGCAAAGATGATCATTCCCATATCGGAAATAACTTTTATACTGCTTAGCAGCTCTGCTTTAGAGGCTGTAGGTCCCGATGAGATCAAAATACTTGTGACAGGAAATTTAAATCCTACAGAGATCAATGCCTTAATAAATGCTTCATGAAAATTATCACCCAGACAAGCCACTTCGCCTGTCGAAGACATTTCTACCCCCGTGGCCGGATCAGCGCCCCGTAATCGCGTAAATGAAAATTGAGGAGCTTTGACTGCTACATGTTCATAATCGTACATGGGTATTCTTATCGGCTTTTGTTTTTCACGCAAAATAACCTTGGTTGCTATAGCAATAAAATTCTTGTTAAGTGTCTTAGATACAAAAGGAAATGAGCGCGAAGCACGTAAATTACATTCGATCACGCGGACTTCATTATTCTTGGCAATATATTGAATATTAAAAGGTCCGTTGATCTTAAGATTTTTTGCAATTTTAGCCGATGTTATACGGATCTGACGTTCGGTTTCAAAATAAGTTCGCTGAGGCGGAAGCACCAGAGTTGCATCCCCCGAATGTGTGCCCGCGTTTTCAACATGCTCGGAAATAGCATAACAAATGATCTCGCCATCTTGAGCAACTGCATCAAATTCCAGTTCTTTGGCATTTTCATAGAATTTTGAAATGACCACAGGATATTCGTTTGATACATCCGCAGCTGCCAGCAAAAAAGCTTTGAGTTCAAGGTCACTGGTCGCAACGGCCATAGCTGCCCCTGAAAGGACATAAGAAGGTCGCACAAGAACAGGATAACCCACATCATTAGCAAACTTTAAAGCAGACTTTGTATCTGTTAATGCTTTCCATTCCGGTTGCATGATATTCAAATCATCCAACATAGCGGAAAAAAGTGATCTGTTCTCTGCTCTATCAATATATTCTGTTTTTGTCCCAAGAATTCTTAGACCATTTGCGTCTAAACGGACAGCCAGGTTATTAGGGATCTGCCCACCCATTGAAAGAATAAATCCCGCAGGATCAATTTTATTATAAATTTCACGAACAGTCTCAAATGTCAATTCTTCAAAAAACAAGGCATCAAATTCATCATAATCTGTAGAGACGGTTTCTGGATTACAATTGATCATAATGGATGTTTTACCGGATTCACGGACAGTTTTACCTGCGATAACGCAGCACCAATCGAACTCGACCGATGACCCAATTCTATAAGGACCACCACCTAAAATAATCGCTGCATCGGGATGTTTTTCTGTATAATCGTCTTCAATACCTTCATAAGTGAGATAAAGATAATTTGTTTTAGCAGGATACTCGCCTGCCACGGTGTCAATTCGCTTAATACTTGGATGAATACCTGCTTTTAAGCGCATATTATAGATTTCTTCTTCTTCTTTATATCCCAAAATAGCCAATTGCTCATCGGAATAACCCATTTTCTTGGCTTCTAATAAAAATGAATCATCTAAATTCTCACCTTGTCCCAAACGAAGTGCTATATCGACCACATTCTTGATCTTATGAAGAAACCATTTATCAATACGCGTCCGCTCGTATATCCACTCAATGGAGTATCCCTCTATAAAGGCATCCACAACCGCAAATAAACGCTCATCACTGGGTTTTGAAAGAGAATCTTCTATAGATGATGTAACAAATTTTTCATTTGCAACCAATCCTCTTGCGCCTGTTCCCAACATTCGGATGGCTTTCTGAAGCGTTTCTTCAAAATTACGTCCTATTGCCATAACCTCGCCCACCGACTTCATAGCTGAACCGATACGACGGGACACATTCCTGAATTTTTTCAGATCCCAACGTGGCATTTTGACGACAATATAATCAAGTGAAGGTTCAAAAAAGGCCGAAGTTTCGGTAATAGCATTGGATAGTTCATGCAAGCCATACCCCATGCCAAGCTTTGCGGCAATAAAAGCCAAAGGATAACCTGTTGCCTTTGAAGCAAGTGCTGATGAACGCGAGAGACGTGCATTCACCTCAATCACGCGGTATTCTTCAGAAAAAGGATCCAGTGCATACTGTATATTACATTCGCCCACCACACCAAGATGACGGATAACACGAATCCCAATACCTCGCAATTTTTGATACTCACGATTTGATAGTGTCTGTGATGGCGCAACAACAATACTCTCCCCCGTGTGAATTCCCAGGGGATCAACATTTTCCATATTGCAAACCGTTATACAGTTATCGTATTTATCACGGACAATTTCATATTCGATCTCTTTCCAACCACCCAACCATTCTTCGATCAGTATCTGGCTAGTATAAGAAAATGCTTTTGAAGCGCGTTCAACTAGTTGTTCTTTGGTTCTACATACACCTGAACCCAAGCCACCCAATGCATAAGCAATACGCATCATAACCGGATAACCGATCTCATCAGCAAATGTTTCGGCTGCTTCTAAAGATCCAACAGCCTTGCTTTTAGGGTAATCAACATTAATTTCATCTAGAACCTGATTGAATTTTTTACGATCCTCGGTATTTCTGATCGTTTCTACAGGTGTGCCAAGAACTTGAATACCATGTTTTTTTAAAATACCTTTATCATATAGTTCCAGCCCGCAATTTAAAGCGGTTTGTCCCCCAAAAGACAATAAAATGCCATCCGGTTTTTCTTTTTCTAGGATTTTTTCAACAAAATCCACCGTCACCGGTAAAAGATAAACCCTGTCTGCAAGATAATCGGAGGTTTGAATTGTAGCAATATTGGGATTAATCAGAATGGTTTTTACACCTTCTTCTTTCAGAGCTTTGATCGCCTGCGATCCCGAATAATCAAACTCGCCCGCTTCACCGATCTTAATGGCTGCAGAACCTAGTATAACAACTTTTTTGATCTTATTATCCATCTTTTTCCCCGCTTAGAAACAACGTTTAAATTCGTCAAAAACAAATCCCGTATCTACCGGACCGGGCATAGTTTCCGGATGAAACTGAGTCGAACGAATTGGCAAATTCTTGTGCCATAAACCTTCGTTAGTTCCATCGTTTAAATTTTTAAACCAAGAAATCCATCCGGTGGGAATAGATTTTTTATCTACAGCAAAACCATGGTTCTGCGATGTAACATAAGCACGGCCACTAAGTCTATCTATAACCGGCTGATTCTGAGAGCGATGACCATGAGTCAATTTATAGGTTTTGGCACCTGCCGTTAATGCAAGCAACTGATGGCCAAGACAAATACCTAAAATCGGTTTCTTCTCTTCCATGAAAGCTTTGATCTTACTGGTCATAAAAGAATATCGGGCAGGATCACCGGGGCCACTCGAAAGGATGATACCGTCATATTTTAAATGTGAACAGTCGTAATTGTAAGGCACCTGAATAACTTTAAAACCACGTCTCACAATATTGGCAATAATGCTATTTCTACAACCAAAGTCCATAAGTAGAACGGTCTTATCCCCTTTTCCATGTTCAACAGGTGCTTTGACGGCTGCTTTTTCTATTAAAAGATCTTTGTTTGGATCGTAAAAATCCACTTCCTGGCCATTGATAAGGATTTTGCCCAGCATTGCTCCGCTATCGCGAAGAACTTTTGTAAGCGCACGCGTATCAATGCCGGATATTCCGGGAATACCTTCCTTTTTCAGCCATTCATCAAGACTCATATCAGAATCCCAATGGGAGTGAATATCTGAAAGATTGGAAACGATAAAACCAAAAGCCTGTATGCGAGAGGATTCCCACTTAGATTTTGTGATATCATCGCTGATCTCGTTTGGAACGCCATAATTACCGATCAGTGGATAGGTTAAGCTAAGGAGCTGTCCATAATATGAAGGATCGGTCAAGGCTTCAGTATAGCCAACCATGGCGGTATTAAAAACCACCTCGCCAGAGGTGGAAACAGGTGCACCGAAGGCTTTCCCCTCGAAGCTCATACCATTTTCTAAAACTAGTTTTGCATTCATGTGGTTCTTCGTCGCTTTATGTTAGATTTTCAGGATTTTCCCATATATGTCTCATTCCGACCGGAACTTGCGCTAATGTAATAAATGATTAAGCTTCATAACAGAAAAAAATCAATGGATTTGTTGAAATTTGGGTCAAATTGTTGATAATATTGTATGATAAGCGACAAAAGACAAACAAGACAGTCATTTTGACTGAAGTTCAGTGTCTATCAAGAGGCTAGACGCTGCGGAAAAATTTTAAAATCTTCATCAAATGCAATAAACTCTCATCCCGGATTTAATTTGAGACCCAAAGCTTTGGGTCTCAACGATATTCCATTTCTTCCTGTTTTATTAAACAGATAAGATTTATAGCGTCTTTTGCCTCTACTACGCTTTTCGAGCTTCGTAGAGCAGGCTTTTACCTTTTTACTTAAAAACAACTCCCCACTCTGCCACCGTAAATCCCTTGCGTTCAAATTCGGGAATAATGGGGGTGTCTATTTTGCTTATCATTGGAGACCTGACGGGCTCGATCACATAGAACATTCTCAATAGAGATCTTGGTTTTTTACTAATTTTCAAGTCTATAAGCTCGTTGATTTTGTCAGTATGTTGAGGATAAATATTATAATAAGAATGTTCAATTAATCGTGGGATCCAATAATCCAAAAAATCATTTATTTCATTTTCAATAAAACCATAATCGGCAAGATTAGATCTAAAAAATGCCTCAAGATTACTCTGAGTAACAGACCAACCCTGCTTGTATTGCCATTTATTTGGCAGACTTGCTTCGTAAAACAGATAGTCATATGTCTCATTGATCTTAGCATCGGGTTCAACTTTAATCTTTTTCCATTTATCAGGAAAATCAGGAATAGACTCAATCACTTTTCCGCCCTTGGGAAAGTCGAGAGAAACCGTCATTTGGGTAGTTTTCTTGGGATAGAGATAAATATTCGGTTTGTAGGCAACTATAGCTTTTTCAATAACAAAAGAAACACGATAATCTTCATCAGGGATATCGACTTCTCCTATGCGGTGGGGGCTTACTCTCGTGATAGTCATAATATAAAAATTGCCCTCACCGACATCTCCCTGCCAACAGGAATTAAATGTTTGTGAATTCATTGTATCAGTTACAAAAGTGATATTCTGCTTCCAAACTTCTACACCGGATGTATCCTGACCCACAGTAAATTCAGCAACAACCCTACCGGGTGTATTCGTCAAATAATTTCGTGTATCTACTGTGATACTATCTAATCTTATCCAAACATCATCTTCGGTATAAAGCTTTTCACCAATTTTAATCTTTACCGTTTTATTTAGTACAAAATCAGGAAGTCCAAACATACAGCTACTCAATAAGAGAGCGACTATTAATAATAGAAAAGACGTGATAATTCTTCTTTTCATAATGCATCCTATTTTTTAAATCAGTGCTTTTTTTATATTTCATGAAAACAAAAAATGTTCCATGCTTATAAAAATACAGACTATTGAAGGGAAAGACAAGAAATGTGTTCTTTAAACTGTCATTCCGACCGTAATGAGTCCGCACAAGCGTGTTGACAAATTGACAGAAATCCTTTAACGAAATAACAGGATTTGTAGATTGCTTTTGAAAGGATAATGAGATGAATCAGTAAACAGAAAGCGACACTTGGTGAACTGTAGTAAATTTTATAATAATGGATAGAACTAAGTTTGGTATGTGCTTACAATCCTATTTTTTGTATAGCTTTTACCCATGGGCTAAAGCCTGTGGCAATTGACGTATCTCAAATACCAAGACTATCAAATAAAGGTTTTACTTCCCTTACTAGCTCTTAACATCAGCGAACTAAAAATCCAAAGCATCAAGTATATCGTGTTATCCTGTCGGAAAACATCATGTCAAAACTAGATTATTGTATATTCCACTTCAAAAAGGCTTGTATAAAGCCATCAATATCGCCATCCATTACATTCTGGAGGTTTCCGGTTTCGTGGGCGGTGCGCGTATCTTTCACCAATGTATAGGGCTGAAAAACATAAGACCGGATCTGTGAACCCCAGCCAATATCTGTCTTAGCTTTATCGAGTTCGGCTTTTTCGGCTCTCTGTTTTTCTAGTTCTTGTTCGTAAAGACGCGATTTAAGCACTTTCATGGCTGATTCTTTATTCTTGTGCTGAGAACGCTCGTTCTGACAAGAAACCACAATATTCGTGGGAATATGCGTAATTCGAATGGCTGAATCGGTCTTGTTAACATGCTGACCTCCAGCTCCACTTGCACGAAAAGTATCAATACGCAAGTCTGCAGGGTTTATTTCAATTTCAATATCATCATCTACTTCGGGATAAACAAACACTGAAGCAAAAGAAGTCTGTCGCTTACCTTGAGCATTGAAGGGCGAAATTCGCACCAATCTGTGTACACCGATCTCTGCCTTAAGATATCCGTAAGCAAAAGGACCTTTAACTTCAATGACAGCTTCTTTAATACCGGCCTCATCTCCGGCCTGGTAGTTTAAAACATTATATTCAAAACCACGACGTTCAATCCAGCGCGTGTACATGCGATACAACATGGACGCCCAATCATGCGATTCTGTGCCTCCTGCTCCCGGATGGATCACTAAAATAGCATCATTTTTATCCTGTTTAGCTGAAAGAAGCTTTTCAATCTCAATATCATTAACAGATCGGACGAATTTTAAGACAAGCTCCTCCAGTTCTTTAAGATCTGCAGCTCCTTCCTCTATTAACATCCACTGAAGCTCAATGTCTTCCTGTAGAAGATTCATAGATTTCCAGCGTTTGATCTCAGATTCCAGATCGGATATTTTCTTGGTTATCTTTTGTGCCGATAAATTATCATTCCAAAAATCAGGTTCAAGCGTCTTTTTTCTCAGTTTCTTGATCATAGCATCTTTTTCATCAATATCAGTATAGGCCTTGACTTCTGCAAATTTTTCAAGAATACCATCGTACTCTTCTTTGATCTGTTCAACTGTTAACATAAAAAGCTCCTAAAACAGCAAAATACACTCAATGAGTGTATTTTGCCATATTTTTATTTTGACCTTCAGTTATCGCTGACGATAGCTTCCGTCTCAAGTGCAATGACCAATTCTTCGTTAGTCGGGATCACAGCAACTTTTACTTTTGAATCTTTTGTTTCAATAAATCCTTCTTTACCACGGATCATTTCTTCATTTTTAACTTCATCGATATATAGCCCCATATAACCCATGTTTTCACAAACAGGACCACGACTTTCAGCACCATTCTCACCTACACCACCTGTAAAAATAAGGCCATCTACACGACCTAGAGCGGCGGCATAAGCTCCGATATATTTTTTAATACGATAATTATACATATTAAATAACAGTATGGCATCTTTATCACCGGCTTCTACTGAATCTTCAACATCACGCATATCTGAAGATTTACCATAAATGCCCATAATACCACTGTTTTTGTTCAGCATCATATTCATGTCGTCAATAGTCATGTTTTCATATTCTGCTATCCGTAATACGGCTCCGGCATCAACATCACCTGAACGCGTCCCCATAATGAGACCTTCGAGTGGTGTATAACCCATAGAGGTATCAATGGATTTTCCACCTTTGATAGCTGTAACTGAAGCGCCATTACCAATATGACAGGAAATAAGATTTAATTCTTCAAGCGGTTTCCCTACTAATTCAGCATAACGGCGAGATACAAAATAATGAGATGTTCCATGAAAGCCATAACGGCGAATTGCATATTTTTCATAATATTTTTTAGGCAGAGCATACATATAAGCATAATCAGGCATTGTAGCATGAAATGCTGTATCAAAAACACCGACCATGGGAGTATTGGGAAGAAGTTTTTTAGCTGCTTTAATTCCATCAATATTTGCGGGATTATGAAGTGGAGCTAATTCAATACAGTCATCAAGAACATTCATCACAGTATCTGTAATAAGAACAGATTTATTAAAATGTTCTCCTCCATGCACTAAACGATGTCCAACGGCATCAAGATCATCAAAAGAATTTAAAACGCCCCTCTCTTTGTCGATCAATAATGAGAGCAATAATTCAATCGCTGCATTATGGTCCGGAATAGTTTTTTCCAAAACAACTTTATCAGAGCCTTTTTTACTGTGTTTGATCCTCGATCTTTCGAGTCCAATACTCTCAACGAGTCCTTTTGCTAAACAATTTTTATCAGCAGTATTTATCACCTGATACTTTACAGATGAGCTACCTGAATTGATGATCAAGATTTTCATTTTTCCTCCAATATGAATAGATCGTTTCAGCCGCCCGAATATAACATTTAAAAGATAGTATGAAAATGTTTTTTTGATAAGTTGACAAGATTGATTTTTAGACAGGATAAGGGATTGCTTTTTGCCACGCTCTGCGCCAAATCTTTCTTTCCTGTCTATCGCCAGATGTACGGGCGGGTCTCGACCCGCCCTTTTCTTTTTAGACGAAAATCCGGAACAAAGAGTAAAGATCAACCCCTCCATTTCAGTCAGGGTTGGTTTGCTTTGGAGATAGTAATTCCGAGTTTCACCCCGGGTCATTATTGAAAAACCCCTCCATAGGTCGGGGTTATTTTTACTTCTGGCAACTAGTACTGATTGACTTAAAGTACTCCCATATTTTGTTTAAAAAAAACAGAATTGAAACCTTGCCCAGATTGTTTAAGTAATGATAAGAAGATAT